>JBGAGR010000116.1:0-22302 GCA_044226645.1 Aggregatilineales bacterium
CATTTCCATGCGCGAAATCCGGCCTTCGATGTAACACCAAATCGTTATCTATCCGGCATTGTCACAGAAAACGGTATCGTGAGGCCGCCCTTTACCGAAAATCTCAAGCGGGCGGTGGCGGGAGAACAGGTTTAGTCGCCATCAATAAACTGTTCAGAGTTAGGCGAATCATCTTTTTGCTGATTACTATCGTGCTGGTATGGGTGGCATGGCAGTTCAGACTGCCGCCGCAAGCGCCTGATTTCCCTCCAGGCTATCATGCGGAAAAGGCGGTTTGGCTGGAAATTGACTGGGCTATGAGGGCACACAGCAGCAGCGAGATTCGGAATCTAGCGACAAAGCTGCAAGGTCATCATGTCACAACGGTTTTTGCCTATGTGAGTTATCTGAAACCGGGAGACGTATTCAATCCAACTTACGATCATGCAGCCGATTTTGTGAATCAATTTCATGCGGTCGCACCTGAAATTCAGGTACTCGCGTGGATCGGTGTGCCGATTGAGGTGACAACCGCAGAAGGCAATTTCATTTCTAATCGGCTGGAAAACGCGGAGACTCGAAATACTATTGCAGCCTTCGCGGCGCAGCTAGTCAATGATTATGGCTTTGACGGGATTCATCTGAATGCAGAGCCTATCGCAGATGGGGATGAGGCTTTTATCAAAACATTACAGGCGATAAGAACCAAGCTACCACAAAAGGCTACCCTTTCGACAACGGCACGGGCGCTGCAAATGACAGAACGTGTCACCTTCTTCCCATACCCTATCGTGCCTGATAACCGATCCAGCAATTATTTACGAGAAATCGGGCAAAACAGCGACCAAATCGCCATGATGGCCTATGATTCGGGATTGTTCTTTCCGAGCGATTACCGCGCATGGATGCAGTATGAGATCGAAATGAGCGCGGCGGCATTGGAGGGTATAGATGTAGATTTTCTGGTTGGTGTTCCAGCATCCGAAGAATGGACACTCAGCCATAACATTACCACAGAATATCTGGCGAACGCATTATACAGCGTACAAACCGCCATAGCCGCCAGTGATAATCCTCAGGCAATTGATGGGATTGCCGCTTATCCACACTGGGAAATTGATGAAAGCGAATGGACGCTGCTCGACAAAATCCCCTAGCGGCTGTCAGGAACTCCAGTTATGGCATTGAGTTTCAAACTATGACTGCCTATTCCGCCGTACAAAGGCAGAGATGACGGCAGCAGTCCCCTGAGTGCCGATTTCCGGGAGCAATTGACAGTCATTGACATGCATTCGCCCGCGTGAAATGGTGGAAATGGTGGTGCAATGGTGAGGGGAAGGTTTCCCCCAAAAAACTGTGGCGGTGGTGGAAACCACAAAGATAATTCCAAGTGCTTAGTTCCCAGTTCCAAGTTAAGCTGCCAGTTACCAGCTTCCAGCTACCAGAAAAGTCCTGAGTGCTGAGTCCTGAGTCCTGAGTAAAAAGGCAGCCTCAGGTTCGCGCTGACATGTGCTGCCATCCGGTTATGTCATATCCGAGGGGACGAATGGCAGAAATGGCGGCGGGATGGAGAGGGGTAATTCCCCTCAAAACTGTGGCAGTGGCAGCACTGGCAATGACGGTTTTGTGACTATGGAAGATGTTAAGATGCAGCCTGATGGCAGCGGTGCGACCATACAGGCATTTTTACGATACATCAGAACACAAGTCCTTGTCAAGTTATAATAAATTAACCAAAGCAACACGTCCTAGACATTCCAAAAGTCGTTAGGAAGTTCCAATTCGCGTGTGGGGCGTTCGCCTGTTAATTGAAGCTGACCTTCGGAAACCTGCATCAGGATGGTGTAGGTTGGGTAATCCGGACTGTGTTTGAACTGCCATTCACCAATACTCCAAAGACGAAGGTTGTTATTCACACGACTAACGGTAATAACGAAAGGCAGTCGTTCGTAGAGTGCTTTGACGAGGGCTTCCCCTCCACCCATATCCGCCCGTCGAGCGAGCATACCCAATGAGCTTTGCAGGCGTTTAGCGAAAATCGTGCCACGAAATGACCAGATTTGACGCGGCGCATCCGGCTTTTGCAGAAGCGGCGCAATAGTCAAAGGCTCGTCGGAACGTACTTCGTCCAGCAGGATACAAGCGGGATTTTTATCCAATGCCTGATTAATCTGCTCGCCAAAAGATACACCCGATTGATTCCCAACAGGCCACTGCACCATCAAGCGCTCCATGCCCAGAGGAAGCCGCAGTTCGCCAGCACGCTCCACAGAAATTGTCCGTGAAGGTTCCGGCAAGGTGTTCGCCAGCAGACTTAACAAAGTCGTCTTGCCGGATTCCGGCTCACCCACAATTAGGAGGCCATAAGGCGAAGCAACTAACTCCTGAAGTAAAACAGCAGCCTTTTGAGTCACAAAATCGGAGTCAACGAGATTGTCCCATGAGGGTTGTTTTTGTGGATGGACACGAATATCCGCTGTGAGTTGATAAGCGACTGGTGGAAAAACAAGGCTCACTGATACAGGGCGATTCCCAACCATTAAGCCAGTCTCAATATAGGGCTGATCTTCACGCAGTTCAGCCTTAGCATCAATCAGCAGGCGCTTGATAACCTTTCTGAGATGATCGGTGCTCTGAAACAAAGGCCCCAGAGAAACGAGTTCATCATGTCCATAGCGCACCGATACCTGATCCGCGCCTTCGAGCGAAATAGTGGTGATATTGTCATCCATAAACAGCGAATCGAGCGGGCCATAGCTAAAAAGATTGCTCTGGACACGATAGACCAAAGCCGATTTTTCGCGCTGGGATAACTGTGCCGATTCGGTGGTGAGAATATAGTTAGTCGTCTGCAAAACCAACTTCAAGCGCTTGGCAGAGGTATCCGCCTCACGTAGTTCTTCGGTTCCCTCATATTCCTCAATGAACGCAGCTTCAATGCGTTCGGCCATTGCATTCAGGGAAATCAAGCGCCGTCCCATCTGGGCGGGTATAAACTGCGGCTCACGACCTTTATCGGCATCCAGACGAGGACGTTGAATCCGTTCCGGGCGTTCATCATTTTGGTTATTGTCATTTTCCGACATTCAAGAATCCTCAATAAATAGTTCAGAGAGCCGATAGATCAACCGGGCGCAATTCCGGGTTTTCATTGGCTTTTCGCCCGACTTTCGACATATCGACCCAGGTATCCCGTACTTTTACGCGGACGACATCCATGGTGAAATCGGTATTTACATCGCCACTATTCCGTAAAAAGGTCGAGCCAACACCATACACGTCAACAGGAACACCTTCCTGCTCAAAGCGTTCGATACGATCAACATTAAAACCACCACTAACCACAATCTGTACACTGCGGCAATAATTCCGGGCGGCATCTACCCACTGCGGTGGAACATTCCAGCTTTCCCAAGCCCGATCAAGTGCCGCGCGGATGGTACGCACCAGCACCGGACTCACGCCCCCTTCTGAAGTGGGCGAGACGGAGACATCATGCATATTGCTGCTGGTGTCCAGACGCACTCCATTCAATGTCCAGCGTTTCTGGGCTTCACTATCACCTGCCGCCAAAGCGACTTGATAATGCGGCCAGTAAGCTTGTAGTGTTTTGAGTGAATCGCCAACGCAATCATTGTTAAAATCAACCAACGCCACACGCGGTACTTCAATGGGAGTGTAGTTGGCAAAGGCGACCATCGCCGCTGCTGTATCCGCCATAAAGCAGGCAATCAGCGCGTGAGGTACGGTTCCGCCACCACGTCCATGCCACCATTTGGCCTGTGCGTCGGTGCTGACCAGCGGCGATACCTGCTTACCCGCATCCTGGTTATAACGCTGGACAGCTAACCAATAAGCATAACCGTCTATGGGCTGAACTTCGGGCAGATCAAACCGCGCAGGGAAAAACAGTACGGGTTTACCGCGCGCCGCTTTCAAAGTATTGTAGACGTTGGTCGCAATTCGACTGGCACGAGTCAATATTCCGAGAATGGGTGTTTCTAATAGGGCAAAATCACGATAGCGTCCCCGAATTTTGATTACAGGTTCGACATCTTCGGTATCACCCTCGAAATGGGTTAATGAACCATCTTCGACAGCCTCTACCTCAAGGTGATTCCAGGTTTCGATAAACTGTTCGTTCTTAATATACCCGGTGGCGTGACGCAGCATGACCAGCGCATTATCTACACCAGCGACCAACGCGATGGGAGAACGACGATTGAAAATCTGCGCTTCAACTTCCAAATCGCCAACGGAAACACCGACTGGATCAACCGGGAGCGAACGAGGGCTATGCCCGGAAAAGGTGTCATGAGCGGCGATAGCTCCCCCCAGGACGTGGGCGACATTATCGAAATATTTGTCACTATACGCGCCACGCCGCAGTCCGCGAATGTCGAGGTCAAGCACATTTTGTGTCAAACGGGTGTGGTTAAAAATCGCCATCGAACATCCTGACCGTAAAAATATAGACACCAATTTCTATTCTACAACGGTCTGGAGGGGTGTGGTATACTCTCAACTTACGTCCGTTCAAACCACTTTAAATGAGATAGACTCGATGGATATAATCGTAACAGGCTCGATTGCATATGACTATTTGATGCGTTTTCCGGGGCGCTTCGCCGACCAGTTTATCGCTGACCAACTGCATCAAATCAGCCTGAGTTTTCTTGTTGAGGATATGAGCAAGCACTGGGGCGGTATTGCAGCGAATATCGCTTATACGATGGCTTTACTGGGGTTACACCCCAAATTGATGGGAACCGTTGGACGCGATTTCGGCGATTACCGCGAATGGCTGAATCGTGCCGGAGTCGATACCAGCACCGTTCGTGAAATCAAAGATGTCTTCACGGCATCATTTTTTGCCAATATCGACCTGGAGAACAATCAGATTGGTTCGTTCTACAGCGGCGCGATGGCCCATGCGAAGGATTATAGTCTGGCGGATGCCTGCAAAGAGACACCAGACATGGTAATCGTCTCGCCCAATGATCCGACAGCCATGACCAAGCTGACGCAGGAATGCCGCGAAAAAGGCATTCGTTTTATTTATGACCCCAGCCAGCAGGTGTCACGTTTATCCGGCGAAGAACTGGAGCGGGATATGCAAGGCACTTACGCAATGGTCGTGAATGCCTATGAAGCAGAAGTGATCTGCAAAAAGACGGGTCAATCGCTGGATGATTTGCGCAAAGCAATTCCAATTCTGGTGATTACGCAAGGCAAACGCGGCTGTCACATTTACGAGAATGGCGACCTGAGCGAAGTTGACGCTTTCCCCACCGATACGATTAAAGACCCCACCGGGAGCGGGGATGCGTTCCGCGCAGGTTTACTGCGTGGGTTAGCCGCGAATCTTCCCCTCAAACTATGTGCAGAAATCGGTTCACTGTGCGCGACCTATACGCTGGAAAATGTGGGGACGCAGAATCATCATTTCACGATCCCGGAATTTGTTGAGCGGTTCCGTACCGAGTGGGATGATGAGGGGCAGTTAGACAGCTTAATTGAAAGCGAATCGGCTAAGGTTTCAAGTTCTAAATAGAGACCGCGTAGGGTAATCGTCCGTTTAAATCTATCTATCCTGTGATAAAATGCGCCCGTTTTGGGCATGTATATGAGGAGCGCTAATGACTGTCGAACATGATGTAAAGAATCTCGATTTCGCAACGGGAGGCCGTTACCGTATCGAGTGGGCTGAACAGGAAATGCCTGTTTTGCGGGCAATCCGCGAACGTTTCGCTAAAGAAAAACCACTGGCAGGTATGCGTATTTCGGCCTGTCTGCATGTGACCACTGAAACCGCGAACCTGATGCACACCCTGCAACTGGGTGGCGCGGATGTGGTGCTGTGCGCATCGAATCCCCTTTCGACACAGGACGATGTCGCCGCGTCGCTGGTCGCGAATTATGAAATCCCTGTTTATGCCATTAAGGGCGAAGACAATCAGGTTTACTACGAACATATCAAAGCAGCGCTCGATCACAAGCCTCACATTACGATGGATGATGGCGCTGATCTGGTGAGCGTAATCCACAAAGACCGGCGTGAACTGTTGGATGAAATCGTCGGTGGTACGGAAGAAACCACAACGGGCGTTATCCGCCTGCGCGCAATGGCAAAAGACAACGCGCTGAAATTCCCGATCATCGCGGTGAATGACAGCAACACCAAGCACCTGTTCGACAACCGTTATGGAACCGGACAAAGTACACTGGACGGTATCATCCGCGCTACGAACATCCTGCTGGCGGGACGTACCATCGTCGTCGCCGGATACGGTTGGTGCAGCCGGGGTATCGCCAGCCGCTCACAAGGTATGGGCGCTAACGTCGTCGTAACGGAAGTTGATCCGCTGCGCGCCCTGGAAGCGGTTATGGACGGCTTCCGTGTGATGCCGATGATTGAGGCTGCCGCAGTCGGTGACATTTTCATCACCGCTACAGGCGACAAGAATGTGATCGATGAACATCACGTAGTGAAGATGAAAAATGGCGCGATTCTGGCGAATTCGGGTCACTTCAATGTTGAAATCAACATCCCTGCAATGGAAAAGTTGAGCGGTGGTAAACCGCGTCTGGTACGTCCGTTCGTGGAAGAATACAAAATCAATGGACGCTCAATCTATCTGCTGGGTGAGGGCCGTTTGATTAACCTGGCTGCCGCTGAAGGTCATCCAGCCAGCGTGATGGATATGAGTTTTGCTAATCAGGCGTTGGGCGCGGAATTCATGGTTAAGAATGCCAAGAACATGTCGCCCGATGTGTATACCATCCCCCATGATGTCGATCAGGAAATCGCTCGTTTGAAACTGGAGGCGTTGGGTGTCAATATTGATGTCCTAACCCCAGAGCAGGCCGAATATCTGAGCCAGTGGCAAGAAGGAACCTAGTCTATTCCTGTCTGATGGGTATCGGATGCGGCTCTAAAAGCACTATTCCGATGCCCGACAGAACACTGGTTGTAGAGAAGGATTAAGGAGTCGGAATATGAAACATTCACTTAAACGAAGTATTTTTGCGCTGGCTGTGATAGCATTCGTTGTTATCCTTAGCGCAACAAGCGTCCTGGCTCAGGGTAGTGGATTGATTCGCTTCGTCCATGCTATCCCCGGCGCGTCGGGAGTAGATGTCTACTCTGACGGACAACTTGCAGCAAGCAATCTGGAATTTGGCGCAGCAACAGGTTATTTCGAAGCTGCGGCAGGCAATCACGAAGTGAAGGTCACTCCTACAGGCGCGACTAACGCACTGTGGGTACAGACCGTTGCGGTAGCTGATGCTTCAGCGACCACGTTGGTAGCAGCTTCGGCAACCACACCATCCTTCCTGGCGTTCCCGGATGACATCAGCACGCTGGATGCAGGCAAGGCACGTCTGACGGCCATTCACGCGATTGATGCTGGGCCAAATGTTGACCTGCTGCTGGCAGATGGTCGTCAGGTCATTCCGGGTCTGGAATTCGGCGTACCTGCCGGAACACTGGACATCCCGGAATTTGATTATGATTTCGCAGTTGCACCAAGCGGCAAGACGATTAGCGACGCGATTTTGACACCAGATACGGTTTCAGTAAAAGCCGGAAATTCGTATGTGCTGGTGGTCTACGGCACTGTTGATAAACCGGAAGCGCTCGTTTTGGAAAGCCCTATTCCGCCGGAAGCCACTGAAACCATGACCGCAGCAGTCGAACCCACTGCCGCGCCGACACTGGCACCACTGCCAACATTGGAACCCGTTACCCCTGCTCCGGCACCAACAACTGCACCTGTGGTTCCGGCTGGCCCAACCGGACGGGTATTCAATCTGGATGCTGATGCTAATCTGCAACTGCGGCAGTACCCGAACAGCAATGCTCTTTCGCTGGGCACAGTCCCACCTGGAACCATTCTGGTAGTGAATGGGCGTGAAGGCGCGATTGAAAATATCCCACTGAGCGCGACTCCTGCTCCACCAGCAGATTATGAATTCGTCGACCCGGCAACTCTACTCAAAGATGAAAAAGAGGATCTTGATCCACAAGCTACCTGGCTAAATATCACTTATAACACGCCAGATGGTGGCAGTATCACAGCCTGGGTCAATGCCTTGTATGTTCAGGTCAGTGATGAAAAGGGCAAGAAAATGCGGCTAGCGGATCTCCCGCTGACAGCTTCTAATCTACCCGGTGAAGTGACCAACACTGCTATTACACCACCTCCTGTACCGAAGGATCGTGTTGCCGCTACGGCATTCAACCTGGACGTGGGCGTTAACCTGAACATTCGCCGTACTGCCGAAGCCGATGGTGAAGTTCTGGCGCGTGTTCCGACTGGAACCGTCATGGAATTCCTGGGTATCAATAAGGAACAAAACTGGGTCTTTGTGAAGTATTCCGATCCGGCAGGCGGCACGATTACCGGATGGGTCAGTGCGCAATATGTCGAGTACAGCTTCAATAACCGTTCGATTAAGCTGGACGAGATGGATGAACGCAACCTGCTCGTGATTACGCCAGACGATACGCGCGGCGAAGTCACAGCGGGTGCAGCACCCGTTGCTCTGCCCACTGTTAATCCGGCTAAAGACGCTTATATCGCTACCGTTGTGCTTGATTCGGGTTCAAATCTGAACCTGCGCCGTGAGCCGACAGCTGAATCCGAAGTGCTGGCACAAATCCCCAGCGGAACCCAGTTGATCATCAGCGGACGCACGGATGATGGCAACTGGCTTGAGGTCACATTCGAAGATACGACAGGCTGGATTGCGGCCAAGACCGATACAGCCGTATTTGTGCGCATTACCTTCAACGGAAAGCCAGCAGAAATCGCTGACATCCCCGGTGCGGCCATCATTCCCGTCGCATCGGCAGCAGCACCTACTCCTACCGAGAACAACCTGACCCATATTCCAGTGGTGGTGAATGATGCAGTCGTAGCAATGACCGGTTCACCGGGAGGCGATAGCAATGGTTTGCCCGTACTGACCAAGGGACAGGAAGCTACTTTGTTGTTTACCGATGGCACGTTCAGCTATATCGAACTGCCAGACGGAACGCGCGGTTGGGTTCCGGCGGGCGCAGTTCTGCCGAAATAAGCCCTAGCAGCCTATGCATAAGACCTAACCAGTTAAGTCCTGCAAATTCAAAACAAATTTGCAGGACTTTTTCGTTAATGTCCATTTACGCAGTTATGGTTACAATCGGCATAGGACATGTTTATAAAAGGTTGATTTTATGCGTAACTTCTGGCGATTCGGGGTACTCATTCTTTTAACAGCAGTATTGGCAGCATGTGGACAGGCGCAAATTCAACCCACTGATTTACCTCTACCCACCCTGATTCCCAGTCCGATTCCGGCCACTGAAATCACGAATACTCCCATCCCAACCCCAATCAGCCAAAATATTGAATCCACTCCGCAAGCTATGGCATCTGTGCGTTTTGTGAATGCCGCACCAGATGTACCCACTTTCAACATCTTTACAGGGCTTCAGGCCATCGCAACCAATCTGGCATTCGGTCAATATACCGAATCAACCCCTATCGGAGCGAATGATTACACTTTAAAACTCGTCCCAACTGGATCAAGCTCCAACGCTGCACCGCTGCTTGAGACAGCTTTAAGTATTAAGGGCGGTGAGGCTCTACTGGTGGTTATCAGTGGCAACGCCGACCAACTTCGTCTCACGGCACTGCCTGATAAGACTGAAGCACTTAACGCAGGTGAAAGTATCATCCGCGTGATTCATGCGATAAGTGGAGCGGGTGCGGTAGTCCTGCGAAGTGAAAGTGGTGATTTAACAGCGCCAGTGAACTACGGCGAAATGACTCTAAGCGGCATACAGCCTGCCGGGAGCAGCACATTAACATTCAACAGTGGTGACACCAAACTGGTCGATTACGAAGCTGACTTAAAGGAAAAAACCGAATATACTGTAATTCTGGCTGGTCATCCTGACAGTCCTCGTGTGATTAGTTTCAACACACGCACACCGGGAAGATCAACCGTGCGGGTCATCAATGCGTCGGCGCAAGTCAGTTCTGTTGATTTTTATTTAGACGACATGCCGCTCAATAGTCAGGTGGGATTTGGGCGGCCTACCGAGCGCCAGAATGTCACAGCCGGGGAATTTACCGTCCAGATTTATGAGACCGGGGCAGATCGCAGCACCATTAAGCCGCTTGCCAGCCAAACCATCACGCTGGAGGCGGAGCAAAATATGGCGTTGATATTCCTCGGTGCAAAAGCGCCCTTTACCATTGTGAGTTTCGCAGAAGATCTCTCCCCCACTCCGCCCGGCCAAGCGCGTGTGGCCTTTATGAATACACTGGATAATCTCCCCAGTATCCAACTGGAAGCAAGCGCTGGGCCAATTCCGGGTGTGTCTGATTTAGTGTATGGAACTCCACCAATCAGTATTCTGCTGGATGCCAGCAGTTACAACTTTCACACGGACGCAGCCGATCAAAATGGCGATTTAAATACGGTTGAAGTTGTCAACAATCTGCAATTTGAGCAAGGCTTGAGCTATCTGTATCTGATTACAGGTCGCATGGACAACAACCCAATCATCCTGAGCGAAAATGTTGGCACTGACCAGAACCTGGAAGGTAATGTCGATACAAATGGAACTCCAGTAGCAGTCTCTGCTGCTCAGGTGCGCTTCGTCAATGCCCTGCCAGATCAGCACGCTGTAGATTTCCTGCTCAACAATACTCCACTGCTGCCGGGACTGCCGCCACAACAGGGAAGCGATTTGACATCAATTGATGATTTGACCCCCACAATTCAAATAACGATTGATGGAGGCAGCACGCCAATTGCGGAGTTGGAACCAACCCTGGATAGCAACACTCGCTACACCATGATCGCTTATGGAAGCGTTCCAGGCGATGTTCGACTGCTGCTTGTGCCGGATTCGGGGCTGATCTTCGATGGTCGGTCACCGCACATTCGTCTCATCAATTTGAGTCCTGAAAGCGATATTCAGTTGGGATTAGCGACCGCAGACAGCACTCAAGCGCCTGAAATCACCCTGCCCACCGATGCGACGGGTGATCGCCCCTTTGTTCCGCAAAATGTTCAGAAAAGCATTGACAGCACCAGTGGTGGAAGTGCATCCAGTGTCGTCCTTATGCCAGTTGGTACATCCAATGTCTATATTTTTGACTCCACCCTGGATGAAGTCACAGCGATCATCACATCACTGCGGCTGGATACCGGACTGCATTATGACGTTTTTGCCATACAGCAACCGGGACAGGCACTCAGTCAGGCATTCGTACTCACGTATCCGGTTGGTTCAGGGTAGCACATTCAACCAGATTGGCTACAATGAGCCAATATTTCGCAACTGGATAACACAACACTACAACACTGGTACAATACACACATACCATCCATCATCAAACGACGAGGCAGCATCGTGCGCATATTAATCACGGGTGTGGGGGGATTCGTCGGCGGACATCTCCACAGACAGATTCTGGAAAGCAATCCAAACGCCGAAATTCATGGAACGATTCTTGACGACACACAGTTTCAGCCAGCGGGTGTCATTTGTCATGCACTCGATCTTAAAAACGAAAAACTTGTTGATGATTTAATTCAAAAGATACAACCAGAGCATATTTATCATCTGGCTGCACAAGCATCGCCGCGCCGTTCTTTCGCAGCCCCCTGGGAAACACTGGAAAATAATATTCGTTCACAATTGAATATTTTTCTAGCCAGCCTCAAGCTTAACCCACATCCGCGAATCTTAATTATAAGCTCTGCCGAAATTTATGGGCCGGTACGCCCAGAGCAGCTTCCTATTACAGAAGGTGCCCCATTAAAACCCACAAATCCGTATGGCGTAAGCAAGGTGGGACAGGATATGCTGGGTTTGCAGTATTATCTCAGTCATCGCCTGCCCGTTTTACGTGCGCGCCCTTTCAATCATTTTGGTCCCGGTCAAAGTGAGGGTTTTGTGGCAGTAGATTTTGCAATTCAAGTTGCAAAAATTGAAGCCGGGCAGCAAAAACCCATTTTGGAAGTTGGTAATCTTTCCGCCCAACGCGACTTTACGGATGTACGCGATGTGGTGCGTGCTTACCGACTGATTATGGAAAAGGGAATGCCAGGTGACGTTTATAATATTGCATCTGGCAAACCAATCAGTATCCAGAAATTATTGGATATGCTGCTTGATTACAGCACTGTCAAAATTGATGTTCGCACTGACCCAGCGCGTATGATGCCGATTGATGTGCCGATTATTCTGGGCGATGCCTCCTTATTGAAGGCCGCAACAGGATGGGAGCCAACGATCAATTTCGAAGATACTGTGCTGGATGTGCTGAATGACTGCCGAAAACGTGTGAAATAAATATTGCGAATGCATCATTTACATGATAGAAAACACAACACTACTTAGACAATGACTCGCCTGGAGGCCAAACTCGTCATGAAAAAACGTGCCCTGATAACCGGAATTACCGGTCAAGATGGCTCTTATCTCGCTGAATTTTTGCTCACAAAGGACTACGAAGTTTTCGGTCTTGTGCGGCGAACCAGTACGCTCAACTTTGAACGTATTCAACATATTCAAGATAAAATCAAGCTCATATCCGGTGATATGCTCGACCAAACCAGCATGACCCGTGCACTGAGTGAGATACGCCCCCAGGAAATATATAATCTGGCGGCGCAAAGTTTTGTGCAGACATCGTGGACACAGCCCGTTTTTACAGGGGATGTAACAGCACTGGGGGTGACGCGAATGCTGGATGCGATCCGCACGATTGATCCTACTATCCGCTTTTATCAGGCATCCAGTAGTGAGATGTTTGGCAAAGTACAGGAAGTCCCTCAGAAGGAAACTACCCCATTCTATCCACGCAGCCCTTATGGTGTAGCGAAAGTATATGGGCATTGGATCACCGTAAATTACCGCGAAAGCTATAACATGCACGCGACGAGCGGGATTCTGTTCAATCATGAAAGTCCCCGACGTGGTCTGGAGTTTGTGACACGCAAAGTCACTCATCATGTAGCACGCATCAAGCTCGGTTTAGCGAATGAACTACGGATTGGTAATCTCGATGCACAGCGCGATTGGGGTTTTGCTGGAGACTATATCCAGGCGATGTGGCTGATGCTGCAACAGGATACGCCTGACGATTATGTCGTGGCTACAGGACAGACTTATTCCGTCGAAAAATTGCTCGAAACCGCTTTCGGATGTGTCGATCTGGATTGGAAAAAGTACGCCATTCAAGACCCATCATTTATGCGTCCAGCGGAAGTTGATCTACTGGTTGGCGACCCAAGCAAGGCAGGGACAAAGCTGGGATGGGAACCTCAGGTCACATTCGAACAGCTCATTCAAATGATGGTCGAATCGGATCTGCAACACCTGAAAGCTGAAAATCGGTGAATCTGGTCGATACCCATTGCCACATCAATTTCGATAGTTATGACGAAGACCGAGACGCAGTTCTGGCACGAGCGGCGAACGTTGGCGTAACAAAAATCATCAACCCGGCAATAGACATGCCCACCAGCCGGGTTATTGTCGAGATGACCGAACAGCATGATGGCCTGTATGCGGCGGTTGGCATTCACCCAAACAGCAGCGATGATTTTGCTGATTCGATGGTGGATGAGCTTGTCGTTCTAGCGAAAAAACCGCATGTCGTGGCGATTGGCGAAATCGGGCTGGATTATCATTGGGACAAAAGCCCAAAAGAGCAGCAGTTTCGGGCTTTTGAGACTCAACTCGCACTCGCTGCACAACTAGAATTACCCGTTATCATCCACAATCGGGAAGCCAGCGAAGATGTCATGGCGATACTGGAGCGATGGGTGACAGCACTGCCTGATACGCTGAAGGATCGCCCCGGTGTATTGCACTCGTTTTCCGGGCCTGCGGAAATTGCCGAACGGGCATTGGCATGTGGTTTCTATCTGGGTTTCACCGGGCCGATTACCTACAAAAACGCGGATAGTCTGCGTCATATCGCGGCACAGGTTCCACTCAACCGAATGGTGGTCGAAACCGATGGGCCGTTTTTGACACCCGTCCCCTATCGTGGCAAACGAAACGAACCCGCCTATATCCCCTATATGGTGGAGCGATTAGCGCCGTTACGGCAAATCAGCGTCGAAGAAATGGGCAATGCAACGACTGAAAATGCTGCTCGGTTGTTCAAACTTACCGATCAATCCGCATGAAAACCGCCCCATAATGGGGCGGCTCATTTCCGGACTACACAATAACTATTGAGTTCCACCAGCCTGTGTGATGCGTTCGGTCAAACGCGCGCGAAATTGAGTGAGTAGTTCATCTGCGCGTTCCTGTGTGATGCGCTGGTTGCTGACTGCCTTATCGAGCCGTTCTTTCGCCTGAGCTACCGCGCTTTCAATAAAGGCATTGGTATCAACGCCATGTTCGGTCAGTACGTCCGCTAACGATTTGCCGGAGCGGATTTCCTGACGGATTTCCTGCGGGGTCAAACCTGTTTGCTCACCTGCCAAGCGGATGACCGCAGCGCCGACCACGACCTGTGCTGCCTTCTGACGAAATTCGCCATTTACTGCTTCTGTGAATGCTGTAGGAAGTGCGGAAATCAGTTCATCAGCCTGATTCTGTGTCAAGCGGTTATCGCTTACAGCAGTGTTGATTTGCTCAGTGGCAGTCGCAACGGCGTTATTGACAACAGTATCGACACTAGCACCGTTGGCAGTAATGATGTCCGCAAGTGTTTTGCCCTGCGCCAACTGGGCTACAATCTGGGCTGGGCGGAGTCCAGTGGCATCTGCTGTCGCTTGCACCAGAATTTGCTCGGATTGACGACGGACTGCCCCTCGATCCACGCGATTGGGGAACAACTCACCGTTGATAGCCTTTGTCACAACATCCTGAAGGTTAGTGAGAAGATTATCCGCGCGGGTTTGATCAATGGTGCCATTTTGAGCCGCCTGATTGATGGCATCCGTAAGTTCTGTAACGGACTGGTCAATGATGGACTGGACATCTCCACCGTTCGCCTCGATAACTTCCGCGAGGGTCTGCCCCTGGCGTACCTGTTGCAAGATTTCGCGCGTCGTCAGACCTGTTTCCTGTGCGACAATATCACCGATGATACGAACAGCCTGTAATCCGGGGCGATCTGCCTGCGGGGTAGCGGTAGCATCCTGCGCACCAACTGCGCTAACACTCACCAACAACAAAGTAAATAGGCCTATCAGAGTGAACCATTTCTTGATCTTCATGTACTGCTCCAATTCTTGAACTGTTTGATATGCATTCATCGTCACAGCAATGTGTTATCGAAGTGTGATCTAAGCGTAGACCTATTGTAAATTCTGCTATAATGGCGGCGTTTTGAGCGTAAAGAGGATGAGGTTGACCGATTTATCTATTATCATCGTCAGTTGGAATGTGAAGGCATTCCTGAAAGCCTGTCTGGACAGCATTTTCGCTGCGCCGATGAACGGCTATACAGTGGAAATTATTGTGGTGGATTCGGGCAGCACAGATGGCAGCGTAGATCTTATTCGTGATACCTACCCACAAGTTAAACTGCTCGCGCAAGAGGAGAATATTGGGTTTACGCGCAGCAACAACATCGGGTTAAAAGCTGCAACCGGACGCTATATGATGCTGCTCAATCCAGACACTGAAGTTATCGGTGATGCGCTGGCACTCATGATCGCTCACCTGGATACTCACCAAGCGGTTGGGATTAGTGGGCCACACACACTCAACAGCGATGGTACGACGCAATCCACCCGACGGCATTTTCCGACGCTCGCGGTTGGGTTTCTGGAAAGTACATGGCTGCAACCTTACGCACCCAAATCCCTTATGAATTATTATTACGTTAATGACACAGACGATAACGCGATTTTGGATGTCGACTGGGTACAGGGTTCGGGGCTGATGATACGGCGCGATGTGTACAAGCAAATTGGGGGACTGGATGAAGGCTACGTGATGTATTCCGAAGAGATGGATTGGTGCAAACGCGCCAAGCTGGCAGGCTGGCAAGTGGCTTATATCGGCAGCGCGCGCATCATCCATCACGGCGGCAAAAGCAGCGAACAAGTCACCGCCAATAAGCACATCTACTTTCAGGAAAGCAAACTACGATACTTCCGGAAGTATCATGGCTGGGGCACGGCCCAGATTTTGCGGTTTTTTCTGCTTGTCAGCTACATGAGCCAAATTGGACTTGAGAGCATAAAAAGTATGCTCGGTCACAAACGCGATATGCGGCGAGAACGCATTCAGGCTTACTGGCAGGTCATCCGTTCCGGGCTAAAGGTCAGTTAATGCGCATCGGCATCATCACGGGAGAATATCCGCCTATGCAGGGCGGAGTTGGCGCGTACACCAGCATCCTCGCGGCAGAACTGGCTCGGCAAGGTGAATACGTTTCCATCCTGACCAGCACTCAGGCACGCAACTCAAATCCACAAATCGCTATGAGCAATTCTATTGAGCAATGGCGCTTCAGTAATTTCAATACCACCCGACATTGGGTCGAAGCGTTGGCGCTGGATGTCGTCAACATTCAATTTCAGACCGCCGCATTCGGTATGTCACCCTGGATACACCTGCTGCCAGATGTAATTCGAGGGGTTCCGGTTGTAACCACTTTCCACGATTTACGCTTCCCCTATCTGTTCCCCAAAGCGGGAAACCTGCGCCAATGGATTGTGACGCATCTGGCGAAAGCATCGCAGGGCGCGATTCTGACCAACCATGAGGACTATGAACGAGTGAGCAAAATCGTTAAATCGGAACTCATCCCGATTGGCAGTAATATTCTGACGGATTTGCCTGCTGATTTCGACGAAACAGGTTGGCGGGAAAGAGCAGGCGCGAAGCCGGGCGATTTCCTGATCGCGTATTTCGGTCTTATCAACCGCAGCAAAGGTCTGGATACCCTGATGCAAAGCCTGGGTGAACTGCGAGGCAGCGGTATCCCGGCGCGGTTGGTAATGGTCGGTGGCGGCGCGGGAAGCAGTGATCCAACTAATGCGGAATTTACCCGTGAACTTCAAGACTTAATCGGCACACTGAATTTGACCGAATACATTCATTGGACAGGTTATCTGGAAAACGACAGCGAAGTCGGAGCATACCTGACTGCCAGCGATGTAACTGCCCTGCCCTTTACAGACGGGGCATCCTACCGACGTGGCAGCTTAATGGCGGCGATCCGTTATGGCTGTGCGATTGTGACGACGACTCCAGCAGTAGAAATCCCCTTGTTCCGTGACGGTGACAATCTGGCGTTTGTGCCGCCGGAAGACAGCGATGCGCTCACGAAGACTCTGCGTCATCTGTACGAAGCACCAGACAAACGGCAGGAGTTGCAAGAAGGGGCAGCGCAGCTTTCACGGCAGTTTGAATGGCCGCAAATCGCAAAAGCCTATCTCGAATTTTTCCAGCAGGTCACCGCATGACAACAACCCATCGCCGCATTTTATATGCCATTCTGGCAACCTACGTTGTCATAGGGATTATCTACAGTGTGACTACCCCGCTGTTCGAGGCTTCTGACGAACTCTGGCATTACCCGATGGTCAAATACATGGCAGATAATGGGCTGCAATTACCACCGCAAGACCCGGTCAATCGTGGCCCCTGGAGGCAGGAAGGAAGTCAACCTCCGCTGTATTACATGTTGAGCGCAGTTTTGACGGCGGGCATTGATACCTCAGATATGGATTTCGTGCGACGGATTAATCCACACTCGGATATTGGTGTTGTGCGGCCTGATGGCAACGCGAATATCATTGTCCACAGGCAGGATGCGGAAGCATTCCCATGGCATGGTACAACGCTGGCAGTCCATATCATCCGTTTTTTCTCAATTGCGCTGGGGTTGGGAACGGTACTGGTCACGTTTCAATTAGCACGCGAAATTTTCCCGGAACAGCCATCAATCGCTCTCGGCGCAGCGGCACTGAACGCATTCTTGCCGATGTTTCTATTTATCAGCGGGTCGGTCAACAACGACAATCTCTCGAATCTACTCGGCAATCTGCTCACACTTCTGATTGTGCGACTGGTCAAAAATGGAACTCAGCCACAATCCACATCAACACAGTGGCGATTTTACGTCCTGCTCGGAGTCGTGACGGGCGCTGGGCTTCTAGCAAAGCTGAACATCGGATTCTTGATTCCTTTGGTCGCGTTAGGGCTGCTTATCAGGAGTTGGCGGCAGCACGATTGGCGACCTATTGTCATCGGCGGGACTATTTCGGGCGTTTTGACCATCGCGATTGCTGGATGGTGGTATCTACATAATCAGCAACTTTATGGTGATCCAACCGGACTGGATATGTTCCTGCAAATCGTGAGTCGACGCGCCATTCCAGCGAATGCAGCACAACTCT
The DNA here is from genome assembly GCA_044226645.1 of Aggregatilineales bacterium. Lineage (GTDB taxonomy): Bacteria > Chloroflexota > Anaerolineae > Aggregatilineales > Phototrophicaceae > CFX2. Next base: position 18,367 of record JBGAGR010000116.1, read on the forward strand.
GGAGTGAGCGATTTAGCTTTACGCAGGCGTACTGGGGCTTTTTTGGCGGGGTGAATGTACCTCTACCCGATTCGGTTTACCTGATATTCAATATCATCGGCGGTCTGAGCCTCATCAGTGCGGTTATTTTTATCGGCTACACGCTGGTCAAACGGCAATGGACGGTGGAACGGTGGATTCCTGCTGCTATCACCATTATCTGGCCTATCGTGACGTTCATATCGTACCTGCGATGGACAGCCGAAACGCCGGCTTCACAGGGGCGATTGGTTTTCGGAGCACTGTCATCGATTTCGCTGTGGATGGCTGTAGGACTTATCTGGTGGCTGCCGAACCGCGTAAAAGCCTTAGGGATAAGCGCAGCGGCGGGATATTTCGCGGTTATGGCAATTCTGACACCATTTCTCGTCATTGCACCAGCATATGCCACTCCAGTGGAACAATCTGCTGGAGAGGTACAAGCGATTTTTAGCGAACCGGGTGGAGCTGGCGAAATCGGACTCACCCACAAGCAGATATTGACGGAAGAAGTTTATCCCGAAGATTATGTGCAGATTGAACTGGGCTGGCAAATCGTCCAGCCGACCACGAATGACTTAAGTATTTTCGTGCATCTGCTAACACCCGATGGAGTCATCATTAGTCAGCGCGACATCTATCCGGGGCAAGGGTCACTGGCGACATCGGATTTACCACTCGGACGAGCATGGGCGAATCCTATCGCAATTTCGGTTCCTCAAGCAGCTTATGCCCCTATGACACTGGATGTCGAAATCGGCTGGTATAATCTGGCGACGGGTCAACGACTGAAATTAAGCAACGGCGATGAAGTGAAGACCATCGGGCAAGTGAAACTGCTGCCGCGCGTGGGCAATTTGAATGTACCCAATCCAATTAGCATTAACTTCGAGAATCAAATTGAATTGGTGGGTTATTCGTTATCTGACCTTACTCCCAATGCAGGCAACAGTGTAAATTTGACCTTGTACTGGCGCGGAATGCAGAAACTTGAGCGGGATTATATTGTATTCGCGCACATTCTGAATCCACCGACACAAAGCATTTATGCTGGAGCGGACGGAATGCCTGTGCAGTGGAATGCCCCGACATCGACATGGGAGCCGGGAAAAATCATCGAAGACACGCATACCATGACCGTCAATCTGGATACACCACCGGGAATCTACGAACTTGAAATCGGGCTGTATTTGCAGGAAAACGATGGTTCATTCCCGCGTCTGCGGGTTGTCACACGCGACGGCGGCATGGCAGATAATTATGTGTATCTGAGCCGTGTACGGGTGATGCCAGCAGAGGGTTCACCTTGATCCAATTCGCTGTTTACACCCATCCGCAAACTGTGGAAACATCAAAGCCCGTCAACGAGATTGAGTTTATGGGTCATTCAGTGCCCTATTTCAGTCAGGTCAGGCAGCGAATGGAAACTACCTTAAAGGACTTCACACAGCTTCCATTGCGAAAAGCCGATTACGAAGAATATGGTCGAGTCCACACGGATTGGTATTTGAAAACGCTCAAGTTGATGGCAGACGGACAAAAACCGGATCAATACCCTAAACTGAGTTTGGAGTGCCGGGGATACGAATTCACTTTACCCGCATACCAGTATGGTCTGGGTGGTCTGATGCAAGCCGTTGATGAGATCAAGCGTGGCAATCTTGAACGAGCGTACTGCTTCGCGCTCGGCGGACATCACGCCTATGCCGATCACGGACACGGTTACTGCCTATTCAATCCACAAGCCGTAACCGCGCGTTATGCACAGAGTCAAGGATTCGCCAAAATTCTAATAGTGGACTGGGATATTCATCACGGCGACGGGACACAATCCATTTTTGCCAATGACTCAAGCGTTTACTGTATAAGTATTCATAGTGCTGCCGATTTATACATGGCGAAAGCAGCCGGAATGCGGTTAGGTACAACTACCGCAGGCGAAGCTGTTGGACAGTGCAATATCCCGGTTTTGCACAAGATTTATGATGACAGTTTTATTGAGCAGCTTCAACTGCCGGGGAAGTTCTACCGAGCCAGCGAGAGCCTAAGTGCATTTCAAGACGCTGTGGACAATCTCCCCTGGAAGCCCGACCTGATTTTCATTTTTTCCGGGTACGATTCTCATAAAGATGATTGTGGCGATGAAATCACGGATTGGGAAAATGACGATTTTCGCACCCTAACGCATTGTGTACTCGAAAAAGCAAAACAGGTATCCTGCCCGGTCATCTCATCACATGGTGGTGGATATACACTGGATGTCGCAGTTGCCGCCGCCCTGAGCCATATCGATGTGCTGGCGAACTACAGATAAATCATAATGAACCGACCTCGTTTTTTGATTCCACCTGATGTGATTGCCATCCTCATTCTGATTGCATTATGGCTGCTGTTCTTCTGGCGACTGTTTACACCCGTTGAGGCTGACCAGGCATCATTGAAAATGGGCGACTTTTCCGGTCAGTTTGTCGCGTTCGGTGGCTACCAATACCAGCGCTTCTCAGCCGGAGAAGTGCCACTGTGGGATCCATACAATAATGGTGGATTGCCCTTCATTGGCGATACACAGGCGGCGGTATTTTATCCACCCCGGCTAGCGACGATTTTCCTGAGTAAACTGGCTGGCGGATGGACGTATCACGCACTTGAACTGGAAATGACATTTCATGTGCTGGCGTGTTCGTTATTCATGTACTGGCTGATTCGCCGGATGACGCTTGGACAACCGGGAAGCCTATTCGGGGGACTCATCGCTTCGATTATTGCAAGTTACGGCGGATTCTTGTCTTCCTATCCACCTCTGCAACTGGCGTTATTGGAAGCGGCGATATGGCTACCGCTGGCGGTATTGGGCATCTATGAGGCTACGCGGGAAGAAAAGATACAGTGGGCTTGGCTGGCACTAACTGGATTCGCACTGGGAATCTCATGGATGGCTGGTCATCCACAGACAAGCTGGTTCCTGACCTATTTGCTGGTCGCCTTTTTCGCCTATCGCGTTTATGAAAGACGCTATAACTGGCGGATATTCGTGATTGGGACGGCAATTTTCGGGCTGATTTCGGCGGGACTGGCAGCGGTTCAACTTTTGCCAGCGGCGGAGTATCTGACTCATACGGCGCGCGCTGGACTCAGCTTTGACGACAAGGGTAACGGTTTTCCATTTCAGGATGTGATTCAGTTTGTCTTTCCGAGTTTAGCAAGTCAATGGTCGCCGCTGTATGTCGGGATTATCGGACTAGCATTGGCGGCGATTGCCATCTGGCGAAGACTAGCCGGGTATCTGTTCTGGGGTGTTGTGGCGCTGGTTGGTTTGGGTCTGAGCTTCGGCGCGAACAGTCCGATTTACGCACTGCTTTATAACACCCTGCCGGGAATGCGATTTTTCCGAGGACAGGAACGCGGGGCATATTTGGTGTCGTTCAGTCTGGCGATTCTGGCGGGGATGAGCTCTGCACATCTGGTTACCTGGGATAAACTGCAAGATTTCAAAGCGACACGGCGGATTCAGCAGGCACTGCTGGCACTGGTCATTATCGCCAGTATTTTTGCTGGCGCAATTTTCGCGTTGTGGTTGGGCGATAGCGAAGCATACGGGCAATCTGTCCGCCCTGCTGCACTAACAGCCCTTATCGCCACATTGACTTATTTTGTGCTGCACTTCCTGCTGGATCATCCGAAATCCATTTTGCGCTGGATACTGGTGGGTGGACTGCTGATTTTCGATCTGTTTGCCCTGAGTATGGATAGTGTCTACAACTTCGATCATGTTTCGCCAGACGAGCAGCTTTCAATGACACCCCCGCAGCTGGTTGCGGATGTTCTTGCAGATAGCGATACCCCGTTTCGGGTCGATGGCTACCGGGGACTGCATGACAATTACGGTAGTCTGTATGATGTGGCGGACATGCGTGGGAT
>JBGAGR010000117.1:0-21659 GCA_044226645.1 Aggregatilineales bacterium
GTTCAGAACGAAGGTTATGTTGGCGCGACTGAATTGGCGCGGACTCAGGAAGGACTGATTCTCTATACGGCTGTGGCAGTCAATAATGCCGATAGACTGATTGGTATCGCGATTGTTGGTCAGCGTCTGGGGAATGTGCTGGATGCGCTCAAATCCGATGGCGCTGCTGAAGTGATGCTTTATGGGCCAGACAGCACAGCCCTTCAAACGACTTTTCAGGCAGAAGGTGATTTTGCCGGGGCACTAGCGCTCTCGCCAGATTTGTTTAAACAGACTTTGACCGCCTCGCAGCAGGTTCCGGTACGGAGTTTACTGCTTGGCAGCCAACCGTATCAGGCGGCTTATTTCCCTTTCCAGTTCGGGCCACAGGTTCTGGGGGTAACGGCGGTTTTTTCTGCGGATAATGCGCCATTCCTGACCGGCATGGGGCAGCAGTTGACCGGGTTAACGCTGGCAGCAGTAGCGGCAGGTATGGTGATCGCGGCCTTCATGATCGTCAACACAATGGTTGTTGCTCGATTAAACCGCGTCAAAATGGTCGCGACAGCGCTTTCATCCGGGAATTCTGTCTCGCGCACCAATATGAAACCGAATGATGAAATCGGTGCAGTCGGGCAGGCATTGGATCATTATGCTGATTATGTGCAGGAACGGCAGGACGCACTGCGGACTTCGCTCCGCCGCCAGCGCCGTGAAACCGAATATTTAACGGCGGTGTTGGAATCGATGCCGGACGGCGTAGTCGTGCAGGATATGGATGGGCAGGTTGTCGTCATGAACGAACCCGCCAAAGTTATGCTTGGCAAAACACTGCCCCTTCACAATCTCTCGATCTATGAGGAAGGTGAGAAATCGCCTCTGCGCCGTACATTGGGTGAACTGCTGACGGCGACAGTTGGCGAAAAAATGGGGACAGTGCTTGCACCCGGCATATACGCGATGGGCGATCCCAAGCGTGTTGAAGTCGATGGCAGGATGTTGACCGCACAGGTCGCTGCGGTGATGAACATCGCTCATGAGCGAGTAGGCACTGTTGTCGTGGTGCGCGATATTACGCAGGATGTACGGCGGGAACGCGCGCAGGCGGCTATCTTCAAACGTGTCGAACAGAATGTGCAAAAGCCGCTGGCGGAAATGGCGCGGACGGCTCAACAGCCTGTTGCGGTTCAAACGTGTCGAACAGAATGTGCAAAAGCCGCTGGCGGAAATGGCGCGGACGGCTCAACAGCCTGTTGCGGAAGTTGCGCGGGAATTGAGCAAACATGCTGTAGCGCTGCAAAAACTGGTGGTGGAAATGCGCGAGATTACCATGCCGGATACACCGGGCATTCGTGACGGTCAGCGCCCACAGCGATTGGAAACGTTGGTGTGGGCGATTGCCAATGAATGGCGGCAGGTTGCGGCGGCAGCGAGTCTGACGCTCGATGTCCTGATTGAGCGCAAAGGCATGTATATACTGGGCGATGAACGGCGATTGCGTTGGGCGATTGGCAATCTGGTCGATAACGCCATCAAGTACACGACACCCGGCGGCAAACTGACGCTGGAAATTCGCGGCGAAGTCAAAGGTCAGGCGCAGTTACGCATCCGTGACAGCGGTGTGGGCATTTCAGAGGAAGATTTGCCCAACGTTTTCATCCGCTTTTATCGCGGTACACCCATGACCAAAGAAGGCTATATGATTCATGTCCCCGGCATGGGGCAGGGCTTAGGTATCGCCAAACAGATCATTGAAGCGCATGGTGGCATGATTCAACTGAAAAGCAAGGTGGGGGTAGGGACAGCGGTTTACTTTACACTGCCCGTGACAGCACCCGTCAGCATGGAACTACCGCGTTTCCCGGCGGATGCAGATATGGAAGGCGAAACCATTCGCTTACAGGAAGGTCATCTGCCTTAGGAAAGTGATTTGTTGAGTGAAGTACCCCCGATTATGCAGTCGGGGGTTTTTGCTTTCAGGTGACGAAATCCTAGAGTGTCATCAGGTACGCGACCAGATCATTAATCTGTTCTGGCGTGAGCACCTGTGCCCAGATTTGGGGCATCAAGCCATCTGGATAATCCGGCACGACATAAGCACTCGGATTGATGATGGAATTGTAAATGTACTGTGCGTTAGTTTCACCAGGGACGCGCCCGGCTGCCCGCTGACCAATGCCCTTCAGACCGGGACCGATCAAACGATCTTCCTTATCGAAAAAGTGGCAGGTCGCGCAGGCAAAATTGGTTTGTTCGAAGAAGGTGTTGAAAACAACCTGTCCCTTTGCCGGGTCGCCACCTGTACCGGGAGCGCCTGCCGCGACTGTTGGCGCTTCAGTGGGTGGGACGGGGGTCTCTGTCGGTGGAACAAGGCTGGGCGCTTCGGTAGCTGGAACGGTAGTCGCCGTCGGCGGAAGTGGTGTTGAAGTTGCCGTTGGCGGAACCGTCGTTGCTGTGGCGGTAGGCGCGATAGCGGTGAGATGCTCACTGGTCACGGCCAGCGCGGCCTGTGTTCCCTGTGCCTGCTCTGACCAGACGGGTGTGGCAACGGTGCCACAGGCGGCGAGGAGCAGGGTGATGATTAAAAGTGAAATCGAAACAGCTTTATGTGCCATCAGTCGGCCTCGATAGGGATTGTGAAAGGTTGAACGAGGCGCGAGTATAGCACATTTGCCGCGCTGCTTGCAATTGCCGTCGCAACAACGATTTGTAGGGGCAAAGCACTGCTTTGCCCTCTGATAATCGCTAGAATCCCGTTGTTTCTGGTCTGCGGTAATGAATCAACCGCTGCAAAGCCTTCAGTTCATAAGGCCAGTGATAATATTCCATCCGGTAGCGCCAGCCGCTTAAGGCGCGTAACGCACTCCGCCACTGACCCTGTAAACGCATATCCGTCACAGTTGGATAGTAGGCATTGATGACCGATTCGAAGTTGCGGACACGTCGCCGTGTCGTATCCTTGAACCAGGGCGTGCCGGGGTCACGGCGCATTGAGAATTTCGCCCATTCAGGGCTTGCCCACTCTTCCAACGTCTCCGGGAAGTGGAAGCCTAACCTGGTGGCTTCATCCAGCAAAATGCTGCCTTCCTGCGGCACAGGGGTATAAATGTACAGTACCAGCTCGGTAGCCGGGTTAATCTGCTTGATCTTGCGGATAAACTGAATGGTGATATTAATGTCCTCTGCCGGGTCAGGCGGGTTGCCCATCACGAACGAGAGTTCCGGCACGATGCCGTAGTGCTTCATGCGTTCTACCAGCGCCAGGGTTTGCGCAATGCCGGATTTGCCACCCTTGTTCATCATCTTGAGCGTTTCGTCGCTGCCGGATTCCGCACCCATAAACAACATCTTCGCGCCGCTTTTCTTCATCTTTTCCCACGTATCATCGCTGTAACTCATCAGCGTATCAACCCGCCCCAGCGCCCACCAGCGAATGTCCTTGCCCGTAATCCGTTCGGCAAATTCCGCCGTGCGCTGTTCCGACACGAAGAAATCCATATCGTGTAATTCGAGGCCGTTAATTTGCCAATTATCATGCAGGTGGGTGACGATGTTGGCGACACGTTCGGCACTTTCCGGCAGCCAGCGACGATTGCTCAAAGCAACTACCGCACAAAAATTGCAGGCAAAAGGACAGCCGAATGAGGTGTTGTGGTTCAGCACCCGCGTGCCGAGATAGCTGCTGCCGATGTACTGAGAGACATCAAGTTTGTCGTAAGGGAACCAGGGCAGATTGTCCATTGGGATATTGGGCATACGCGGATTCGTGCAAATCCCATCACCTTCGCGATAGGAAAGCGCGGGAACATCTGCCAGCGAACCGCCCTGATGCACGGTGTCCACCAGACGACGGAACGGTCCTTCACCCTGTCCTTCAATGGTGTAATCGACAAAATCACTTTTCAGAACGGTGTTGTAATGCTGTGTAGGGAAGTATCCACCCCAAAGAATTTTGAGGTCAGGCAGCGCGGCTTTCACCTGCTTACACACGGGTACAGCCTGACGAAGCTGCGGCCCCGGCATGACTGTCACCGCCAGCAGTTTGGCTTTAGTCGCTTTGGCGCGTTCGATGATGGCCTGCGCTGGGTCGTCAATCAGATTGCCATCGATGAACTCGACATCATAATCAGCCGAAATGACCGCTGAAACAGCCAATAAGGAGAGCGGTAAACGCTGTTTGCCTTTTGATGTGCTGACCGGGTTATAGAATAGAACCGTGTGCCGCATAAACGTTGCCTCGTAAATAAGCCTCATCAGGCAGTATTCTGGCAGATATAATAGCTGTACGCAACAGAGTCCCCTATTGGATTGGTTTTCAGGGAAGATTTATGAACCGGACGGATCGTTTGCTGGCGATTATGTTGGAATTGCAGAACAAGAAATGGCAGCGGGCAGAAGATTTGGCGGAAACTTTCGAAGTCACCAAGCGCACCATCTATCGCGATATGCTGGCGTTGATGGAATCCGGTGTTCCGGTGGTTTCATCACCGGGGCAGGGCTACTCACTGGTGGAGGGCTATTTTCTGCCACCGCTCAGTTTTACCACCGATGAAGCTATTATCCTGCTGCTCGGCAGCGATTACATGGTGCAGAACTTCGACGCGCAGTATCAGATGGCCGCTACATCCGCCGGAAAAAAGATTCGTGCCGTACTGAGTGAAAAACTGCGTGATGAAGTAGACGACCTTGAGGTCAGTATGCGTTTTATCGCGCTTAATCCAGTGAATGAAGATGCAAAGCCAGAAGTGCTGTTTCAACTGCGCCGCGCCATCATCCAGCGCCGAACGGTACGTATTAACTATCAGGCACGTTACAGTGAGGAAAAAGAGCAAACCATCCGTGAAGTTGATCCCTACGCATTGGTTCACCTCGATCGAGGCTGGTATCTGACGGGTTATTGTCACCTGCGCCGCGACAGACGATATTTCCGTTTGGATCGCATTGACCGCCTGCAATTCACCGGGGCAGTTTTTGAGCGTCCGGAGGATTTTCGCATAGCGCTCACGCGCACCGATGAAGATCGTGCCCTGGTTGTTCGCGTGATGTTTGACCCATCGATTGCGCGTTGGGTGCAGGAAGATCGCTCATTTTATGTGGTTCAGATGGATGAGCACCCTGATGGTCTGCTGGCTACCTTTCAGGTGCGTAAGGAAGATGAATTGATCCAGTGGCTTTTGGGGTGGGGCGCGAAGGCGCGTGTACTGGAACCGGAAAGCCTGAAGCAGCGTTTAGTAGAGGAAGCGCAAGCTCTTTTGCGACTTTATGGAATGCCCGAATCACTGCTGACATAATGGTGTCACACGGTTGTTTTATCCTGATGATTGTTAGTCAATAAACACATCAGGAGTAACGAACATGCTGAACGCAGTCAATTGGGTAGAACTTCCGTCAGTCGATTTTGAACGCGCTGTCCGTTTCTATGAAACTATCCTGGAGGCCAAGCTCCGGCGAGAAGTATCCAACGGTGAACTCAATGCCTTATTCCCCACCGAAGGCGATGACCCCGTAGGTGGTTCGATTATCGACCGTCCATCCCAGAAACCGAGCGCGGATAGTGGTGCGCTGGTTTACCTGAATGCGGCTGGTAAGATGTCAGCCATCCTCAGCCGCATTGAGGCCGCAGGTGGGGAAGTGTTAGTACCCCGTACCAGCATTGGCGCTCCGGGTTTCATCTCCGTTTTCCTCGACAGTGAGGGTAACAAAGTCGGTCTGCACGAACCTGCTTAACCCTTTTCTCAATCTATCAACTATTCAGAGACATCCAATTGGGTGTCTCTTTTTGTATCCGGAAAATGAACCCTTGTGAACCTCTATGAACTGGTGTATAATTCCATTATCGCCTCAAAGATTGTGAAGGGGATAGACAATGCTGGTCAAATATCCTCAATATTTCCGGTTACAACGCTTCAGTTAACGGTCAATTGCCCTAGATTCTAGGGGGTAGTTGATTTTGCTATCCCTGTAAACTGTGTAATAAGCTTACTCATAATCCATACTGCTAACTTAAGTTGATCTCATGGATAAAAGCACATGAATATGCACAATCTGCGACTCGCTCATGGGATGGAATACAAAGCCGACTTCAGCCGCAACACGGAAACCCCGCGCCTGACCGTCGAGACGGTCGATAATCACATCTACTTCTATGCTGATGTCGATAGTGATCGCTGCCTCGCGCTCGTCCGCTCAATTCGTGAGGCAGATACCAGACTGCGTGGGGAATATCTCTCGCGTGGGATGGAAGGAATGCCCCAGACACCCATCTGGTTGCACATTCATTCTTATGGTGGCGATTTGTTCACCGGGTTCAGCCTGGCTGACCAGTTCAAAATGATTCAGACACCGATTTATTCGATTGTCGAAGGCATCTGCGCCAGCGCTGCGACGCTGATTTCGATGTCCTGCACCAAGCGCTATATCCTGCCGAGCAGCTTCATGCTCATCCACCAGCTTTCCGGGCTGAAGTGGGGGACACATGAGCAGTTCAAGGATGAAATGACGCTGCAAAACAAGGCGATGGATCGGCTGGTCGAATTCTATGCCTCGCATTCTAAGACCAGCGCGGAGGAAATTCGTTCGATGCTCACCCGCGATTACTGGATGGACGCGGAGGCTTGCGTCAAGCAGGGCTTTGTAGACGAAATCCTGACGCGATAAGTTTTTCCTTTTGAGGACGGGCGTAATAAACCCGTCCTTTTGATTCCGCGCTATAATCTCGTTATGACAAACTTAAACCCCATTTCGTTTGAAAAAAACTGGCGCTATTTTCCTACTGAAGACCTCGATCCGACCTATGGCGGTTCCGAATTGGATGCTGATTCGTGGGGTGTGTTAGACAGCCTGAACGACTGGACAGGCGAGTTACTATCGCGCTTCGAAACCCTTCACCTGCGTCAAATCTTTGATCTCGAACCGATTGGCGATATTTGTGTTCGCTATGTTCTGCATGTGGATGCTGCGCCGGAAAACACAACCGTTTTTGTCAACGGCTGGCATGTTGGAATGACAGAGGCAGGAAAAACGTTCGCCGCCGATGTGACTGATTATGTAACGTTGGAGGGTAACATCCTTTTGCTCAAGGTTAGCAAAAAAGGTGCTTTGAAAGACATCTGGTTGCAACCTGTGCCGTGTGAAACATTAAACTAACGAATCACTGTGAATGGGAATACACGCCTTGCCAACCAGATATAATCTACTAGGTGAGTCAACCTCTACGGCTCGTACGGGTAAAGATGGAATTTCACAAACATTTGTTATGGATCGAAATTCACGTTTACTACTTGCCTCAAGTCGTTGACGGTTCAATTTTCTCGGAAGACGGAAAACGGGAATTGAAGGAGAAAAGAACACTCGGTAAGCTGTACCATGATGTTTACCATAGGTTGCCGATTCTACTGTACCGTATGCTGCCTTAACGCCTAAACTACAAATAAGCTCATAAACAGCATCAGCCAGGAGCTTATTTCTGTTAACAAAACTGCATTTTCCAGTTTTATTAACTGTCCCATCGCTATCCATAAGCCCCATCAGAAGATCAGTTCTTTGATCAATTGAACCTCTAAAATAAACTTCTGGAACATGCTTATTTTGAAGTAGCCCCATTTCCCGTAATTGAGCTTTGAATAAGGGAGTTGAAGACTTTTGACCATCGGTTAACCACCATAAACACGGATGCCCTTTCCCTTTTTGTACGGTATAGCCCATACCCTTTATAAATTCAATTATCTCGAGATCAGTTGTTGTAATACTGTGGGTTGCTGATGCCCCATCTCCCAACCAAATGCCCAAAACGTAAGGAGGTATTATTAATGCCTGAGCTGGACGTTGTAAAGCTTTTGCTATCTGAACTGCATGTTCAAAATATATTCTACAATGTAGATTGTTTTTGATGTCTATTGTGGAGACATTATGAAATAGGCTCTCCCAATTTACGAGGAACTTCCCACGATTTTTATTTATCATGAATTTTCTGAATTCCTTATATGATCGGGTAAGCCAGCGATGTTCAACATCGGTCTTTAGGGTTGCCCCATCTGAAAATTCGAGGCTCATACAGATTTTTTCATTAATTTGATCAGAGATGGCGGTGATTCGTTGGGGTTTGCCACATTCATCAAAAATGTAGTCATTTCTTTGTAAATCGCCTACTGTCTTCCAGCCATCTAATGTGGGGATTATCGTTTCGATTGCTATCATGGTTTTCTTGGTGATTATTCGTTCTATGGGTAATTATAGAGTTAGTGGCTGTTATCTGCTTACATTGACGCTCCTTTCCCCTTCATATACAATAAGGCCGTTTTGTGAAATCTATTGGTACTTCAGAATGAAATATTACCTCGAGAGTCTAGGATGTCAGATGAATTTGTCTGACAGCCAGCTTCTGGCATCCGAACTGGAAAAGCTCGGTCATCGCGCGACGCAAAACGCCGATGAAGCGGAAATTCTGCTGGTCAATACCTGTGTGGTGCGCCAGCAAGCAGAAGATAAAGCTTTCAGCCGCCTGAACGAATTTAATCTGCTCAAGCGCGAAAATCCTGAAAAGATTATTGGTGTCATGGGCTGTCTGGTCGGTGTGCAGGATGCGCTCAAGCTGCGGAAACGTGCGCCGTATGTTGACGTGTTCATGGCTCCCAGCAATCCGCAGCCGATGGTCGAATTTCTTCACAGCCGCATGACTGAAACCGAAGTGCTGGAACTGGAAACGCGCACCCGTGCCAACCGTGATGCTATTCAGGATGGCGACATCCTCCTGCCTGCGCACGAACTGGGCAGTCTGATTAGTGCTCATGTGCCCGTTGTGTATGGTTGTTCGCACTCTTGCTCATTTTGCATCATCCCCCGGCGGCGCGGTGTTGAACGCAGCCGCAGCGTAGGCGAAATCGTTGGACATGTTCGCAGCCTCGCCTTGCAAGGCGTAAAAGAAATCACCCTGCTCGGTCAGATTGTTGACCGTTATGGCAAAGATATTGACGATGGCCCCGATCTGGCGGATTTACTGCGTGTTGTGCACCAGGTAGCGGAAGAAACAGGCGTAGAACGCATTCGCTTCCTGACCAGTCACCCCAACTGGATGACCGATAAACTGCTCGATACCGTCGCGGAACTCACGCGCGTCATGCCCCACATCGAAGTGCCGGTACAGGCTGGCGATGATGAAGTCCTCAGCCGCATGAAGCGTGGCTATACCGTTGAACAATACCGCCGATTAATTGCCAACATTCGCAGCCGCATTCCCGAAGTCGCCATCAATACCGATATTATCGTCGGCTTCCCCGGCGAAACGGACGAACAGTTTCAGCATACCTATGATCTGCTGGCGGAATTGAAGCTCGATAAAGTGCATCTGGCACGTTACTCACCCCGTCCACACACGGTCAGTGCCCGTACCATGCCCGATGATGTGCCCGAAGCCGAAAAGCGCCGCCGTCACCAAATGATTGATGATAACCAGGCGCAAATCATCGCTGAGATCAACAGCCGTCATCTGGGGCAAACTATACCCGTTCTGGTCGAGGACTTGCACAAAGGCAAGTGGCGTGGGCGTACCCCTCAGAACAAACTCGTTTTCTTCGAGGATTCGGCTGATTGGCGAGGGAAAGTTGCTGATGTTGAGATTACCTGGACAGGCCCCTGGAGTATGCAGGGACGGCTGCCCGGCGCTGCGCCACAGTCTCAGGATGTCATCCCGGTCATGGCAATGCTGCATGACCATAGCGATACATCACTGATTGCGTTAAAATCGTGATTGCAGCTTTATCGTTTTTTGACGTATACTCAGGGGAACAGCCTCCAGTGGGTTGTTCTTCTGCTGAAACACATAGCGGTTGATTTTGCTTCACCGATTGGAGGATCAGGCACAATGCCGGAGAAAAGCGGATATTACTACCCGAATAAGTTCGCTCGCATCTTCATCGACGCGATGGAAGAGGTCATGGGCAAGAATGGCCTCAACGCTGTTCTCCATCTCGCCAAGCTCGATAACCTGATCGGCAATTACCCGCCGGATAATCTCGAAAAAGCCTTTGATTTCGCTGACTTTACCGCTTTATGCGTTGCGCTGGAAGAAATGTACGGGCCGCGCGGTGGACGTGGGTTGGCACTCCGTGTCGGGCGTACCCTGTTCGCGGATGCGCTGCGCGGGTTTGGCGCGTTGGCGGGCGTAGGCGACCTGGCTTTCAAGGTGCTCCCTCTGAGCGCAAAATTGAAGGTCGGTGTTCCAGCGATGGCGAACATCTTCAGCCAGTTTTCCGATCAGGTTTCGAATGTCTATGAAGAAGGCGATGACCGTATCATCTATACGCTGGAACGCTGCCCTCTGTGTTGGGGACGCAAGACTGATAAAGCCGTTTGCTTTGTCGGACAAGGCTTGCTGCAAGAAGGGTTGCGCTGGGTGAGCGGCGGGCGCGAATTCAAAGTTGATCTGTCAACCTGCATTGGCAAGGGTGATGACATGGGGCGCTATATCATCTACAAAGAGCCGATTGAATAGTCTTCTACAAATCAATCAGAATTTTACATTCAGACCCTTACAGCGCTGCTGAAGGGTCTGTTTTATTCTGCGGAGTAGGGCGGTCGTTGGGAGAACGCCGCAGGGACGTGCGTTGCTCTGCTCCCGCGCCAATGATAGAATGCAGTTATACTGGTAGTGTATTATGCCGGAGGTGAATATGCCCCGTTTTCTGAGAATCTCTTTAACACTGACTCTTTTGTTATTGCTTAGTGCCTGCAATCTTTCGACGCAGCCGCCCACAGCAGAACCGCTGGACGTGCCCACTGCGAATGTGGGTGGGAAGCCTGTCGTTGTCATCAATTCGCCCGATACGGGTTCAGAAGTCACCGTAAACACGCAAGTGCTGGTCAGTGCCGCTGCGACGGATGCTGTCGGCGTTACCCGTGTACAACTCATCGCCAATCAGCAGATTGTCAAAACAGTTTCGTCGGAAGCACCATCCGGGCAAACTAATTTTGCGGCTGTTTTGGACTATACTCCACGTCAGGCTGGAGATGTAACGCTTCAGGTCGTTGCCTATCGTGGTGCGATTGCCAGTGACCCGGCGGAAATTGATATTGTCGTTCGGGCTACCGCTGCGCAGGTCACAGCAACGATTGATCTCAGCGGTGGCAACAGCGGCCCCGTTATTGATCCCAATGATCCGACCTGCCGTGCGCTGACCAATACGGGTTTGAATGTCCGTCTTGGCCCCGGCACGAACTACGATAAAATCACAATTCTTGCGGCGGGTGTTGTGGTTCCAATTATCGGGCGCGTCAGCGATAATTCCTGGTGGCAGATCCGCTCAGGAATTACTGTCGGTTGGATTAGCGCAGGCTTTACCTCTGTGTATGGAATTTGTACGGCTGTGCCTGTGGTTGCTGCGCCGCCTACCGCGACTTCGAATGCGCCAACATTTACACCGCAGCCAACATTCACATCCCAACCGAGCAAAACGCCTGCCCCAACTTCCACACCCGGAAAGCCTGATCTGGTCATTACCAGCATCGGCGGTCCAACCGATGTTGCCCTCCCCAGCAGCGCTGTGACTTACGCAGTGACCATCACCAATACGGGCGCTGGCCCCAGTGGCTCGTTCGCCAATCAGGTCACGCTGCCGGACGGTACAACTGCTGATCTGGGTGTGGTTTCGAATCTGAATGCAGGGGAGAGTATCAGCCTGAATGTCAATTACACATTTACTACGGCTGGAACCTACCAGATTCAGGCCAAAGCCGATAGTGGCGATCAGGTGACGGAAATCAGCGAAGTCAACAATACGGGCAGCCTGATTATCAAAGTAACCGGGCCATAGTATTCAGACCCTCTGATTTTGTGGATTGAACAGCGAATGAGGACACTAATCAGTGTCCTCGTTTATTTTTCAGGTTGTGTCTGCGAGCTGAATCTGACCGTTTTGGACTTTCTCGATCATAGTTTTTCCCTAAAATTGACTTCAAATCCACTAAGCTATAGAATCGAAATATGGCAACACGAGTATTGATTCTCAATCGTCAACTGGCCTTCGCCGTCAAAATCAAACAAGCGCTGGAACAAACTGGCTTGTTTGATGTTCATCCCTTTACAAAGGCGGATGCTGCCTTTGAATTTCTGCGCGACCATCCTCAGGATGTGGCGCTGGTTGATTTCACGCTGCCGGGTCGTTCCGGTGCGAAGGTCGTTCAGCAGCTACGGTCCATCCAGCCCGATCTAGCGGTGATCGTCAGTCCGCGTCAGCCCGAAGTGGATGTCGAGTCATTGAATTTGCAGGGCATGATTGAGGCACCTTTCAATGCGCGGGATGTTATTCCGCTGCTGGAAAGCGCCACCAATCAGGGTACGCAGCCCTATACACCGCAGCGCCCACAGACACGTCTCCTGACGGAAGATGAACCCACCGTTGACCAGAGTCGATTGACTACGTATTCCCTGCAAGACGAAATACCGGAACGCCAGAAATTCGGCGCAACCAGACGTTTTGATGATCCGGTTGATGTTGAGCCAGAACCGCCCGCGCAAACCCGTAATCTGAGTGAACCCGAAGTCTCTCAACATTCCCCGGCGCAGACCCGTAAACTTGAGCCGCCGGATTTGCCCGAATTTGGTAAAACGCGGACTTTGCCGCCAGAGGAACTGGGACCACCGAAAATACCGTCCACCCGCATTCTGGATAACCCACCCCCACGTCCTTCCAGAGGTGGACGAACGCGCAAACTGGACGATGATATCTCGCTCTCTGAGCAGTTTTTCGCAACAGAGCAATATAGCAATACGCCATCTCAGCCAACCGCACCACCGGAAATTTCCTCGCTGGATGCTGTTTTACAGAGCTTTGGTTTTGAACCTCCAGTTGAGCAGGAGGATACCCCCGCCGTTCCCATGCAGGATTCGGATGCGGTACGCCAATTTCTGGCAACCAGCAATCACAGCGAAGGCAGTGATGTTTTTGATGACATTTTAGAATCGATTGATCCAGATTCCCCTGAATCTGCCAAGAAGCAAACCGATGAATTCCGAGGTCTCGTGCGCTCCTTACAGGGGAGTGAAACGCATACACCGCTTCCCGGACGGCAGCAGCAGACCATGGATTTTATCCTGTCTTCCGGCATGGACTCTGTACTGCGCGAAATTGAAAAGACCAAAACCGGGCCTCTCGCTCAAGCGCCGTCTACACTGCCGGAGGAAAAGACAAAGCAGACCACCTTCCAGAAATTGGCGGCGGACGAACCACCACCGCCCACATTGGAAGAAAACGGAACGGTCAGTGATCTGCTGGTGGGTATCAGTGATCGTGGCTTCCGCAATGTGCTTTCACTGCTTCGTGGAGACGAAATTGAGGAAACGGTCAGTGATGAGCAGGGACTCGGCTCTCAGGACATGGATGAGGCCTTTCGTGATTTCTTCGGTAATGCTGGTGGAACAGCCGAGAGACCGCCTGCTCCACCAGCAGAGGAAATAGCAGCGCCCGCCCCGGGTTTTAGTTTTGATGACTTCCCAGCCGAACCCGCACCTGATGATGAGGCTACCGTTGCGCTGGTTGTACTCCAGACGGCGCTGGATGAAAGCCAGTTCCCGAAGGGTTTTTCGGTTAATCGGCTCATTTCCGACATTGAAGATCGTCTTGCAGCCCATCGCCTCAATATCAGGCCGCTTCCATCCTGGGACATGGATACCACTTCATTTCGTGCCATTATTGATCAGGCGGAAATTCGTGAACCCAGTTTCCTGCCAGAACAACTGCCACCTGGAGAATTTATCCCACCGGACGACCAGGCCACGCGCGTTTCGGCTGCGGTGGGCGAATGGCTGGAAGGGTACGGCAGTGAACCGCCTGTCGATTATCTGGAAGATACCATTCCATCGGATCGGATACGCTTAGAGGCGGAGAAAAAATCGCCACTGGACGAGCGCCTTACGCGCGTGCCGGATGATGAGCTGCTGGATGATTTTGTTGAGATGGAAGATTTTCCTGAACCACCCCTCGAAGCTGCCTGGGTGGATGATAATCCTGAGCCTGCATCTTCTCGTAACGAACCCTTTGCGCTGCCAGACGAAGAGACTCCCGAACCCGTCTCACAACCCGCAGCGAACTTTGCGCTCGATCATCTGTTTGATGACCTTGTTCCAGCGGCGGCGGAGAATTGGGAAGAGACTGATTCGGATTTGGCTCCCGCAGAAGAAACGCCAATGGAGGAATTTTTCTCCGGTGTGGCGGATGAGATAGAAGAAATTCCCGATACTATCGAGCCATCCTGGGTGGATCTGCAGCCGCTTCCCGATGTTTCGCGCGAAGTGCCTGCGGTTGATGCAGGCTGGGTTGATTCGTCAGAGGATAACTGGGATATTCCCCAGCGGCCAGATCAGATGCCTGTCACCGAAGTCTTCGATGCCGCGCAAGATGATTTCGATCTCGTCCAAAGCCCGTCTTATGACGATGATAGGTTTGCCGAGCAGACCTACGAACCAGAAGAATCGGTTGTTGAGTCCAGCGGGTGGACACCGCCAGAAGGCATACCAGCGGTCCCTGTTGAAGCCGAAATACCACAGCAGCTTTCTCCCGAAGAAGCCTATATTGCTCAGTTGGCACTCAATCTCACACAGGTGTCTTTGGAGTTAAGTTCTGAAGGCAGCATCCTGACCCGTGAAAGTGACATTGTGGCCTTTGCCGGACATTTGTCTCAGGTGGATGCCCTCGAACTCCGCGATGTCATCCACAATGACTGGGATGTGGGCGGAGAGGGCGCGCGGCTGCGGTTTATCAGCCTGCCCAGCAGCGGCAAAGACTACATGCTGTATTCAATCCGTACCGTCAATGAGCTGGTTCTGTCGATGATTTTTGCCGGTACGACACCGCTGCGTGTCATTCGGCAGCAAGGGCAGCGCTTGATTGAGGCTCTGGAGTCGATACCCGAATCGGCACTTGAGGAAGCGGTGCCGCCTGCCCCACAGGTAGATACTCATCAGCCTGCCGCGATTACCCCAGTTCAAACCGCGCCGCCTGTTATTCTGGATGATTATGCCTATGTCTGGCTGCTGCGTGACCCGGCTCAACGTCTGAGTGATTCGGTCAGCCATGCCATCAGCACAGGCTTAACCACCCAATTGAACGAGCAGCGCTGGCATATTCAGGCTTTAGAAGTCGATGAAAGTTATGTTTATTTGTTAGCGGGTGTTCCCGGTGAAGCGGCTCCTCACGAAATTATCGACGACTTGCAGCGTCGCTCGGCGGAAATTGCCGCTACTCAGGATGATACGCTCATGCCAGCGAATCTTTGGGCAGATAGTTATCTGGTGCTCACCCCCGGACGCGAAATGAGCCGTGAGGAAATTCAGGAATTTATCGACTTCCAGCGCATGATGTAGACAATTTTTACCTCGGTTTCTATGCCGCTGGACTCAAATGAATATTATGGGGACACAACATGCTGTGTCCCCTGATTTGTCCAAATTCATCCCGGCTGTTTTTTCTCATCCAAACACGTTATAATTAGCCCAAATGTTCACACGATAGCCTAAGGATTACTCATGGCTCCACGCCCCATGTTTTATCTTATTGACGGTCACGCGCTGGCCTATCGCCAGTTTTTCGCGCTGCCTGTGAATAGTTTCAGCACCCGCGCTGGTCTGCCCACCAACGCGGTTTTTGGCTTCGCGCGTACTCTGCTGGATATTTTGCAGCGCGACGAACCCCACTATATCGCAGTTAGCTTTGACCGGGGATTGAGTGGACGCGATGAATTGTATGAGGAATACAAAGGCACGCGCGAAAAAATGCCGGACGATTTGCGCCAGCAGTTGGATTGGATTGAGCGTATGGTCGCGGCCTTCAATATGCCCATCCTCGCACTGGAAGGTTATGAAGCTGATGATGTCATTGGAACTGTCGCCCCGCAGATTGAGGCTCAGGGGGTTGCGCTGCGTATCGTGACAGGTGATCGCGATATTTTGCAGCTACTCACCGATCATGTCACTGTCCAGCTTCCCAACCGCAGCAAAGGTGGCGGCCCGGACGTGATTTTCGATGTCGCCAAATTCCGCGAGGAATACGGCCTCGATCCCTGGCAGTTAGTGGAATACAAAGCCCTCGTTGGCGACACTTCCGATAACATCCCCGGCGTAAAAGGCATTGGGGATAAAACCGCTACCACACTCTTGCAGACCTACACCGATATTGATGGCTTGTACGCGCATCTCGACGAAGTGAAAGGCGCTGTGCAAAAGAAACTACAGGAAGGGCGCGAATCCGCTTACCTGAGCAAGAATTTAGCGACCATTCGCCGCGATGTCCCCATCAAGCTCGATCTGGAAGCCTGTGTCGCCCATGACTACAGCGTGAGTGAAGTGGATGCGCTGTTCGGAGAACTCGAATTTCGCAGCCTGCGGGATCGTTTGCCTAAAGCAACGGCTCAACTTTCCCTCTTTGATATGGGCGTTGTCAGTGATATTCCGGCAGAACCAGAACCCACCGAGCCAGTCTGTGAGACGGTTATCGTCAACACCGAAGATGGTCTGCGTGAATTGGTGGAAACGCTGAATAAGTCGGAAGGCATCGCTTGGGATGTCGAAACGACCAGCACCGACCAGATGACCGCTGATCTCGTCGGCATCTCGCTGGCCGTGAATCCGGATACTGGCTATTACATCCCGGTTGGACACAAATCGGGCGAACAGCTTCCGCTCAATACTGTGCTGGATGCTCTGCGCCCTCCACTGACCAACCCCAGTATCCCCAAATACGCTCACAACGCTAATTATGATCTGGTGGTCATGCAGCGTTACGGTGTGGATGTGTCCCCGGTTGGCTTCGATACCATGATCGCGGAATTTTTGCGCCATCCTGATGGAAAAACACTAGGGCTGAAGAATCTGGCGCGGCAGGAAGAAATCGCGAAGATGACTGAAATCAGCGATCTGATCGGTAAGGGCAAAAAGCAGATCACGATGGATGAAGTCTCTATTGATCGCGCTGCTCCTTACGCCGCTGCTGATGCTGTCGTTACGCATCGTCTGGTGACTTTCCTGCGCCCGAAACTGGAAGAACTCGAACTTCTCAATCTGTTTAATGATCTTGAGATTCCGCTCATTCCGGTTATCGCTTCGATGGAACGGAACGGTGTGGTGCTGGATACGGCCTACCTGCGGGATTTGAGCGAACGCCTCAGTCAGACACAGCACACATTGGAACAGCAGGTTTATGCGGTAGAAGGGGTGGGTGAATTTAATCTCAACAGCCCCAAACAACTGGGTGAAGTCCTGTTCGAGAAACTGAAATTATCAGCAGAGGGTGTTCGCAAAACCACACACGGCTTTTCCACTGATGCGGCAGTTTTAGAAAACCTCAAGGGTGAACATCCCATTATTGATAAAATTCTGGAATATCGCGAAGTCACCAAACTGAAAGGCACATATGTCGATGCACTCCCAGCGTTGATTAACCCCCATACCGGGCGTGTCCATACCATCTACCATCAAACCGGAGCCGCCACTGGACGCTTGAGCAGCAGTAACCCCAACCTGCAAAATATACCCATCCGCACTGAATTGGGACGGGAAGTCCGTCGTGCGGTGATCGCGCCAAAGGGGACGAAACTGCTGGCGGTGGATTACAGTCAGGTCGAACTGCGTATTCTGGCGCACATGAGTCAGGATAAAACGTTGCTGGAAGCCTTCGCCCAAGGGCAGGACATTCATGCCGCCACCGCTGCGGCTGTCTACGGGGTTCCGTTGGATTCCATCACAAAAGACCAGCGTAGTTTCGCCAAACGGGTCAATTTCGGTCTCATTTATGGTATGGGTGCGTTCCGTCTTGCGCGGGACAGCGAATTGACTCTGCCGGAAGCTCGCGCCTTTATCAAAACTTATTTTGATCGCCTGCCGGGTGTCGAACGGTATCTGGAAGAAACCAAGCAGGCTGCGCGGCGTGGCCCCATCTATACGCTCTTTGGTCGCCGCCGGGAATTCGCCTTACTGATGAATAACAGCAGCAATAAAGTTGCTATGCAGGCGGAGGAACGAGTTGCTATCAACATGCCCATTCAGGGAACCGCTGCCGACATCATGAAAAAAGCCATGATCGAGCTTTACCGCGAACTTCAGAGCAGCAAGCTCAACGCCCGTATGAGTTTGCAGGTGCATGACGAATTGGTGCTGGAAGTGCCCGAAGCCGAAGTAACGCCCGTTCGTGATCTGGTCGTGCGCATTATGGAAGGAGCCTACAAGCTGGATGCACCGCTGCGCGCTAATGCCAATGTAGGCGATAACTGGCGCGATATGGAAAGCATATAGCTACTCTCACTTGATGCCTGATTCTCCCTCTTTGCGTAGCGGGGAAGGAGCTAGCGGGTGGGGATTGGTTCTATGAGTCTATGATTGTGGGCGGTTAGTATTTTCCCTCGCTAAAAACTAATCACTAACAACTAAAAGATCGTTGACCAGTTTAAGCAAAGTTTAGGCTATTTATTACCAATTGTTTAGATAGATGCGTTTCGCGGCGTGCCTATCTATGCTATACTGCCTGTATCTACGATCTTCACAAACAGAACAACCATCTATGAAAGACTTCATCACACTCTCGGACTGGTCTACCAAAGACCTGTGGTATTTAATTGACTTAGCTGTCCACCTCAAATTTGAATGGCGTTCCGGTGGTAATCGTCCGGTGCTGGGCGGCAAAATTCTGGCGATGATATTCCAGAAGCCCTCGCTGCGGACGCGCTTTTCCTTCGAAGTGGCTATGAAACAACTCGGTGGTGATGCCATCATGATGGGGCCGGACGAAATTGGCCTCGGTAAGCGCGAAAGTACCGCCGATATAGCCCGTGTCCTCTCCACCTATTCGCAGGCGATTATGGCGCGTGTTTTTGACCATTCCCATGTTGAAGACCTGGCGAAATGGGCAAGCGTCCCGGTCATCAATGGCCTGAGTGATGCACACCATCCCTGTCAGGTCATGGGCGATATGCTCACCATCTACGAACACTATGGGCATCTGGAACGCCTGAAAGTAGCGTATGTAGGGGATGGGAACAATGTCGCAGCATCGTTAGCGCTGGCAGCGGCACATTTTGGAATGCATTTCAGCATTGCTACGCCTGAAGGTTACGGCTTATCGGAAGAACTGCTCGACAGTGCCAATGATATTGGCGAGCGCAATGGTGGCACGATCAAGACTTTTATTGACCCCAAATCAGCGGTAGACGGAGCCGACGTTGTTTATACCGATACCTGGGTCAGCATGGGGCAGGAGAAGGACAGCGCCTCGCGTGTTAAGGTCATGAAACCGTATCAGGTCAATCAGAAATTAGTTGAAAAAGCCAACAAATATGCCATTGTTATGCATTGTCTTCCGGCGCATCGCGGACAGGAAATCACCGATGATGTGGCCGATGGTTCGCATTCGGTAATCTTCCCGCAGGCGGAAAATCGCCTCCATATGCAAAAGGCGATTCTGGTTCGGTTATTGGCCTGATTGGACAATAATCATGTTTGTGCCAATTGCAGATGTCGCTACAATGAAGATAGTTATCGGAACGATTGAGTGGATATAGGGACAGCATATGCCTGGAAACCGTGACGCATACGACCAAGCAATGAATGCAGGACACAACGCTGCCTGGGATAAGGAATGGTCACTGGCGATTGCCGCCTATGGTCAGGCCGTTCAGGAATTCCCCAACGATGCCGAGGCGCATATCCATTTAGGGTTGGTGTTGCTCGAAGTGGGTCGTTTGGATGATGCCCTCAAGGTGTACAGTCGCGCCCATCAACTTTCAGCCAATGATCCTATTCCGCTGGAAAAAAGCGCCGATATTCTGGAAAAAATGGGTCGGCTGAAAGAAGCCGGACAGCAGTATGTCAATGTGGCAGAAATCTATCTCGGTCAGCGTGACTTAGCCAAAGCCATTTACATGTGGGAACAGGCTACCCGCCTGACACCCGGTTTAGTCGCTATTCATGCTAAATTGGCACAGGCTCATGAACGTCTGGGTAACAAAAGTCAGGCTGTCCGTGAATATCTGCTGCTGGCAGCCGATTTTCAACGCATGTCCGAAAATGACAGAGCCCTCAAGGCCGCGCAGCGTGCCCTCAAGTTAGACCCCAAAAACGGCACTATTCTCAATGCGATGCGCGCGCTGGAAAGTGGCGCGGATATTAGCGTACCGTCTATTGAAGCTGGCGATAAAGGACAGAGTAAACCCCTGCCGCAGACCGGCACTTTTTCACCCAAAGCCATGTCCAGCATGGATGCGGTTGGAGAAGCCGATCCGCTTGGGCCAATGGGCGAGGCCATGACCGATGCTTTGGGGATGCTGGCAACCCACGTCATCGAAGGCGGAATGCTCGACAGCGGCGGCGGTGATGCCCTTCAGGCCATGGAGCTACAGCGGCAGGGCATTCAGGATAAAGCGCTTGAAGCCTATCTCCGCGCGGAGCCGCGTCTCAGTCACCCTGCTCTGAAAATGAATCTCGGTGCCTTACTCCTGCTGCAAAGTCGCTTCGATGAAGCCGTTAAGCATCTCGGTGAAGCCGCCATGTTTCCGCCCTTGTCTGCTGGCGCTTATCATGCCTTGGGACGTTCCTATTTTGGCATGGGCAAGCATAAACAGGCCATTCGCTACCTGCTTCAGAGCCTGCAAGCGGTTGATACTTCGCTGGCGCTGGATGAAAGCCCGGAAACGCTCAATGATTTGTACGAAAAGCTGCTCACAGCCCTTGATGGTCGCTCGAATGAATCGCTGGCCGCCATTAACAACCGTTTCATCAGCCTCCTCAGCGGCAAGGAATGGAAGCAGCGCATCAGCGAAACCCGCCGCCAGCTTGAAGAAACCCTGCGCGATCAGGGTGAGCAGGGCGTGGTCGATATTCTGGTTGCCACCCGCAGCGATGAATTGACCGATTCCGTCGCCCGTATAGACCGCTATGCGCGTCAGGGCTTGTACACCCTCGCGATGGATGAAGCCCATCATGCTGTAGAATTTTCACCGTTTTATCTCCCTGTCCATGTTCGCATGGCGGAAATCATGATGCGTGAAGGGCGTGTACGGCAGGCTATCAACAAATACAACGTCATCGCCAAGACCTATATGGTGCGCAGCGAAAATGATCGCGCCGCCTCCATTTTGAGTGAAGTGCTCGAAATGGCTCCGCTCGATATTTCGGTGCGGGAAAGCCTCATCGAACTGCTGGAAAGTGAACAGCGTTGGGATGAAGCCCTCAATCAATATATTGATCTGGCGGATACCTATCACCAGCTGGGCAATTTCGATATGTCCCGCGATATTTTCTCCGGCGCAGAACGCCTGGCGAACCGTGTCGGGTCAACACCGGACAAAATTGTGCGCATTAAGCACCGCATGGCAGATATTGATCAGATGCGGCTGGATACGCGACGTGCTCAGAAAACCTACGAGGAAATTATTGCCCTCGCGCCAGATGATGAACGCGCACACCGCATGATGGTCGATATTCATTTCCGTCAGGGGAATGCTGTTGAGGCCATCAAGAAGCTTGACATTTTGCTAGGGCTTTTCGCCAAAAATAAACAGCCCAACCGCATCACGCAGCTTTTGGAAGAATTGGTTGCGATTTACCCCAATGATACTGGTTTGCGTTCCCGTTTGGCGGCCATCTACCGTCAATTGAAGCGTAAAGAAGATGCCATCAAGCAGTTGGATGCGCTCGGTGAACT
>JBGAGR010000118.1:0-22388 GCA_044226645.1 Aggregatilineales bacterium
TGCCTGATGCCAGCCAAAGTGATGCCCCCATGCTAATTCATCCTGACAAGATTCGCAAAGAATGGTTCAAAGATGAGTGGTACTACAGCGTAATCGACATTATTGCGCAGCTTTTAGACCAGAATTATGAACAAGCACGTAATTATTGGAAGGTACTGAAACATCGCCTGAAAGATGAAGGAAATGAGTCGGTTACAAAATGTAACCAACTGAAGTTAGAGTCAGCAGATGGCAAAAAATATAAAACCGACGTGGTGAATACGGAACAAGCGCTGCGGCTGATTCAGTCCATCCCCTCACCCAAAGCCGAACCGATGAAATTATGGCTGGCGGGTGTCGGGGCGGAACGGTTGGAAGAAACGGAAGACCCGGAGTTAGGCCTGTATCGTTCGCTGGATAATGCGGTGCAGAAATATCGCGGTGAAGGGCGCAGCAACAGTTGGATTGAGGCGCGGGTGAACGGGATTGTCACGCGCAAGCAGTTTGTGGATGCGCTCAAGGCGGCGGTTCTGAATGCGACTCCGAGAATGTATGGTGATGCGACGGAACGACTATATAAGGGCTTGTGGGACAGAACGACAGCCCAGCTACGCGGCGACCTTTATCTGACGCTGAAGCAGAATCCGCGCGATCATTTCGGGAAATATGCGCTGATTTATACGCGGTTGGCGGAAGAATTGGCGGCGGACAAATTGGGTGAGGCGGAAATGGTGCTGCTGTATCAGGCGATGGAGATCATCTGGGAGGTGGCGAAGTTGATTAGTCAGCAGGCGAAGGCGACCAGTGCGCTGCTCGGCATGGATTTGGTAACGGAAAAGCCGCTGCTCGGTGGATGATTGTATAATAAACACAACAAGTAAAGGTCAACAACTTGGTAAAACCCAGCAAGCTATTGAAAAAGGTGCTATCTGGCTCAAAAAACATCCGTTTTGATGAGTTTGTTTCCCTTATTGAAGCGTTCGGTTTCGAACTCAAACGCATCACAGGCAGCCATCATCTTTTTCAGCATCCGGATATTCCCGACTCGCTTTCGATACAACCTACTAAAAATGGACAGATGAAACCGTATCAGATACGGCAGTTTTTGAAACTGATGGAAGCATACAATTTACGGCTCGACATGGCTTATGATGATGGAGATGACGAATGAAAGACTACCATATCAACATTTTCTACAGCGAAGAAGATGAATGCTATATTGCCGACATCCCTGACCTGAAATATTGTTCGGCACATGGCGATACGCAGCAAGAGGCTTTGCGGGAAGTTCTGCTTGCCAAAGAAGGTTGGTTAGAAGCCGCACGTGAAAATGGCAAACCCATCCCTGATCCGCGTTACAGACCCGCTATTTATCAGGTCGCTTGAAAACTTGCCGGATTAACGACAACTGTTTCATTTCCCAAACAATCGCAAACCCCGCGCTAACTTTTCACCTGTTTTTTCCTGATTATCAGGTAACAATTCGTAAGGTTGTAAGGGAAAAATCGGACACTTACGAAATCAGGCCTATTCGACGCGCCAGCAGCCCGCCCAACCAGCGGAGTTCCTGCAATTTGAGCAGCGCAGCCATGCCCAGAAATACCGCCACGCTTAAGCCGCCGCTGGCTGTCACCAGCAGAACTTCGCGGACGATATTGCTGGTGCCGATCCAACGTGTCAGGTAAGGCAGTGCCAGCGCCGCCACAATGCCCATTGTCAGGGAAGCCAGTCCGGCTTTGCCGATGGTCAGGATAATGCGCTGCCTGCCTATGCCTTTCATATGTCGCATGAGCAGGTAGGCCGAAACGCTGGCATGTACGGCAAATTTGAGGCTGTCGGCAATCATCAGACTAAAAAGTCCGTAACGTGGAAACAGGGTCACAGCCGTTACTAAATACACGGCTAAACTGAGCAGCCCGATCAAGGCCGGGGTCAAGGTATCCTGCCGGGCATAGAAGGCGTAGACCAGCAGCAAATCCAGCGCCGCAAAAGGCAGTCCGACCAGATATAAACGCAGCGCCAGCGCCGTCATGAGTGTATCGCCAGCGCCAAAGCGTCCATGCTGAAACAAGAGGCCGATGATGGGGTTTGCCAGTACCATGAGTCCAACAGCCGCCGGAAGAATCAGCGTAATGGCCAGCCGCAAGCCCATGCCGAGCGTATCTTTGAAGCTGCGATCCCCTTCGGCGGTAATCAAGGCCGCCTGACGGGCTAAGGTCGGCAAAATGGCGATGCTGATGGCGGTGGCGACGAGTCCCTGCGGAAATTGAATGAGTGTCGTCGCCCAATTCATGTAACCGATGCTGCCGTCTCCGGTCTGGCTGGCAAGGCTGTAGCTAAAAGGTCGGATGAGGAGAATGTCCATGACCAGCGAAAACATGACCGGGGCATAGAGCCGGATGATTTTGCGCACCGCCGGGTGATTCCAGTGGATGGTCAACCGCAGACGCGCCCCTTTCATCCCCGGCAGTTGAATGGCTAACTGCGCCAGTGACCCGATCAGCCAGCCGATGGCCGCGGCGGAAATGCCATACTCCGGGCGTACCCAATGCCACTGTACCATTGTGGTGGTAATTTGCGGGACAAATTGCAGCGGTGGAGCCAGCAAAACTGTCGCTAGCACAATACAGCCGTTGAACATCACGCCAGCAAAGGCAGGCCAGGTGAAGGCTCGCAGTGCATAGAGTGTGCCGCTGACGACTGCGAATAAACTCATGAAAATCAGGGAAGGCGCAATCAAGCGCAGCAGATGGGTCGCCAGTGCCAGTTTATCCGGGTCAAAACCGCTGCCGACCACATGAATGATCTGCGGCGAAAATATCTCTACCAGCAGCACAATCACCGCCAAAACAACGGTAACGATGCTGAATAAAACCGAAATCAGTCCCCACAGCGCTTTCTGTCCTTCACGGGTCACAACGGAACTGAGAACGGGGATAATGGCGCTGTTGACATGCCCACCGATGAGCAGATCGTAAAAAGCGGTTGGAACACTGGTGGCGACTTCGAAGGCATCTACGGCACGGGATGCGCCAAACAGGTTGGTGAGAGCGATTTCGCGCACCAATCCCAGAATCCGGCCTGCCAGACTGCCCAGCGCGATGATGCTGCTGGCACGGGCAACACCCGCGTTGGTTTCTTCCTGCGCCTGAGCTGCTTCGGAAATTTCGGCCTGCAACTCCGTCGTTGAGCTATCAACACCCATGACTTTGACTCACTTCCTCAACACAAGCCGCAAGGATAACAGATTGCCTCTCGTTATCCAGATCAAAAATTTACACCTTCCAGAGGGCATAAATTGTGAATTACCTAAAAGCCCTCACCGCCACTCGCGCTCAGGGGACATTCGTCCCCATTCGGCTCGCCTCTCCCAACCGGCGAGTACGCCTGGGCGAGGGGCGAAAAGGCAAATTCGAAGTAGTGCTTTCTTCACACCCATTAGCAGCACAATTATGAGATGCCGACAAAAGCCGACAATCTCAATACACATCGACACACAGCGTAGAAGCTTTGCCGCGCTATAATACAAACAGGCATATTCAAACCTATCTTTTGGAGGGGCAGGCAATGAGACGATACATTTCGGCGCTGATCATTTTGCTGGCTCTGCTGCTGGCAGCCTGTGGCGGCGGTGGTGGTAACGGTCAAGCGGCGGTGAGTGAAGGCAGCTCAATTGATTGGGATCGCAGTCCCAGTACGGTGGTTTTCCGTGCCGATGTGGTGGGCGGTGACCAGAATCCGTTTATCACGCGGAGTGAAATTCCCGCCTGCACGATTTACGGCGATGGTCATCTGGTATGGACGAATGAACTGAGCATGGTGAATATTCAGGTGTTGGAAGATCACCTGACGGATGATGTAATTCGCGGTTTTGTTAATTTCCTGGCGCTGCAACAGCAGATTTACCGTTATGCTGCCAAAGCTGACTTACAGCCTCCCAGCGCGGTCGCGCCGGTTGTGGAAACCCTGACACTATTTGTCAATAATGTTAATCATGTCACGGATGCTTTCGCTGGCTGGGATCATAATTACTATCAGGTTATTGTGGACTCGTGTGCGGCTTTGAGCACTGCGCCAGTTTTATATGCGCCGACTGCGGGATGGGTTTCAGCGACTGTGGTGGATTACGATTCGAATGCGGTGAGTATCCTGTGGGATGGAAACGCCGCTGGTCTAAAACTGGCTGATCTGGCTGCCAGCGGAGAGCGTAAGTGGGTCACGGATCGCAATATCGGCGTGATCTGGAATATCCTGCGCACATCTCCACCCAACACGCAGTTTGCCGAAGATGATGCCCGTTACATCGTCTCGCTGGAAGTCCCCAATATCACCCGCGATGCACCCCAGGCTCCCAAATAGCTAAACTAAAAAGAGGCGGTACTCATGAGCGTACCGCCTCTTTTATATTCCTGAAGGATAAAGGATTAACTGCCGCGCGGGTTGGTTACGATGTCAAAACCATCATAGCGTGGGCAATCCGCCGAAATCACGATGGTCTGTCCCGGATAAACCAGATTCGGCGCGGCGATGCTGTTGTTCTGGGCGATACAGGCGGTCTGCGTATCAAAACGCGCGCCAATGGTATCCAGGGTATCACGCTGTTGTATCACATAGACCTGATCGTTGGGGCCAACTTCCGGGCCACCGCCACCCTGACCCAGATCGGTATTGCTGCTGGTTGGGTTGAGCGGATTGGAGACCGCCGGGAAAACCCCATAGGCGGGCGCTTCTGCCGGGATAATGAGTGTCTGACCGATAGACAGCTTATCGCGCGGGCCAATGTCATTGGTGAGCTGGAGTGATACCACCGAAATGTTCAATTTCTGACCAATGGTATCCAATGTGTCGCCACGCGCCACCGTATAAGTCTGGTCGTTCGGCCCCGCTACCGGGCCACCGCCACCCTGACCCAGATCGCTGGAAGGCGCGACAGCGGCATTACTGCTGCCCGCATCCTCGCGCGGGTTCAGGACAAAATCCAGCCCGTCGTAACGGGGGCAGGTCAAATCAATATTGAGCAACTGACCGGGCTTAATCTTGCTGCCATCGCCTAAATCATTGGCCTTTGCCAGACAAGCCGTTTGCACATCGAATTGTGCGCCAATCTGATCGAGCGTATCGCCGCGCTGAACGGTATAGGTGCTGCTGTCCTGGGCAAAAGCGGCCAGGGCACTACCTATTACTATGACAGCCAGAATTCCAAAACCAATCAGTGTTCGTCGTGATAAGTGCATAACGTATTCCTCCCCAAAAATATGAGGTATTAAAACTTATTATATGGACGGTAGGGATGTACGCCAATAGGACTAGGGTAGGAAGTTGGTTACAAAATGAGTAGATATGTTATGCTTGTGTGAGCAGTCCCCGAATCATTCGGGGGAATCGCAACTCAAAGTAACAGTAAACTCGTAATGGGATACAGACGCACAACGCAGCGTCATCCGAATAAGCAAGCAACAACGGGGCAACGATGAGACGAGGAACTATCTTTATTGTGCTGTTTATCCTGGTCGCGGCGGGTATTATCGTCGCGAGTCGGGTGGTACGTTCACAGCCGCCGCTGGAAATCACCATCGCGGCAGACTCACTGATGGGAAGCTGGGTGCAGGATGCCGTCAAGGCACTCAACGAGTCGCAGCCCGTTGTGGGGACGACGCGCCTTCAGTTTAAAGTCACGGTCATTGATGATCTGGATGTGTGGGGGAGCAACCGCAATTGGACACCGGACAAGCATCCTCAGTTGTGGATTGCGGCTTCCAGCGCTTCGGTCACCTATGCACAGGGCAATGGACTCCCGCTGGTCGTCGCGGCGGATTCACTGGCGCGTACCCCGCTGGTGTGGGGCGGTTATGTCAGCCGGGTGAATGCCATCACGCAAGAAGGCGCACAGGATTTTGATTGGTCGGCAGTGGAAACGGGGGCGCAGGCTGAATCGTGGCAAACGCTCACGGCTGGACAGCAGACCGATTGGGGCTTTATCAAGCTGGCGTTTGCCCAACCAGACCGCAAAATGAGCGGTGTCGCGACTTTGTTGTCCGCCGCCAGCAGTTTTTATAACAGCACGGCACTGGGACAGAATGAACTGAATGCGCAGGCTTTTCGCGACTGGCTCAAGCCTATCCTTGCCAGCAAGCCGAGCTTTTTCGGGCGCGGCGACCCGATGGATGCTATCACACGCGGCCCCTCCACCATCGACATGGCTTTGCTGCCTGAAGTGTTGTGGCTTAATCGTTTGAATGGGCTGCTTGTGAACGATCAACAGCGCTTCCGCTTCAGCTATCCGGCTTATCAGTTTCAGTTGAATTTCCCGCTGGCAAGCTGGCAGGACAGCCAGACTACAGCCGATGAAAAAGCGGCGGCGCAGATTGTGGCGGATTGGATGACCAATGCCGCGCAGCAAGCCAACCTGGCGCGTTACGGTTTCCGTCCGGCATCGGGTGAACCATCGACAACTGCTGATTTATTCGCGGCGGCTGTTCCCTACGGCATCCAGCTTATTCCGGATTATGGACAGGCGGTGCAAACGCCTTCATTGAATGATGTGCAGGGTTTGCTGCAATGGGTGAGCGCGAATCAGTAGCCTTTTCGAATGTGAAAACAGGGGAATACTTCACGCATTCCTCTTTAAATGCTAACCCGTCCTGAATGTTTTGGCGGCATTATCATGCTGTCGAAAATTCGGCTAAATATAAGGAGTTTTTATGCGATATTCTAAACAATGGCTGGCCTTCATCATGCTGCTGCTGGCGGGATTGTTAGCAGCTTGCGATCTGGGCAGCAGCGGCGGGGGTGGTGGCGGCGGGACAACCAGCAACAAGCCGGATAACGCCATAGAAGTGACCATCATCTACGCGCCGGAATCGGCACTCTATATGCCGCGTATCATCGACAGCTTTAATCAGCTTTCCGCTGCGGGCAAAAATCCGGTTACAGGACAACCTTATGCGGCTGGCGAGAAGCCGCTCTGGGTAACGGATTTGACTGATGGCAAAGGCGGTTCGTCCGGTACGGTCATGCAGGGCATCGTCAATGCCATCATCGCACCGAATAACCAGAATGTCGCCAAGCCGGTGATCTTCGAGCCATCGGTCAGCCATTGGCTGGCGCTGGCGAATGAAAAGAGCGGACGCGACCTGTTCGACCTCGCCAATATTCAGCCGACAGCCAATGCTCCGGTGGTCATGGCGATCTGGCAAAGCCGTCTGGATGCTATCCGTCAAAAGGTGGGTCACAATGACATTGGCTGGGAAGAACTGCTGCAAGTGCTGAACAGTCCCAACGGCTGGTGTGATTATGGCGTTCCGAACTGCCGCCGCACGGTCTACTACGGACACACCGACCCGCGTATCAGTTCAACCGGGCTTTCAACGTTGATTGGCGAATTTTATGCTTCCGCTCGTTCCAATGGGTTCACCGGGCGCGTGCTGGGACTGGATCAGGTACGTGACCAGGCGGTTGAAGATGGTGTTCATAACATCGAAAGTCTGATCCGGCATTATTCCAGCCGTACCACCGAGTTTAAAGAATACATCGCGCAGGGGCCGGAATACCTCGATTTTGTGGCGCTGGAAGAAAATGATCTGATCTACATCAATGAGGGTAAGACCCAGTATAAACCGCCGGAAAAACTGGTGGCGTTGTATCCGAAGGAAGGCACTTTCTGGCACGAGCATCCGTTTGGCATCGTTAATGCTGATTGGGTAACACAGGATCAGAAGGATGCGGCGCGTGTGTTCACCCAATATGTGCTTTCGGATGAATCACAGCAGATTATCATGAGCGAGGGTTTCCGCCCGGTCAACCCCAATGTGAAGCTGGCCTATCCTTTCACGGCGGAAAACGGTGTGACGGAAGCTGGCCCGACTAACGTGCTGGATGTTCCTTCAGCCGATACCATTCTGGCGATTCAGGAAAGCTGGTCGATTGTCAAGAAGCAGGCCGATGTCACGCTGCTGATCGACACTTCTGGCTCGATGACCGAAGAGGATAAAATCGGGCAGGCCAAACAAGCGGCGGTGGCCTTCCTGAATGCGATGGAGTCCGCGAACCGGGTTGGGTTGGTCACTTTCAACGATACGATACACCCGCGTGTGCCGTTAGGACGCTTCGAAAGTGTCCAGACGCAGTTGATCGATACCATTAACGGTCTGCGGGCGGATGGCGGTACGGCGCTTTATGATGCGCTGGAGCAGGTCGTCAGCGACTTGAATCAGCAGGACGATGATGGGCGTATCCGGGCGGTGGTGGTGTTGAGCGATGGCGCGGATACCGCCAGCAGCGCGGCTCTCAATGATGTACTGAAAGTGATTGAAGCCAGTCACAACAGTCTGAATCCGGTCATCGTCATTCCGGTAGCATATGGTTCCGGCGCGGATACCGATACGCTGGGCAGTATCGCCCGCGCCAGTAATACACGGCTGCAATCCGGCGACCCGAAGAACATTCTCGCCGTACTGAACATCATCAGCAGTTACTTCTAAGCTGTTGGCTTTTAGCGGTTAGCGATTAGCGGAAGTAAGATCAGCTTTCAATCGAGCATACATCTTAAATTTCCGTCTAAATAAAGACTAATCGCCTGGAAGTCTGAGAGCAAACATTCTGTAGGGAGGGTCTGTGATCCTCCCTTTTTATTGGCGAACGTCAGAAAATCCCCGCAGATGGTGTCTAGAGTCCCGCGACTAAAAATTGTGCGATAAGGAAAACATGATGCATATTGCAGCGATTTCGGGCAGCCTGCGCGCCAGTTCGTCGAATACAGCGCTGGTACGGGCAGCGATGGCCTTAGCCCCGGATGATATAACATTTACGCTTTATGACGGTTTGGATGATCTGCCGCACTTCAGCCCCGAACGCGATGGCGATAATCCACCTGAATCGGTCACACGCCTGCGCGATTTTTTGCGCAAGGCCGATGCCATATTGATCTGTACGCCGGAATATGCCTATGGGATGCCGGGATCATTGAAAAATCTGCTGGATTGGACAGTGTCTTCTGCCGAGTTCTACAACAAGCCAGTAGCCGCCCTGAGCGCGTCGCCCAATCACGGCGGTGGTGAACGCGCGCAGGCTTCGCTGCTGCTGACGCTGAGTGCATTAAGTGCGAATGTACCGGATGGTGCGAAATTGAGTGTCCCGACGGTGCGCACGAAATTAGATGTCGATGGGAATGTGACCGACCCCGCGACTAAAGAAGCGCTGCGTTCGGTGCTGGATGCGCTGGCTCAGGCCGTCAACGAACTCGCTTAATTCATAATCTCACTCCAAACGGCAATTTGCAAAGCACCGATATTATCGCAAATTGTGACTTACAGCGAAGGTAGGGAACTATGATACACTAGCATTATCAGACGATCTTATAGGGGTTTCATTAGATGGAAGCACGCATATTGCTTGCCGCTGATTTTGCTAATGTGGATGCTGCGGGGAAACTCAATATTATCGGTGCGTTTAATCGCATTTTTGCACGCCAATTTCCTGCAAAGCATGGATTATTGTATGTTGTCATTCGCTTTGCTGTCGAATTGGGGGAATTTGGGAAGGAACGCACACTCAGCATAATTCTATTCGACGACGATGCTAGTGAGGTGTGGAAAATCCCTGATGTGAAATTCACAGTTCAAAAGCCAAATGATGCCCATTCGGGAGATTTTCATCCCATTATCGCAATCCAAAACCTGGAGTTCCCAAAACCCGGCAGGTACGAGTTCAGAATATTCGTCAATGATGATTTCAAAGGGAGTATCCCGCTAGATGTGGCGCTAATAGAGAAAGCAGCGGATTAAGCGGACATGTCACGAAAAGCTACCAAGCTCTTTGAGAAAATGAAGCGTAATCCCAAAGGTTATCATCCTCATGATTTCCACACCTTGTATTTAGGTTATGGGTTCATAATGAAAAATGGGAAAAATCACGATACATTTATTCACTCGGAATTTCCCCAACTCATTGACCAGATTCCCAGACATAACGAAGAACTCAGTCCAGCATATGCAAGAGATGCAGTGAAACTAATCGAACAATTGCTGAAGCTGAAAAGTGAAAAGGATGAAGAAAATGGATAGCGTATTATGGGAGAAAGCCGAAGAATTGGCTGCACGTTCTTATAGTATCACTATAGAAGAAGATACACTGTCCAATGGTCAAAAGGTCTTTGTCGCGCGACATCCTGAACTCCCCGGCTGTAAAGCGCAAGGTAATTCACCTGAGGAAGCTAAAAACAATCTTGATGAAGCAAGGGTTGATTATATCTACACCCTACTAGATGCTGGTTTGGAAATACCACCACCGAACGAATCTTTAAGTTCAACTGAAAACCAGCCCATGGGTAATGCCCATATCTGGGTTTTTGATGCATCAACGAATGAAGCACGAACAAATGCGATTTCCTCGAATGCTGCCCAAACTGCTCAGGCAACAAGCGAAAGCAATATCTCGCTAGAAGGTGATCTTCTAAAACAGGGATAACTATTCACTTGCCAGGTGATATCAGCGCCAGCACCGCATAGACAGGGCGATGATCCGAGCCGCCGGAATCAGGCCAGACATACGCTTCGACAGGCAGGAAATAGTCGTTGTGGAAGATGTAATCCGGGCGCTGATGGGGCGGGATGAAAGCGGGGCCTTCACGTCCCTGCTCGGTGCTCCAATCGGGATTGGTGAAGCCCATGCCCCAGCCGACTTCGCGGTAGGTATCGCTCAAAACGGCGGTGATACGGCGATAATTCTGGTCAAGGTCATAGGTATTGCAGTCGCACATGAGCAGCACCGGGCCAGAATCCTGCGCGATCATGTCCAGCACATCCTGAACCTGCCGGGCACGAGGAGCGAAATTGACACCGCGTCCATAAATCGGCTGTGATGGTGGCGCATGGAAATTGTAGATCGTGATGGGGGTTCCCTGCACATCGATGACCACCCGCTGTAAACGTACCGGCAGCGGATAGACGACAGGCCAGATGCGATTTTCCAGAATCGGATATTTGCTGAGGATGCCGCGCCCATGATAGGCTCCGCCTTCCGGTTCAGGATAGGTCGCGCGGTAGGGATAGACATCGGCTAAATGGTCATTTAACTGCGGTTCCATCGGCGTACTCATCTCCTGCACCGCCACGATGTCCGCACCAGATTGGCGGATGATGTCCAGCATGGGCGCGAAGATATTGCGTTCGGCGTGCAGGTTATAGGTCATCAGGCGCACTTGAAGCGCATCCGGCGGAATCGTCACCGAGCGCGGCAGAAACATCACGCCATAGCTGGCGATAACCCATGGGTAATGCCCATATCTGGGTTTTTGATGCATCAACGAATGAAGCACGAACAAATGCGATTTCCTCGAATGCTGCCCAAACTGCTCAGGCAACAAGCGAAAGCAATATCTCGCTAGAAGGTGATCTTCTAAAACAAGGGTAATCATTCACTTGCCAGATGGTTCTAGCGCCAGCATCGCATAGACAGGGCGATGATCGGAACCGCCCGAATCAGGCCAGACATAGGCTTCGACAGGCAGGAAGTAGTCATTGTGGAAAATGTAATCCGGGCGCTGATGGGGCGGGATGAAAGCGGGGCCTTCGCGTCCCTGCTCGGTACTCCAATCGGGATTGGTGAAGCCCATGCCCCAGCCGATTTCGCGGTAGGTATCGCTCAAAACAGCAGTGATACGGCGATAATTCTGGTCAAGGTCATAGGTGTTGCAATCGCACATCAGCAGCACCGGGCCGGAATCCTGCGCGATCACATCCAGCACATCCTGAACCTGCCGGGCGCGGGGAGCGAAATTGACACCGCGTCCATAGATGGGCTGCGAAGGCGGCGCGTGAAAATTGTAGATCGTGATGGGGGTTCCCTGCACATCGATGACCACCCGCTGTAAACGCACAGGCAGCGGATAGACGACAGGCCAGATGCGATTTTCCAGAATGGGATATTTGCTCAGGATGCCGCGCCCGTGATAGGCTCCGCCTTCCGGTTCAGGATAGGTCGCGCGGTAGGGATAGACATCGGCTAAATGGTCATTTAACTGCGGTTCCATCGGCGTACTCATTTCCTGTACCGCCACGATGTCCGCACCGGATTGGCGGATGATGTCCAGCATGGGCGCGAAGATATTGCGTTCGGCGTGCAGGTTATAGGTCATCAGGCGCACTTGAAGCGCATCCGGCGGAATCGTCACCGAGCGCGGCAGAAACATCACGCCATAGCTGGCGATAAACATGGCGAACGGCGCAGCCACCAGCAGACTCCGCCGCCAGCGCCGCAAAATCAGCAGCAGGGGCAGGAATATCAGCGCGGGCAGCAGCAAAAGCGCCAGAAACGACACCACCATCGACATGGTGCGGAAGCGTTCACCGACGATGAGCCACACGACAATAATGAGTGTGCTAATCAGGCCATAGAAGGCGATGAAGCCGAGGCATCCACGCGAAGCTATCTGTCCGACACGATGCAAGTTTGGAACGTGACTCGTTACGGCTGGAACCGTATGCAGATTGATGTTTTCCTGAATATCCGTCATTTATTGACCATCTAAGCTGAAGCGAACGAAAACCGGATGATGATCCGAACCGCCAGCATCCGACCAGACCCGCGCATCCAGTGTTTGAAAAGCTGCGCTGTGAAAGACGTAATCCAGCCGCATGAAAGGTGGAAGCGGTATTGTGCGATTTATATAATCAGGTAAGGCCTGCGGCACACGCAAATCGGGGAAGGTGAAGCCCATGCCCCAACCCATCTCGCGATACGAATCGGCATAAACTGCGCTGATGCGGCGATAATCCTCGCTTTGATCGCCCATGTTGAAATCACCCATAATCAGCACTGGTGTTGTATCCTGCGCGGCGCGGTTCATCACAATATCCATTTCCTCGCGATGGGGTGCGCCGTTATAAAATGTTCCGCTCATACCGGGATGCGCCGGATGGGTGTTGTAAATCGTGATGGTCGTCCCCTGAATATCCATTTCGACGCGCTGATGGCCTAAGCCGAAGCCGAACTGCTCATTACGCCAGTATTCATCGGCGGTGATCGGGTAGCGGCTGAGAATGCCCTGTCCCTGCCAGGCCTTTTTCATCGGATGAAAAGCCCGATAGGGATACATATCCGCCAATTGAGCGGCAAAGGCATCCGCCGCGTCCTGACTGAGTTCCTGTATGGCGACAATATCGGCGTTCGACTGTCGAATGACATCGATTATGGGCGCGATGTCCGGCGCATAACCGTGATGTATATTGTAGGTCAGGACGGTCAGATCAGACGTTGAGGCTGTCACGGAGCGCTTGGGGATGAACATGCCGCCGTAGGAAGTCAGGAATACAAAGGCGGGAATGGCCTGTGTCAGCGCCAGCCAGCGCCGCTTGAGGACGAGGCTGAGGATGAGCAAGGGCAGCGCGGGAATCATCAACAGGTGCGCGAATGAATCAAACAGGCCGATGACATTCCAGCGTTCGCCGAATATCGAGCGCAGCAGCAAAAAACCGGAGATGTTCAGGCCATAGGCTCCGGTCAGGGTGATGAAGGTGGTCATCAGTACCCGACGCAGCATTGACCGCGCCGGGGATGAATAGGATGGTTTTGAATTGTCAGGTTGTGGCAGCAAATTCACCTCATTGATTTAGAACTGCTCGTGCACGATGAAAATAACGATAGGTCGCCAGCAGCGGAATACCCATGATGACCAGCAGACCAAAATGGGCGAACAATCCGAGTCCGGTGATGCTGTCCGTCAGCTTAAAGTAAAATTCCAGTATCGCCCAGGTCGATAGACTGACCAGCAGCGCATTCCACGCCCACGTTTCGCCATTCTGAAAGGGCTTATGCGCGATCCACGCCATTTGAATCGACCAGCCTACCGTCACCGTACCTAATAATCCACCCAACACCTTGATAAAAGTTAAATCCGGTTCAGCAACCGAGGCAAGGGCATCCCTCAGAACAACATTGTTATTATAAAGCANAATTACGCCAGTATTCATCGGCGGTGATCGGGTAGCGGCTGAGAATGCCCTGTCCCTGCCAGGCCTTTTTCATCGGATGAAAAGCCCGATAGGGATACATATCCGCCAATTGAGCGGCAAAGGCATCCGCCGCGTCCTGACCGAGTTCCTGAATCGCGACAATATCCGCGTTCGACTGCCGAATCACATCGATTACTGGCGCGATGTCCGGCGCATAGCCGTGATGTATATTGTAGGTCAGGACGGTCAGATCAGACGTTGAGGCTGTCACGGAGCGCTTGGGAATGAACATGCTGCCGTAGGAAGTCAGAAATACGAGCGCGGGAATGGCTTGAGTCAATGCCAGCCAACGGCGTTTGATGACGAAGCTGAGGATGAGCAAGGGCAGCGCGGGAATCATCAACAGGTGCGCGAATGAATCAAACAGGCCGATGACATTCCAGCGTTCGCCGAATATCGAGCGCAGCAGCAAAAAACCGGAGAGGTTCAGGCCATAGGCTCCGGTCAGGGTGATGAAGGTGGTCATCAGTACCCGACGCAGCATTGACCGCGCCGGGGGTGAATAGGATGGTTTTGAGTTGTCGGATTGTGGCAGCAATTTCACCTCATTGATTTAGAACTGCTCGTGCAGGATGAAAATAACGATAGGTCGCCAGCAGCGGAATGCCCATGATGACCAGCAGACCAAAATGGGCGAACAATCCGAGTCCGGTGATGTCGTCCGTCAGCTTAAAGTAAAATTCCAGTATCGCCCATGCCGATAGACTCAGCAGAAGCGCATTCCATGCCCATGTTTCGCCATTCCGAAACGGATAATGCGCGATCCACGCCATTTGAATCGACCAGCCTACCGTCACCGTACCTAATAATCCACCCAACACCTTGATAAAAGTTAAATCCGGTTCAGCAACCGAGGCAAGGGCATCCCTCAGAACAACATTGTTATTATAAAGCAGCGCTCCGACCAGCGTCCGATTCATGGTTTCTGGCACAAAAATCATCGCTAATCCGTAAACCATCAGAAAGAAACTGACCGCTTTAATCCATCGTGACCAGAAAACAGGCATGATATGTATGCTCCCTCTAGCAAAATCGATTGATAGAGGGAGTGTAAGCCGCTGCGTACTGCCAATATCAGGCAAAACACTGCCAACTGATGCCAAGAGTCGTGAATTATGCAGGGGGAGGGCGCAGCAGTGCTGCACCCCTACGCAAGCAAGTCCCTTTCAGCATCCCGATAACTATGAACCATATTCCAGACGGACGAACAGGGGGTAATGATCTGACCCGCCGGAATTAGAACTGACACGCGCTTCCTGTGCCTGAAAATCGCTGTTGTGGAAGACATAATCGATGCGTGCCAGCGGCGGCAGATAATGACCACCAAGTGCTTTATCCAGATTGGGGAAGGTGAAGCCCATGCCCCAACCAACTTCGTGATAGGTATCGGTATAGCGGCTGGTCACGCGCTGGTAATCAGCGGTCTGGTCGGTCATATTGAAATCGCCCAGCAGTATCAGCGGCAGATTTTGATCGGCATCAGTGATGTCCAATGAAGCGCTGATATTCGCGGCGCGAGTGGAGCCGTTGTAGTGCAGCGGCGCATCCAATGGATGTATCGGATGGGTGTTGTGAACCACAATCGTTACGCCGTTGACATCCAGTTCTACGCGCTCATGCCCCATCCCAAACGCCCAATACTGCTCGGTCAGAATCGGATAACGGCTGAGTATGCCTAATCCGGTGAAACCGCCTTCCAGATCGGGATACATGGCTGAGTAGGGGTATTGCTCGCTTAACTGGATGGGAAGTGCTGCCGCCATTGTCGTATTCAATTCCTGAAAGGCGATGACATCCGGGGCAAACGTTTTCACATTGGCGACAACAGCCGCTACAGCCAGATTGTCCTTGTTCAGATTGTAAGTCATTACCCCTATTTCCGGCTTATCGGACGCGGCCTGTACCGAACGCGGCACAAAAAAACTGGTGTATGAGATCAGAAAAACCAGCGCCGGGAGGATTTGCAGCAAGGCGAGCCGTTTGCGGCGGATGACGAAACACAGCGCCAGAAAGGGCAGCGCGGGGAACATCAACAGGTGGGCGAACGAATTAAAGAAACCAATCGGCCACCAGCGCTCACCGAACACTATCCGCAGCAGCAAAACGCCGGAAACACTCAGTCCATACACCACGAACAGCGCTGCCAGTAGATTGGCAACCGCAGGAAGGATTTTAGCGCGTGATACAGTCATTGATGCCCTCATAACCATTCAACAGCTTTCACCTTATCACGACAGCGCAGCACCTTTCGACCTTCCACACGCCAAATCTGAAGCACCTGAGTGCTTGACGGCGTTTTGGATACATGCCACCGGAGGCTGAAAGCCATCCGGCTACCGGGTGCGGCGGGAAGTACGCTAAAGCGCACTCTGACCCGCCTTAAAAGTCCATTCAAGCACCCTCTTGAAGTATTTCAGGTGACTTAAGGCGGACACCATGTATGGTGTCCCTACAAAAAGCGGCGCATTTTATTCGGTTTGTCCATTAGTGAAAAGTGATGAGGTACTTGGCAGCAAGGATGACATCCTGACCCCCGGTTATCGCTGGCTATTGCTCGTCCGATTTCTCCGTGTCACCATAAGCTGCGTGATGCTTTACTAAAGGAAGTTTTATGCTGATACACGAGAACCCCGGCTTTATGCGCAATGTGCGTGATTTGCCCGCCTCATTCGCCCTTTCGACATGGCTCTCCGGTCTGGTGGTCGAACTCATCGCTTATACGGGGCCGATTTTGATCGTCTTCCAGGCCGCGCAAAGTGCCAAACTCGATCAGGCGCAGTTATCGTCATGGTTGTGGGCGGTCACGGTGGGCTGCGGCGTTCTGTGTATCATCATGAGTCTGCTGTTCCGTCAGCCAGTGGTTATCGCCTGGTCTACACCGGGAACAGCTTTGCTCGTCGCCAGTCTGGGGTTATATCCTTTCCCGGCAGCGATTGGAGCCTATCTGGTGGCGGGGTTGGCGATGACGCTGCTCGGATTTTCCGGCTTATTTGGGCGGGTGATGAAGCTCGTCCCGGCTCCGGTTATCAGCGGGGTACTGGCGGGTGTGCTGCTGCAATTCGGTACGGCTTTATTCACGGCTCTGCCACAGCGGACGATCATGATTGTGGCGATGGTCATTACCTTTTTTGTGCTGCGCAGGCTGGCTTTCCGCACTCCGACCATTGGCGCACTCATTGTCGGATTAGTGATCGCTTTCATCAGTCAGGATTTACATCTTAGCGGCGTGACCGTCACGCTGACCCTGCCGCAGTGGACATCACCCCAGTTCACACCGGAGGCCATTCTCGGTTTAGGACTGCCGCTGTTTCTGCTGGCGCTTACCGGACAAAACGCGCCGGGAATCGCGGTACTGCGGGCATCAGGGTATGATCTACCGATTGATAGCGCCCTTAAGCTAACGGGCATCGCCTCCATCCTGACAGCGCCCTTCGGTGGGCCGGGGTTGAATCTGGCGGCGATCACAGCGGCAGTTGTCACCAATCCCGAATCGCATCCTGACCCGACACGGCGTTATGCGGCGGGTGTTTCAACGGGGGTTTGGAAAATTGTCTTTGGCCTGTTCGCTGCTACGACGATCAGTCTGTTCGCGGCGCTGCCTGCCGCGCTCATTTCGGCTGTGGCAGGATTAGCGTTGACAGGCGTGCTGGTCAGTTCGATTTCCGGCGCGATGGCAGAAGCAAAAGGGCGTGAGGCGGGTCTGGTCGCCATGCTCTGCACAGCCGCGAATTTCACGCTGTTCGGCATCGGTGCGCCTTTCTGGGGATTAGTCGCCGGTCTGCTGGTCGATTTTATTCTGAACGGAAAACAGGCAGCAAAAGTGCTGGATACGACACAGGAATCCATCCCTGCCAAGTAAGCACTGCTGAAAGTTGAACATTTATTCTGCTGACGGGTAATTAATGGTAGTACTGCTGTTTCATTGAACCAGAAAGGCACAATTCCTATGCAGAGTAAAGAACTGTTTCTGAAGATGTTCGCCTATAACTACCATATCAACAGCCGCTTATTGAACCTGGCGGCGAATCTCACCCCCGAACAATGGGATGAGAAACAGGATATTGGTCGCCAGAGCAGTCTGCGCGAAACGATGTTCCACATCCTGACGGTTGAGGAAGAGTGGTTCCATTTTTGCGAGCATGGGACGAGCAAATTCGGTTTTCGCAAGTTCAGCGATTATCCTGATGTGGTGAGTCTTCGCACCTACACCGATGAAAATTACGGGCGGATGAGGACTTTTCTCGAAAATCTCGATGAGGACAGATTGACAGATACAGTAACAGGGCCGCAGCCAGGAGGCGAAATCCGTACCCTGGCGGTCTGGTATATTCTGACGCACGTTTTGTATCACAGTGCGCAGCATCGCAGTGAAGCCGCCATTATGCTCACACGCTTTGGTCAGTCACCGGGATTCATCGACTTCATGGGACATGATTGGTAAAGGAGCATACCATATGGAAAACGTGATTGATCCTGAGAGCATCATCGAGAAAATCGGCGAACTATTGGAAGAACGCTATATATTCCTCGACAAAGCGCGGGAGATGCGGGCGTATCTGGATGAAAACGGGGCGAAGTATTGTGCAATTGTCGCTGTGAATGACTTCGCCAAAACGCTGACGGCTGATTTACGCAGTATCAGCCGTGATATGCATCTGCATGTCGATTACAATCCTGTCGCAGCCGCCGAACTGGCTGTCGCCCCGGTTGAGGATGATCTGCCGCCATCCGTATTAAAACAAATGGCGAACGAAAATTATGGTTTTCAACGTCTGGATTGGCTGCCGGGCGGGATTGGTTATCTCGACTTAAGGATGTTCGCGCCGCCTAGCGTAGCGGGTGATACTGCTGTCGCCGCCATGAATTTTCTGGCGAACGCCAAAGCGATTATCTTCGATTTACGCCAGAACGGCGGTGGTGATCCGCAAATGGTGCAGTTGATTACGAGTTATCTGGTTGACCCGGAAATCAAGCACTTAAACAGCTTCTACACCCGTCACAAGGATGAATACACCCATTTCTGGACGCTGCCCTATGTTCCCGGCAAACGGAATCCGAAAGCGGATGTGTATGTACTGACTAGCAGCAACACCTTTTCCGGCGCGGAAGAATTTGCCTATAATATCAAAGCGATGAAGCACGGAAGCATTGT
This sequence comes from Aggregatilineales bacterium, assembly GCA_044226645.1. Classification (GTDB taxonomy): domain Bacteria; phylum Chloroflexota; class Anaerolineae; order Aggregatilineales; family Phototrophicaceae; genus CFX2. The sequence goes on from JBGAGR010000118.1 coordinate 19,141, forward strand.
CGGGGAGACGACAGGCGGTGGGGCGCATCCGGGCGCTGACCACGCTCTGAGCAGTCAGTTCATTATGTTCGTGCCGGATGGTCGCGCGATTAATCCGATTACGCAGACCAATTGGGAAGGCACGGGTGTCGAGCCGGATATTTCGGTTCTGGCGGCGGATGCGCTAAAGGTTGCGCGGCGGGAGGCTATGGAAAAATTGCTGGATAATACACAGGATGAGCAGGAACGTGGCATACTGACGCATGAACTCGCGCTTCTGAAGACCGAGGGACTATAAATCTTATTCACGCTTTGGAGAGGAAATTATGGGTCAAAAAATCCGCTGGGGCATCCTCAGCACCGCCAGCATCGGCTTCCGCCGCGTCGTGCCTGCCATACAGCAGAGCAGTAACGGCGAAGTGACCGCCGTCGCCAGCCGCAGTCTGGAAAAAGCGCAGCAGTTCGCTACTGAGCGGAACATCCCCAAAGCGTATGGCAGTTATGAAGAACTGATCGCTGACCCGGATATTGATGCCATCTATAATCCGCTGCCGAACAGCGAACATGCGGCGTGGAGCATCAAATGTGCCGAAGCGGGTAAACCTGTGCTGTGCGAAAAGCCGCTGGCGAAGGATGCTGCCGAAGCGCAGACGATTGTGGATGCCTTTGCCTCGCGCGGCATTTTGTTCGCGGAAGGCTTCATGTACCGCTTCCATCCACAAACGGTGAAAGTCAAGGACATGCTTACGTCGGGCGCGGTTGGGAAAATCGTTTCGCTGAATGCCTCGTTTACCTTTGCTATCCGCAGTGAAGATAATATCCGGCTGAGCGCCGACTTAGCTGGCGGCGGTCTGATGGATGTGGGCTGCTACTGCCTGAATGTCATGCGGCTGATGTCCGGCGAAGAACCTACACGCGGCAAGGCCATCGCGCGATTCGGTCAGCAATCCGGCGTGGATGAGCAGTTAGCCGGGGTAATCGAATTTCCGTCCGGCGCGATTGGACATTTTGACTGTGGCGTTCGCGCCATGCGGACGCATACCTATGAAATTCGCGGGACAGAAGGGCGTATTCTGATTGAAAAGGGTTTCGTCACGGAGCCGCACGAGGAACCAATTATTCGCTGGTGGCATGGAGAAGAATACGAGGAAATCAAGATGCCAGCGGTCAATCAGTATACGATTATGGCGGAAGATTTTGCCGAAGCGCTGCTGAATAAGCGTCCGCCGCGTTTCGCGCCACAGGATGCTGTCGAGAATATGCGTGTGATTGATATGCTGATCGCTTCCGCGCGAGGGCAATGATGTTGGATTCAGGTTGGTGAGGGCAAGATTAATTCTCTGTTTAACAGAGGAAAACAGAGAGCTTGAGGGAAAGCGAAAAACTCTCACGGGGAAACAGGAGTCCGATAACAGAGCGATAACAGAAAACACCCGTGAGGGAGAACGGTGCGCAGGATTGAAAAAGCAGACATTTCGACTGTAAGTGCGACTGGCGACCAAGTTAGATACGAGTTGAGGTTTTATAACGGATTGGATGCAGGAGCGGTTGAGGGAAAGCAGGAAATGATGGAGATGGAGTTGGTTTCCGAGCATCCAGTCGCAGCCTTTTCAGATAGATCAACCTCTTATTTTAGCACAAATATTCTGGTTTTGGGTTAGAGTTTGCATACCGGATAGAGGGTGGTTCGGCGTGTATCTGCATATCCGTGAGACTTACCATGTGCCACCTCCCCCATAAGTCACTTTCCTCAATCATTGTACCGTAGAAGCGAACCTGTGATACCATACGGGTAATCAAGAACAAATGTTTTGAGGAGGCTTGTAATGGGCAGAGGATTTGGTGATGGCATTTATGACAGTGACAAGGCACTTGATTACCAAGCAACCATTACAAATCGCATAGAGCGAGAGATAGCCTATTGGATTACGCCAGAGCAGGTTCATGAAAGTGGTGTGTGGTTATCGTGTGTAATGAGTGTCATTCAAGTCATTCTGTTGTTTGAAGAGAACGATGTTCGCAGCAGTGTTTACCTTCAACATGAAACGGCTGTCCAGCGTTGGCGTGAAGTTTTTCTGAGGGTTTGGGATGGCGATTGGAAAGGCGAAACCATTAGCTATCCATTTGATAATCCTGATTACCGTAAGCAGCATCGTCCAGCAGTTTTGGCGATGTTCAATTGCGTGGAGAGCATTGCTCACTTCTGGGCGAACTCAGACAATCCAAGTACCCGTATTGAGCCAACCCCCATGCCGCCTGAATACTCTTTACCCTATTTTCCCGTTCAAGGTGCGTGGTTGCTTTTTGACTTGATGGATTTATTGCGTAAAGACATCATTTATCGGCTCTCAGTCGAGAATCGGAATGATGCTCTAGGGTTTTTCACGGTACACGAAGAAGTCCCCGTCGCGGTTGACATTCTGGCCTTATTAGCTGATAAATTTCAAACAACTCCTGGCATAACGGCTCAAACTGTTCGCAATTGGCGGAATACAGCCATGCAAATCGTTGACCGAACGGCTGAAGAATATAATCTTAAAGGTGATTCTGTCCACTTTGTGGCTTTTCAGGCTACCTTTGACAAGCTGGAAGCAGTCGCCCCAAAATATCCGCCCTATTGGGAAGATGAGGAATAACTAAACGATGGCGCGACATCCTCAATATGCGCGTGATTGATATGCTGATCGCTTCGGCGAAGGAATAAGATTCAATGGACTGTGGGCGACTGTTCGCTGATGTGAAAAGAATCGGGGTCGCCCAATTTTACTCGATTTTCTTTTAGAAATTGTAGAAAATCATCCCACCATTCCTCAGACATGTCATTCTCTGGGTCGTTTTTCCACTGTTTTAGCAAATCGAGCATTTGTCGTCTTTGAGCTAATCGTTGCTCCGTGATCTTGCCCACGACTGCTTCCCAGATATCCAGCGGCACTTGCACCACTGGCTGACCGTTCTCATCCTTCACTATCCTCGCAAATGGCTTCATATCTGTCAGTTTTACCATACGCCACCTCCTAACCGTTTCGTTACATTATAGACTTTATTTTACCGTAGCAGCTAATCGGTGATAATCTGTAACTGGACACAAATTTGTGAGAGGCTTTCAGAGCATGGGAACGTTTGGATCAGGTGTTTTTGAAAATGACGCGGCACTCGATTTCCTCGACCAACTTAAAGACATGTTAGTTAAAGAAATCACTTACTGGTCTGCTCCAGTACAGCTTAAGGAGCTTGATCGAAGAAGCGCATCTTTTTTGTTCGCACCCATT
>JBGAGR010000119.1:0-21609 GCA_044226645.1 Aggregatilineales bacterium
GCGTTCAATATCACATCGGCTTTCGAAGGCGGTGGATATGCCACTTATCAGAATTACGATTCGGGCATCATCAGCTATGGGCGTTTCCAGTTCACGCTGGCGGCGGGCAATCTGACATCGGTTGTCCGGCGTTATACCGAGCGCTCAACTCAGCCAGTGGCAACCAGTCTGAAGGCCTATCTGCCGCGCATCAGTGCCAAAGACGAGGGTTTGCGCAAAGACCCGGAATTGAAGGCGCAGTTGATCGCCGCCGCCGATGATCCGATCATGCAGGCGGTACAGGATGAGGTCGCAACCGAGGGATTCTGGCAGCCCGTGATTGATCTGAGCATCAAGCCGCGCAACATTCAAACGGCGCTGGGCTATGCCCTGCTATTCGATATGGCGATTCAGCATGGACGCTTTAATTTCCTTGTGCCGAAAGCCGATGAAGTGCTGGGGCTGCCTGCCAAGCCTTTTCTACCGAAAAATGGCATCACTGAGCAGGTTTATATCGCTAAAGTGGCGGAACTGCGGCGCGATAATCTGTATTCACTGGCAGCGAAACTGAATCTCCCAGGCATGAAACCGCGCGGCGATTTCTGGGTCGCGCTGGTAGCATCGGGCGATTGGGATTTGCAGGGCGATGCGGATGGTAATCTGATGGTGAAAAGCAAAGTCCGTCAGGTGCGTAATCCGTAGATCACTGTTGGATACATCATTTTCGGGAATCAGGGCATTCGTGGCAATGCCCTTTTTTATATGCCGACAACAGTTTATACAACCGTTCCGAAGAGAGAACCGACCAGTGCCGTTAAACCCATCGCCAGCGCACCCCAAAACGTGACCCGAAGAGTCGCTTTGAGCAGCGGTGCGCCACCTGCACGGGCAGCGAGTGCCCCCAGCAGCGCCAGGAAAATAAGCGAGGCAACGGTCACGACCAGAACCATACTCGACTCTGGCACTAAAAGCACGATTAGCAGGGGAAGGACTGCGCCAGCGGTGAAAGTCCCGGCGGAGGCGAAGGCTGCCTGAACGGGGCGAGCCGTCTGACTTTCCGAGATGCCGAGTTCGTCACGGGAATGTGCGCCCAAAGCATCATGCATCATCAACTGCTGGGCGACCTGTTTTGCTAAGGCTGAATCAAGGCCGCGCTTGACATAGATCGCCGCCAATTCTTCCTGTTCAAATTCACCATCGCTGGCAAGCTCTTTGCGTTCACGCGCCAGATCGGCCTGCTCGGTATCGGCCTGCGAACTCACGGATACGTACTCGCCCGCCGCCATCGACATGGCTCCCGCAACCAGACCCGCGACCCGTCGTTGGCTCCCAAAACAGCGGCACGCAGCCAACCAATGCGCTCCATGCGATGTGTTTCTCGTTGAGCTTTAAGCATTATTTTCTCTCCAATAGATTTTTGCCCCCTTTATCATAGCCGTTCATAAATATCCTTGCAGTACGCCACAGAAAGATAGGGAAAAATATCACACGAATGATGTTACACCGCACCAGCACTTATCAACGCGATGGATTTAACGGTAGACCGTCCAGTATAATAAACAGCAGTTTTTAATCGCTTATGAGGCTCAGAAATAATGCCGGACGAACTCGATCCGATTCCGGCGGAACAGGCGCGTGAAATCCTGCACGCCGCCATCCGCGAAAAATTGGGCGATAACTGGGATGATGAGGAAACTGGCTGGGTGGTCATTACCGGACATGATTATATGGCGCGGCTAACACGCGGACGGACGAACGTCGATTTTTATGTCGATCTGCTCGGCAATGTGCGCGTCGAACAGACTGAATCGACAGGCTTACGCAGCAACGCCGGGACGATTCTGCTGGTGCTGCTGGCGCTCTCGCTGGTGATTGCTTTTCTCATCGTGCGCATCGCGAGCGGCTGGTGATTGCTTTTCTCATCGTGCGCATCGCGAGCGGGGGCGGATGAAACGCTTCCTCAAAACTGATGCGGGTCTGCTGCTGGCGATCCTGGTGGTCGTCACACTCATAGCCCTACCCACCCTGACCTATCCGCTAGGGCGCGATCAGGGTGAATTTGCCACCATCGGGCGCGGCATCCTGCATGGGCAAGTTCCGTATAAAGACCTGTGGAATCCCAAGCCCCCCGCTGTGTTTTATATCTACGCGCTGGCGATACAGCTTTTGGGGCAAACGGCTCCGGCGATTCGCGCCATCGATTTTTTCATTGTCCCGTTTATCAGCCTGTCGCTGTTCTGGCTCGGCAGGCAGATCGCCAACCGCCGTGTCGGATTGTGGACGGCACTCATTTTCCCGGTCTTTTACTTCACGGAGAGCTTCTGGACACTCTCGCAGAATGATGGCATCGTCCTGCTGCCGATGGTGCTGGCGGTAGTATGTCTGTTTAAAGCGGTTAGTGGTCAGCGGTTAGCGATTAGCTCTGATGCAGCAAACACCACATCAGAAACTCAGCACTCAGCACGATGGGCTGTGTCTACGCGCTCCAGCACTCAGCACTTCATCTGGCTGTTTCTCTCCGGGGCATTATGCGGATATGCTGTGTGGTTCAAATATCCCTTCGCGCTGTTGGGTGCTGCATTGGTGGTCGGATGGTGGTGGATAAATCGCGCCGTAGGGACACGAAATTTCGTGTCCCTACAAATGGCGAAAAATATCGCGGCATTCGTGTTCGGCGGATTGGTCATCGGCATCGGCGGCATTTTAATCATGCAGGCGATGGGCGCATGGGATGAACTGCTGCTGAGTGCCCGTGTCACATCGCAGTACACCGCGCTCACCTTTAACTTCACTGATTTCACCGATCTGATGAAAACGGCGATTGGCTTTCGCTGGCAGCAGTGGGGCGTATTATGGATTCTCGCGGCTGCATGGATATTCGTGCGGCGATGGGGCGAAAAACGCGGCAAAGGATGGAGCATAGTGCTGCTCTGGCTGCTGGCGGGATTAGCCATCATGTTGATTCAGGCGAAGGGCTACGACTATCACTGGCTGCCGATGCTTCCGCCGCTTGTTCTGCTGGCGGCAGATACAATTGACCAGATTCTGGCGCGAATCGGGACACGATATATCCCACAAATCATTGTCGCGATTTTCTTCCTCAGCATCATGGTCTATACCATCTGGCCTGTAACCTTCCCCTATCTGACCGGGCAGGAAGATCAGATCGCCTACGACAGTCATTTCGTCGCCGGGGAATTTGTGGCGGATGAGTCGCTCAAGGTCGCCAATTTTCTGCGCGAACGAGAAGTTCCGGGCGATTCGTTATATATCTGGGGCTTCCGCCCTGAAGTATACTATATGAGTGGCTTAAATCCGGCCTCGCGTTTTATCTTCCAATTCCCGCTGGTCGGCAGTTGGTATCCGCCGGAATGGAAGCAGCAGAATGTCGATACATTGTGGGCAGCGCTGCCGCCGTATGTGCTGGTGCTGCAAGTCGATTATATGCCCTGGGTGACAGGTGTGCATGAGGATTCGAACACCCTGCTGCAAAGCTACACCGAATTGAATAATTGGCTCATCTATAATTACGAGCGTGAAACGCAGATTGGCAACTTCTTTATATGGAAACGAAAACCCTGAGCAGCGTCATCGTCCGAACCGCCGTCAAAGCGGATATTCCGGCGCTGGAAGCCTTCATCAAGCCCTTTGTGGATGACCGCAAACTACTGCCTCGCACCTTCGACGAACTTCACGACCTGCTGGAAAATTTCTATGTTGCGGAACTGGATGGAGAGATTGTGGGCTGCGCCGCGCTGGAAATTTATTCCTGGAAGCTGGCAGAAGTGCGCAGTCTGGCGGTTGACCCGAAAACACAGGGTATGGGCATCGGACGCAAGCTGGTTCAGGCCTGCGTGGATCGGGCGAAAGAACGCAATATCCTCGAAGTGATGGCAATCACCTCATCGGACGGTTTTTTCATGTCCTGCGGCTTCGATTACACCCTCCCCGGCGAGAAAAAGGCGCTCTTCATCCAGACACGCGAACTGTAGCTACTCAGTAACCGTCAGAAAGCAAAAGTGGTTATACTGAAGCTGACGAGTGAAAGGGCAGGATATGTTTATCCAGAAAGAAATGACGGCTGAGGAATTTCTGCTTTTTGCTGAACAGCACCCGGATAAGCGCTTCGATTTCATGGACGGGGAGATTGTAGAAGCGCCGCCGAAACCAGTTCACGGTAAGAATCAGGTTCGTTTCGCCACCGCTCTATCGAATTATGTCGAAGCACATCCCGATGTTGGTGTGGTTTATACCGAAGTCTTGCACGTTTTGAATGGCGAGAAATTTATGCCAGACGTGTGCATTAATGTGGATAGTAACGACGATTATCTGACTACACCCCCGCTCTTTGTCGTCGAAATTCGCTCTGAAAGCCAGAGCAGAGAATCACAGCGGCGCAAGATGCGTTCGTATATCCGACATGGGGCGAAGTTGGGCGTTTTGCTTCTGCCGAGTGAATGCATTGAAGTCTATAAACCGGGGAAAGATGTTCTTATTCTGACCGCGAATGACACGCTTGATGGTGGCGATGTTCTGCCCGGTTTTAAACTGCCTCTCAAAAACATCCTGTCCTAGTTTCCGCCCTGAGTATTAAAGGGTTGCCCTCTCCCAGAAAGTCTGCATCAAAAATGAGCGTCCATGACCGGGGTATACGGTTCGAATAGTTTTGCTCTTAAGCTTTTCGACGCTGGCTGCTGCATCCTCACGGTTATCGATGATTGACCACATATCAGGCTTACTGGTGTTCGCCAGCAAATCACCGCAAAACAGATCACCGTCGGCAGTCAGCAGGCCGATAGACCCCTTCGAATGACCGGGAAGCTCAATAACTTCAGCGTCAAAGCCATAGTCTGAGAACTGATCCCCTTCTTTGACCGTGAAATCAGGCTTGAACTGATCAGCCCGGTTCAGCCGGATAACCGGTTTCATCAAGGCTTTAACGATAAAATTAGGCTGCTTCCGGTTCCAGAACATATTCCCCTGTTCGACCATGCCGCAGTCCGCATCATGGATAGCGACTTTTGTCTGGTACTTCGCGCGGAGATAAGCCGCATTGCCGCAGTGGTCAAAATCGCCGTGTGTCAGAATAATAAGCCGGAAATTTCCGGGTTTGCATCCAGCCTGGGCTAACGCATTCTCAAGTGCAGAGCGCTGCCGGGTTGTTCCGGTGTCGATGAGGATAAAGCCGTTCTCTGTCTTGATAAGATAGCAATTGACTGTAACGCCAAAAATAAACGGAAAGGTGATTGTGTTAATTTCCATCACCCGAAATCTCCCCTAAAATGTCCATTTACTCCAGTATAAAAGCCGACACCTGAGAGGGGACAGTGAGTAAAAACAGGACATTTGGGTGAAAAAAGGCGATTTCCCCGGATGATTGCTTTTATTTTGACAATGCGTACAATCTCCTCTCCACATTGACACTACATAGCACAGCAGCATACAATACATAGACAAAAGCTGTTCACTTATTCAAATCAAGAACTAACAGCTTGTTAACATGATTTAAAGGGCAACCCATGCTGAATATGCTCCTCTCCGGCCTGCTGGCGATCCTCATTTTCATGACGGCCATCTGGCTGCTCAGTCTCGCGCTGAAAAATTCGGGCATCGTGGATATTTTCTGGGGGCCGGGATTCGCGCTGGCGGGCTGGGTCTATTTCGCCCTCACACCAGATGGATTCGCGCCACGCAAACTGCTGCTCATGGCGTTGGTGACGATCTGGGGACTGCGCTTAGGACTGCATATCGGCAGACGCAATATCGGCAAGGCGGAGGATTATCGCTATGCAGCATGGCGCAAGAATAATGGCGCGCGCTGGTGGTGGTTCAGTTTCTTTCAGGTTTTTCTGCTGCAAGGCGTGTTGATGTGGATTATCGCGACTCCGCTGGCAGTAGCGCAATATGCCTCCGAACCCGCCGCGCTAACAATATTCGATATTCTCGGCGTGATTGTCTGGGTAGTTGGCTTCACCTTCGAGGCGTTGGGCGATTGGCAGCTAACCCAATTCAAAGCCGACCCCGCCAATAAGGGCAAAGTCATGCGCACCGGACTATGGAAATATACCCGCCACCCGAATTATTTTGGCGATGCGGCGCTGTGGTGGGGACATTTCCTGATCGCATTGAGTGTCCCCGGCGGCATTCTGACCATTTTCGCACCGATTATCATGACCTTCATGCTGATGCGTGTATCGGGTGTGGCGCTGCTGGAAAAAAATCTCGCCAAAACCAAGCCGGAATATGCCGATTACATCGCCAGCACAAACTCATTTTTCCCCGGCCTGCCAAAAGAGAAAAGTGGTTGAAAACAACTGACAGGAATTTCCTATGCAGGACGAAATCAACTCTTTTACCCAAATGGTTCACGCGGCATTTGGTGACACATCCTATCCGGAAAACAACCTTGTCCAATCCGGGACAAATCCCAATTATGTTGGGGAAGAAATCAGCATCATCAAGCATTTCACGGGCAAGCGATGGCAGGAAATAACATTGGAGTCGTTGATTGCAAACCGCGATTGTATATCGTGGTTCACAGTAGAAGCGTACCGCTACTATTTACCTGCCTATATGATTGCTGTTATCACGCACTTCCACGAGGTTGACGTGCTGAGCAACAATACCCTTTATCATCTCACACCACCAGATGAGCATGAGACATGGAAAACCGAGTTCATCACTACAAGTAAAGGTTTTACACAAGCACAGAAATCAGTGATACAAAATTTCATAGCGCTCTATGCTCGTTTGTCGCCTGAGACACTAGCATACGATCCGGGGCGACATTTACAAAGAGCAGCAGAGTTTTGGAGCCAACTCAGTGACAAGTGACCCCAAGAATCTCCCTTACCCCGGCAGATACGGCTCGACATAATAACTGGTCAGGTCGCCCTCAGCGATCCAGCCTTCCCTCCCCTTATAACGGATTTTGTACCAGGTGAAGTCGTCGCTGCATACCGGCCCATCGATCACATAAAAAATCGCGCGAATGGGGATTTGCACCAGAACGCGATTTTCCGTTCCGGGGTCACTGCGCATATTGATCGGACGTGGGTCATCCGGCAGGACAATTCCGCGCTCCTGTAAAATCAGCCGTTCTTTCGGAGCGCCTGGACACAGCGGCGTAGGGGCTGGCGGCGGCGTAGGGACAATATACAGTGTCGGCGTGGGAAGTGCCGCTTGCTGTATGACTGTCGCCTCAGCAGTCGGTGATTCGCTGGCTGAACCTGGCGCACAGGCGGCTAATACAGCACATACCAGCAGCGCAGCTAATCGACCAAAGTGATTCATTCGGGAAGCGGTAAGACGCATGACAATCACGGAAACTTTGAACTTTTGACTTTTAGCTCAATAGTGTAACAGATTTTAGTTCTGAACTCTTGGACTCGCTGTATTGAGTCAGGGAAAAACATCTACCATCTGCTGTAAAACCGGGATAAGTAGCGCAGATATTCCTTCAGCACGGTCATAGATCAGGGAATAGGCAGCTAAACCGCCCACCGTTGTTGAATAGTCACTGTCTGCTTTACGCAGATAAATCACCGGAATGCCCAGTGCGGCAGCATAACCAACTTCGATACCCACCCCGATGGCTTTTTCGGATACTTCCGCTACCAATAAATCAACCTGTCGAATAGCTTCACAAGCGGCCTGCATCATGGCGCGCTCCTGACCAGACGCAAACTCGTTTTGACCGGCAAAATCAACAACCTCCAGGTCAAGGGATTGCAGCGCGGCGATGATCTGCCGAATCTCGAAATCGAGTCTGCGCCGATTTTGAAAACCAGTCGATAAAAACGCCCGTTTCAATTTCATCGGACTCAATCACTCGCGTCCCCAACCACTGGTCAGCAAATCGCGCGTTTCGCTCACGGCGACCTCCCAGATTGCCAGCATGTCCGCATCGGAACGCTGATAGTATCCGGCGTAATTGCCGTCGCCTAGATAATCGCGCAAATCACGCGGCGGCAGCATCCGCAGACGCGCCATATCGGCAGGCGGCTTTTGCACATCTGGCACGGCGACACCGGGCAGACGTGTCCAGGGAAAATTCTCCATCCACGAGGCATGGGAGGCTACAGGATCAATTTCCATGACTATCGCCCAGGTACGCGGCGCATTCCACCAGTTATGGAACTGCACAACCATCTGCGGGTGATCCGCCATCCATTCCCCGACAAATCCCTGCGCTGGAGTATTGCCGCCGTGACCGTTGACGATCAGGATGCGCCGGAAGCCCTGTTCCGCCAAGCCGTCCAGTACATCGCGGATGATGCTCAAATAAGTCTGGACGCGCAGGCTCACACTGCCCGGATACGCCCGAAAATAAGGCGTGATCCCGTAATTCAGCACCGGAAACACCGGGATTCCCAGCGGCTCGGCGGCATCCAGCGCGACTTTCTCCGCCAGAATGTTGTCGGTACACAAGCTTAAATAAGCGTGCTGCTCCGTGCTGCCAATCGGCAGGACACAGCGATCATCCTTCTGGAGATAGGCTTCGATTTGCTGCCAGTTCATGTCTGCGATGCGCATGGTTTTTCCTTAAAAGTATTGAATTTCACTAACTTGAGGCTTAGCACTTCATTTCGAAAGTCTTTAGCGGTGTCAGAGTATAAAGATCGTGAAACTCATATGAATAAAGAATCAAACCCAATCCAAGTTTCAGGGTTTCGCATCCTGCTGCTGAAACCGACATAGAGATGGTTCCGCCTTCGCTGGTACCAAAGGGCACTGCAAATTCGCCATTTTCATCGCTCAGAACAACTTGTTGAGTGCGATCCACGTTGTTTAAATCAACGTCATCGCATATTGATGTCGTGCGTGGATTCATGATGTCGAATGTGATTTGAGCGCCTATTATCGGACGTTGGCTAAGTTCATCAACGACACGACCTTTTTCAATAAATGTACCTGTAAACGGCGGAGGCGTTAAGCAATATCCGCGGCTATTTATATCCCTCACATGCCAGTCCCAATACATGGCAAATCCCACAGCGCCAACTACGAGCAGTATCAATACACCGAGAACGATATAGCGAACTGGCGGAATCACAATACGCATAGATTTCCCCTAAGCGTGCTGCTCCGTGCTGCCAATCGGAACGACACAGCGATCATCCTTCTGAAGATAGGCTTCGAGCTGCTGCCAATTCATATCCGCAATGCGCATGGCTTATCCTTAATTTTCTTGGCATCTTGGCGGTTAAATTCTTACCCCGCAATCGAACGCATCTGACCGCCATCCACCCGCAGCGTTGCCCCGGTGATATAAGCCGCCGTTGGAGACAGTAAAAATGCCCCTGCCGCGCCGAATTCCTCTATCGTGCCCAGCCGCTTGAGTGGAATTTTGCTGGTGCTCTGCGCGCGTACTTCCTCAAAACTGATGCCCTGTCGCTGGGCGGCGGCACTGTCCAACTGCATTACGCGATCCGTATCAATACGCCCTGGAATCAGGTTGTTGACGCGGATGCCATCGCCGGACAATTCATCCGCCAGTGTTTTCACCAGACCCGCCACACCTGAACGCATGACTGTCGAAAGGCCAAGCCGTTCAATCGGTTCACGGACAGAACTGGATGTGACCGTCAAAATCGCACCGCCCCGATTCATATGAGGCAAGGTCGAGCGGATCATGCGCACCGTACTCATCAGCGTCAGATCAAATGCGGCCTGCCACTGTTCATCGCTGAAATCTTTCAGCAGTCCGCCGGGAGGGCCACCCGCATTGACCAGCAGCGCATCAATCGTGCCCCAGCGAGCGACAGTCGCATCCACCCACGCCTGAATCGAAGCGCCGCTGGTCACATCACAAGCCACGCCCATGATTTCCGAGCCGCTTTCGTCCGCCAGCTTTTTGACCGCCACATCCACTGATGCCTGATCGCGGCTGCATATCGAGACTCGCGCGCCTTCCAGCGCCAGCGCCCGCGCCACACCGAAACCAAGTCCCTTGCTGGCAGCCGCCACCAGCGCCACTTTGCCTTTTAGCCCTAAATCCATCCGTCAATTCCTTTCAGCAAAAATCATCGTCGCAACAACTATACCCACAATCCGCAGTCCAATCACGCCCATTTTCACTGCCCGAAATCATCAGGCGGCATTGTATAATAAGTAAAATCTGCTCAACACCCAGGGAAACATTATGCCGATCCAGGTCGAATACATCAAAGATAATCGCGCAGTTTTGCAGACCTATACTGACCCGCTGGATAATGTACAGATGCGCCAGTTAAAAGATAAGATGGAACAAGAAGTCTTCCCGGCAGCGCCTCAAAAACTTCATATCATCGCAGATTTTAGAGCAGTCTGGAATCTGCCAGGAACTATCCTCACCAGTGGTTCTACCATGCTCGCCAGCGCCCACCCCAAAACCGGGATGATTATACTGGTCACCAAAAACAGCTTTGTCAACACGATGGCCAATATCTTCAGCAAGTTAGCGCCCAAACAGACTTTTAAAATTGTCCAATCCATCGAACAGGCTTACAGTGAACTTGACCGTCTAATCGCCCAGGAGTCTTAGCCTGCCTTAAAAGTCATTTCCCCGCAGCGTGGATGCCGGCTTATACGGGGAAATGACCGCATTTCATCAAACAGATGCCTGCCGGGTTAATGTGTGTTGACAACGAAGCTTTGTGTTGTACTCCATGCCCCACAGCCCACACCAACCGATTGACATCCCCGTACACGCCAGTAGTAAAGACCATCCGTTGACAGAGGGGAAACGGGCACGAAAGGCGTACTGGCATTCACATCATTTTTGCTAAAGGCCAGCGGGCTGAACGATGTGCTGCCCGATACCTGCACTTCATAAACATGCGCCCAGATCAGCGGATTCCAGGTCAGGGTTGGCGTATTGACCGTGAAGTAATTCGGTGCTGGCGCACTGCCATCGCTGGCTTCAGGGACAAAACAGTAATCCGGCAGCACAGTCAGGTATGGCGAATAATTGACTTCGGCAGCATTCACCATGTCCCCGGCCTGAACCGATCCATCATATAAACCGGGGCCGCTGGACGAATTCCACCAGTTATTGCTGGCGGTAATATTCTGCGCCGGATAATCATCCGAAACATCCACTGATAAGCCGGTGTTGCTCACAAAGCAGCTTGCAGCCACCGTAACCTGAGCGCTGCTGGGCGCGCCGCTGTATGCCTCCGCATAGATGGCAGCACCTGTTTCGGCGCTGTTCTCGATAAAGAATGACCGCTGAATATTGACGATGGAAATACCATTGGCAGCCATAACCCCGGCACCATAAAAAGCCGAGTTGCCTGTAAACTTGCTGTCCGCGATGTTCAGCACCCCCCAGGTGTAAATAGCACCGCCATCGTTCGAAATGTTATCGGCGAAATACCCCCTCGAAATCGTAGTCATACCTGCATTAAACAACGCCCCGCCTCCCCGGAAGAAATTCGGGTCTGCCGTATTGCCATTCAGAAGACTCAGATTATCGAGAGACAGACTGGCTCCAAAACTGACATAGAAAAACCGGAATCGGTTATTCCCGGAACGCTTCAGCGTCGCACCGTTGCCGAGAATGGTGATGTTGGAGGTGATAAGCGGCAAGGCGTTATTGCCATAAGTTGAAGCATCTCCATATGAACCGCTGGTGAAGGTATAAACGCCGCCTTCCGCCAGACAAATCACGTCCAACCCCGAACCGTTACCATTTGCCGAGCTAATAGCGCTGACCAGACCTGCCGAATCCCCATTCACAATCGTGTAATCGCAGGTATTGGGTGTCGCGGTAGGTACAGGCGTAGAGGGCGCAGAAACGATGCCCGAACCCGGTGTTGCTGTCGGGGAAAGCGACACGGCTGAACCCCGAAAAGCCGAGACAATCGGCGCGGTGTTGTTGAGCGCACGGGCGGTATCCGCATTCGCCGTCCCCAACGGATAACCATTAATCTTTTGAGTGGTATTGGAGAAATAATTCACTGTTGGGCAGGGATAGCCGCAGAAATTGATATACGCCATAATATCGCGGAAGCGCCCATTTGGATCGTAATAGCCGTAAGCATAAGAATAAGCTCCGGGCTGCCCACCTGTATTCTGAATGTCATGCGCCGCACCCATATTATGGCCTAGCTCATGGGCAAGGGTGCGTCCACCGGGCAGACAATCCCGCGCGACCACATTATATCCATGCGATTCAAAAGAGGTATTCAGCGGCGGTGTGAACAACCATCCCAGACCACAATAACCCTCAGAGTTCGGATCCTCATTGGTGATGAGCGTCACCAGATCGGCGTTCTGGGCATTGCGCGTGGTCTGCACACTGTCCATCGCGCTGTTAGCGCCACCTGTCAACGTCAGCCGATTGAGATCGGTACCCATACTGCCGGACTCGGTATAGGTGACCTGCTCCGTATGCACCAACCGCAGCCGCAGATTAATATCACTGTTGAGATAGGCTTGGTTAGCAGCAGCAACAGCCGCCTGTATCGCGTTTTGCATCGCTGTCGTACCACCCTGAGCCGTAGCAGCGGCAGAGGTATACACAACCATCAAATCAATCTGGTAGAAATTTTGCGGCGTGTTTATATTCGGCGCAGTTTGAATATTGGGTGTATTCCCCGTTTGACGATTCGGCGGAACAGGTGAATCATCGCCTTTGGGATCAACCGAACCAGGCACAAGCTGGTTCACAATCTGCCCCTTAGCCCCATCAAAAGTGATCTGGTATAAATTGTCCTTGGTACTGACAAACCCTTCCAGCAGTCCGTTACCAATCGACAAAATAATCTGACTGGAGTCATCGCCGGAAACTTTGCCAATCCAGACGTAACCGCCGGGTAGAAGTTGATCGGTGTCCAGCCGCACTTCCTGTCCAATCAAAACCGCATCGCTAAAGAGATTCAGTTCAACAAAATCCAGCGAAGCACCCGAAACCTGCCCCGATGATGCTGGCAGGACATTGAAATCAATATTCACCTGACGACTGCGCAGAGTATTCGGACGGAGCGTTTGACTGGCAATATTCCCACCCGCTACCGGCAGCAGCAGTCGGCTTAAACCGGGAGGCGGGGTCGGCGTGAATTCCTGTGCGTAAGCCGTATTCGAACGAAGCGCGTTGAAATTCCCCGTAAGGGATGAAAATTCCGGTAAAAGAAACAGCATGACGCACGACAGTACGATGAGGGTATAGAGCGTCCCTTTTTTCATGGCCTCTGATTTCCTGTGATGTTTTCGACAAATTGTATTTTACAAATGAATATTGTACATCATGTCCCCCATTTATAGATGGAACTTCGTACCTCAAATCTATGATGTTGTTCCTGATTTTCAAATTGCAGAATGCTGCTGACATAATGCTGTCACACGCTGCTTTTATGATGAAAGGGTAATCAATTGAACCCATAGGAGCGCTGAACATGAACCTGAATTTTATCATTCTCTATGTGCGGGATATGGATAAGGCCAGGAAATTCTACACCGAAGCATTGGGCATGACTTTCATGGAAGCCATTTCCAGCCCAACCTTCTACACGCTGCGTCCCGCCGCCGGAGCGATGATCGGTCTACAGGATCAATCGACATCCCGTCTGCCGCCAAAGGATGAAAAACCGGGCAGTGTGGAACTGAGCTTCGAGGTCGAGGATGTGGATGGCACATGGAAGCAGTGGAAGGAAAACGGTGTCGAAATGGTGACGGAGCCAATGGATTTGCCATTCGGGCGCTACTTCATGGCGAAAGACCCCGAAGGCTACTATCTCTCGGTCTACAAATTCAAGCAGCGCAATACCTAACTGCTGGTAAAAAGCTCTCGCTGTAGATTCGAAATGCCGAATCTACAGCGAGGATCAGACAGTCAGCACCGCATTTCTTGATTCCTGCTACACTATAGTTCTCAAATCTACAGATAATGAAGCGTGAGCCATGCCGAAACGTATCAACTGGTATATCCTGCTTGGCGTGTTTTTCTCCGTGATTGGTGTCCTCAGTCTTTTTGCTAATCGCCCCATAGACGCAGCCTGGAATCTGGCAATCGGGGTTGGCAACCTCTTTATCGGCTACGCCCAAACCCACACCCTGTTAGGTAAGCGTGCCCTGTGGGTCGTGACGATCATATGGCTTATCGTCATCGTCGCCCTCACGATTCTAAAATTGCAGACACCATGATTTTCTGTGTTGGATCGCTAATCCCCACGCGCTTGAGAATCCAGCCAATTTCGTCCTGTGTTCCGGCATCTATGGCTGCGAAGGGCTGGCGCAGTGTGGGATGGGCAATCGCGCCCCGGCGGAACAGCAGTTCCTTGCGGATGGTCAGGTTGACCACTGGTTGATTTTCGTAGCGGATAAGCGGCAGATAATAGTCAAAAATGCGTTCGGCTTCGGCATGATTGCCCGCCTGAAAAGCCTTGAACACTGCCACCAGAATTTCCGTGAACGCGAATCCAGTCATGGTGCCGGATGCGCCCCGCCGCAGTTCTTCCAGCAGGAACATCCCGCCTAAACCGCCAAAAATCTCGAATTTATCAGTTCGCGCCCGAATCGCGCCGATTTTCTCCATCAGGGGTGGGTCTTCCAGCTTGAGATAACGTGCGTTGGGGATGCGTTCCGCCAGTGCCGCCAGCATATCCGGCGACATGATGACCCCGTTCACAGGTGGGAAATCCTGCACCACAATCGGCTGATCTATCGATGCGGCGATTTCACTATACAGTGCGATAATCGCCTCATCAGTGGGCTTATCCATACGCGGCGGCGCGATCATCACCCCGGCAGCTCCGGCGGCAAACGCGGCCTGGCTCAGGGCGATACAGGTCTGTGTATCGGCGTGACTTGTCCCCACCACCACTGGGACACGTCCGGCAACGGTATGAATCACCGTATCCACCACCTGCTTACGTTCGCCCACGTTCATCTTGGCGGCTTCCCCCAACACCCCCAGAATCGTCAGGCCGTAAGCGCCTTTGTGCAGTTGAAAATCCACCAAGCGCCGCAGACTCACCAGATCAAGGCTCTCATCCGCGCCAAACGGTGTCGCCATAATATTAAAAATACCGCTGATTTTGGAATTCATGATTATTACTTCTTTGTGATGCTTATTAGAAACTGTATTTTACCCGGAATGACCGCTCATGGTTTATAACCGATTTTGTGGTACAGCACGAAGTAATCTTGACAGGATTCATAAGTTATCGTATATAATGAGTGAGTGCTCACTTATTATATCAACCAATTACTCAGAGCAAGAAGCTACTCTATGAAAGATTCGGTGCAGGAACAGCTTATCGCCGCGCGGCGCAACCAGATATTGGATGCAGCAGCGATAATATTCGCTGAAAAAGGCTTTCGCGCGACAACCACCAAAGATATTGCTAAGGCAGCAGACATTGCTGAAGGCACAATTTATAACTATTTTGCCAACAAGACCGCCCTGCTGTTCGGCATCTTTGAGCGCATGAAAGAAATGACCCTTCAGGGCGCTGACTTCTCACAACTCGCCGGGGCGGATTTACGCACGTTCATGAGAATCTACTTTCATCACCCGCTGATGGCGCTCAAAGCAGATAATTTCGCTTTATTCCGGGTCGTCATTTCGGAGATGATGGTCAACGAGGAGTTAAGAACACTCTACAACCAGCAGATACTCGAACCCACCATTACTTTAGGCGAGCAGCTCTTTCGGCAGTGGGCGGAACAGCGTATGGTCAAACCGATCGACATCAGCCTGACCATGCGGGTCATCGCGGGCATGATGATGGGTCTCATGTTGGAATACACCATAGGTGATAAGACCTTAGAAGCAAAATGGGACGCACTGCCCGATTTTCTGGCGAATTTGCTGCTGGACGGACTGGCATCCGATCCCACATGACAAGCGCAAAACGCTAACAGTTCGCCTTCTCACCCAACTTTTAGACCGATCACAGAAAAAGGAAACAATCACGATGCGTATCGCCATTATCGCGCTCGGCAGTCGCGGGGATGTTCAGCCCTATATCGCTTTAGGAACCGGCTTAAGAAATGCTGGTCACGCTGTGCGCCTTATTACGCATGAAGACTTTGAAGCGCTGGTCAAGGCGCATGACCTGGAATTCTGGCCTGTTCAGGGCAGTGTGCAGGAAGTTGCCGAAAGTGAGGAAATGCGCGCCCTATTGGAAAAGGGAAACTTCATCGCCATCACCATGAAGACCGCCAAAGAGGTTCAGCGTGTGACCTTGCTTTGGGCGCAAGACGGTCTCGCCGCCTGTCAGGGAATTAACCTCATCATAGTCGGAATCGGAGGGTTGTTTCTGGGGCTGGCGCTGGCGGAAAAACTGGATATTCCCATCCTGCAAGCGCATCTTGTGCCTTTTACACCGACCAAAGCCTTTCCCAGTGTCCTGCTTCCGCAATCGCTGTCCCATCTGGGGGGTACGTTCAACCATGTTTCTCATCATCTGACCCAACAGATGATCTGGCAGGGGTCTCGATCAGCCGATAAAGCCGCTCGGCAGCAGATACTTGGCCTACCCGCTGCTCCGTTTTTCGGCTTATATGGGAGCAAGCGGCTTCAGAAGCATCCTGTTCTGTATGGGTTCAGCCCTTCTGTTATTCCCAAGCCCGCCGATTGGGGCAGTAACATACAGATTACGGGCTATTGGTTTCTGGATTCTGAATCAGGCTGGACTCCACCCGCCGATTTGATGACGTTTTTACAAGACGGTACACCACCTCTCTACATTGGATTTGGCAGCATGACGAACAGAAAACCGGAAGAAACGACTGATCTGGTTTTGCAGGCATTAGCGCAAACTGGGCAGCGTGCGGTTATGGCCTCCGGGTGGAGTGGGTTGAGTAAAACCAACCTGCCCGACAATGTTTTTATGATGGATTCGATTCCTCATGCCTGGTTATTCCCGCGCGTTGCCGCAGTCATCCATCATGGCGGTGCTGGAACGACTGCCGCCGGGCTACGAGCGGGTGTGCCGTCCATCATCACGCCCTTCTTCGGCGATCAATCCTTCTGGGGGCAGCGCGTTGCGGATTTAGGCATTGGCGTAAAACCAATTCCTCGTAAGAAACTCACCGTCGAGGGGCTTGCACAAGCCATTCAAGCGGTGATGACCGATCAACCCATGCGCCAACGCGCAGCCGATCTGGGGACAAAAATTCGCGAGGAGGATGGAATCGCGCGTGCCATTGAAATTATCGGGGCTTTAGCCTTCTCGCTGTAGGGTTTTCCAGTATGCTGACTCATGTATGTTCCCCTTCATGGCCGACTTTGAACGGGGAACAACATCGCTCACTTTATATCCTGCACCCGAATCATGGCGGCGCGGGCGAGATGGGGTCTACCTTCATGCGTATGCTCGTTAATCCATGCCTCGTTCAGGATCATGTTCTCGAAATCCGTCCAGATACGCTCATCACCAGCACAGCTATATTTGCGGCACACACCAGGACGCTCATGATAAATGTTGCAGCTCAGCGTATCCCGTTCAATGTGTGAGCAGTATCCGTCCTGTTCGTGGCGGATATGATATGGCTGTCCCAAATCCCATTTGACGATGCCGCTCTCGACTTCCGCCACACTCAGGGAGAATCCCAGCTTGCAGCAGGCCGCTTTGCAGATGTGCAGCCGTTCTTCGCAGTTTACCGGGATAAATCGATTGTTCTCAGGGTTCGGGTCATCGACCCTCAGCGCCACTCCCGGCCCAATCGCCTCCCCTTTCTCCTGCATTTCCACCCGGACAGCCTGTGCTTTTTCTGCCAGTTCTTCCTGAGTGAGCAGCCCTTTCTCGATCAGGATATCCACCAGGCCGTACAGGAACGCTTCGGCATTATTCAAGCGATCAGCATTATCACTCAGCGCCGTATGGGTGAATAATCCGCCGCGCTCAAGCTGGCGCTCCAGCCGTCTGAGGAGATCAGCACTGTCATCCGGCAAATTTTGATTTTCAGTCATGAGAGTTTCTTTTTCAATTTGTCGATTTCGACATCTCGCTCGGCAGGAGTTTGATAAACTGTGTAGGGGAGATTTTTAATCTGGCTGATGAAATAAGCGGCGAAGTCTTTGACGCGGTAATCATAACTGTTGCCTACAGTGGCTTCCTTGCTGCCCTCAAAAACCAGCCCGGTTGTATCATCCAGAAGCGCTGTGAGCGCGGGAACAGCGGCATCGCCCAGAGCCACCATGTGCTGACCAACGGAGGCCAGATGATCGGGCAGTCCCCAGGGGTTGGCAACAAGCATAATGTCATTCGCCAGAGCATCGGCATACACCTGCGCCAACGTCACTTTGGCGGAATCCGGCGGATAGGTGCTGTCCTTGTAAAACAGGATTTCCGCTGCCAGAAAACGCGCTTCAAGCGGTGCGGCCTTATCCAGCGCGAGTTTGGCTAAGGCCGCTGGCGCATTGGATTGATTCCAGATTGCGTCAATCTCACTGTGACCATAAACCAGAAAAAAGCCTCGATAACCCGTCGCCGTGAGTTCATCCACCAGTTGAGACTGCTGGTTAACCATCGTGCCACCTCCATACCATACGCCGCAGCTTGCGCCAGCAGCGAGGAAAAACAGGAGAATCAGTCTGGAAATCATGGGATTTCACCCTTGAACCGTGATTAAACGGTCTTATCCCTTAACTTCCGCACCAGCCCCGGCTGCTGCGCCAGCGGTTTTAACCTTCTCATCCGAGAGGAAGTGCTGCATCACCCATCCCACTTTGCCGATGGCATCGCCATCCACCACCGTGACTTTCCACCAGACATATTTTTCGTCGGAAACCTGATTGAATTTTTTGCCTTCGCCCTTATCGGTAACTTCGACACGGGCATTGACAGGCAGCTTATCAGTACGGGTGGATTGGTAACGGCTGGGATTGGTCACCAGCCACACCAGAGGCGAATTGACGTACTTGCCTTTGACAATTGGCACATCAATCGTGTCTGCGCCGCTGGCGGATGTGCTGTCATTCCAGCGTTCGGAGGCGGCAGCAAAGGTATCGGTGGGCACATCATTGGATTTCAGCGATAAGGGAAGCTGCTTAAAATTGCCCTTCGCGTCACTCTCCCAGCCCCATTGAACCGAACCGTAATACGTGCCTTCCTGCGTTCCCTCAATCGCCAGAGCCGTCGATTCAAAGGTCTGGTTGGCGTTTTCGCCCCGGTCAGGCCGGGTTGGTTTGTCTTTCAGGGTCGCATCCTGCTCCTGGATTTTGCCCTTCTCGTCCTTGAAATGAAAACCGTGCTTCCCCCACTGGTCATTGGTGGCGGTGTCGCCCAACTCATCCTCTTCGGCTGCGACACCCGTAGCATACAGCGGGTTGGTATAGTCATCGTCCGAAAGCTGGTCAATGCGCGTCCCAGCGCCCTCTTCGCCTTCCGGGATCGTGCGTTCATTAAGCGTGGCTTCATCGCCGCTCGGCAGTGAAATTTTGCCTTTATCGAACGAAACAATCGTCTGAAGCGTCCCGATTTTCTTTGCGTCCACTTTATCGCCGGGGTGAAACTTTAATTCAATATCGACACCGACGGGTTTATCCGGGTCGAGTTTATGCTTTTTAATATAATCGGCTTTCCTGACTTCGCTGAGCTTCACGATGTTATATTTATTGGTGTCCCATTCACCCGCCCAGGTCTTGACCGGAGCGCGTTGAATCAGCAGCCGGGAATTGGGAGCGCCCATGATCTGGCGGCGCAGTTGCAGCGCGGTGGAGCCGAGTACAGGCTGTGGCGCAGGGGGTTCCTGTTTTTGCAGACCGCGTTTCACCAGTAAACGCTGCACGGCCTGATTGCCGATCACCCGCTGCAAACGCAGAATCGTCTGGGGGGTGAGCGCTGGAACAGCCTGTTCAGCCGTATTGTGCAGAAGATCAGGTGCGGCGCTGTTCTGTAGATGATCATCCTCGCGCGGCTCCGGTTGTCGAACAACAGGTTTTGACTTTCGGTTTTTATCCGAACGTGAGGTCATATATCGCCACTCCTCCACACATACCCGGTCTACGGAATACTATAGTGTATTTTTCTTGCCAAGAGCAAGCTTTTCATCCTAAAGTCAGGGTAGTCGCATACGAGCAGGGATGGGGAAATCGCCGATCATTTAGCTTAAGCGCTGGCTGATTGAGCTAAGTCACATGCTGCCAGATACGTCCTGCTTTGATCTGCCAGATCAGCCCTTGATCGACACCATGTTCTCTCGCTAGCGCGGTCAATTTTTCACCTGCCGCCAGTCGCATTTTGATGTCATGGACTTTTTCAGCCGTCAATTTCGCCTGCGGATGCTTTTCGCCGCGTGGACGGGGAATCGGCGCATACGATTCGATGACTGCATCAATTTGTCCTTGTCGCCTCTGTCCCATGAGTGGACGTAGCTCTTTCATTAAATCGATAGCCCTGCTGCTGGTCAGGACTGTTACATAATAGGACTTCCAAATTGCCTCTGATTTCTTGTTGTTAATCTGATAGGGGCCATAGTAAGTCACTCTAAAAATTTCCGACACCTTTTGGATAACATCCTCATCGGTCATTTTGATGTGGATGCGCGGTTTATTAGGCTTTTTGGGCGACCCTTTCATAAATGAACCTTCTCCCTCGAGTAAGCCTGCTAACCAGTAAATCCAATTTTCCCCTAAATCAGCCTTCGGGATTTGCAGCGACTCCCCAATTGCATTTTCTATCTGTTGTCGTCGTCGTTCACCCATAAAAGGATAGAGCAGCCGCATCAAATTGACCGCTTTCCTGCTTTTCATAAGTGTGCTGTGACTATCTTTCCAGTTTTCACGGGTATGTTTTCGCGTGTAAATGTATTTTCGATCAAATAGCGCTGCTACCCGTTCGATAACATCTCTATCGGTCATGTCGATTGCGATTCTTGGGCATTGGGGTTCACTGGGCGATGGTTTCATGAACGAACCTTCGCCTTCAAGGAGTCCCGCCAGCCAATAGAAATCCTTCTCATCCATGCTGAATCCTTCCAGATTGGATAAAATAATAGCTATTCACGAAAAAACTGTCGTTTCTTTTACAGTACACAAATCATATCCTGATTGTTCAGTTTCGTCAACAGGACAGTGGTTTTTATTTAGGAACATATATTTATGCCGTTTGACGGGGCGCGAATTAAACAGAGGCGGGTTGAAAAGGGTCTAGCCTTAGCGGAATTGGCGAGACGACTCGAAATCTCAAAAGGTTATCTTCATTCAATGGAAAACGGTGCAATCCAAAGCCCCTCAGCAGACGTTCTCATGAGAATCGCGAAGGAATTAGGAACCACCATCACTGACTTGCTAGGTGAAGAAAGCGCTTCGGTTATAGAAGAAATACCCAACTCGCTTGCTCAATTTGCGGCAGAGGCGGATTTGACTGAAGCGGATGTTCATATGCTGGCGCACATTGAATATCGCGGCAAACGCCCGGATCATATCGATGATTGGCGCTTCATTTATGAGGCGATTAAACGCACTTTACGCTAGAACTGGAAACAAAAACCCCGCTTGTTAGCAGGGTAATTGTTATAAATATATTATAGTTGGAGGTGTCGGTGCGCTGCCCACCGAGTCCAAAGGATTCAAGTACGCACGTCTACAAGCTTATCCAATCCTTTATTTTCATCGCCGGTAGCCCTGATTGGCGAGGTATGCCGACGACTACCCGATGTCTCTTAAGTTTGCTTTATCGGTGTCAGCAAACAGCA
>JBGAGR010000120.1:0-21620 GCA_044226645.1 Aggregatilineales bacterium
GATCATATCTCGGCTGTGTTGGTGGTGTTGGGCGACCAGCCGACTATTCAACCGAAAATTGTCGGGCAGGTGTTGACGGCTTATGCAGAAGGGGCAGGCGATATTGTCGCGCCGAGCTACCAGATGCGGCGTGGACATCCAATACTGATTGACAGGCGTTATTGGAATGAGATTCTGGATTTACCTGCCGACGGTGCGCCGCGTGATGTGATTGAGCGCCACAAAGACCGCATCGCCTATGTCAATGTCGATACAGATAGCGTTCTGCGCGATGTCGATACACCCGATGATTATCAGGCTGCCCGTCGGTTAGCCGGATTGGATGAGTAATAATTCAATCCTCCTTGTTCGAAACCCACGATGATTTACAACTCTATTGTCAATCTATGTAAGTGCATCAATCTCAAAATGGATATTATTCGTGAGCGTCATATGCGAGTTCTATTAACTTTGCTTTGTCTATTTTCCCTCATTGTGGTTGCTTTTGGGGTAGGGGGTGATGGTCAAATTGCTCAAGCCGCGAATCAGTCCCCTATTGCTACTCTTACGGGAGATCGGTCAGCGCGTGAAATCATCCATATGCTTCATGAGGATGTAGCTGAAGCTGTATGGAACAAGGATGAAAGTCGTATTCTGTCATGGGGCTTTGGCAAAAACTCGATGCGGGTCTGGGATGCGATTAGTGGTGATAATTTACTGACTATAAACTATGATGGTCGTATGCAAGGGGCAAAGTGGAATATTGATGAAACCCGTATTCTCTCGTGGTCGCGGGAGAGTACAATTCAGGTCTGGGATGCTGTTTCCGGCACTAATCTTCTCACAATGCAACACGCAGTATCGAATTTTGGTGTTGAGGGTGCATTATGGAACAAGGATGAGAGTCGAATCTTGTCATGGGGTGGTGATGACACAGTGCGGGTATGGGATGCTTCAACGGGTGACAATCTGCTGACCGTACCGTACCAAGTAGCGCAAGGAGCACGTTGGAATCGGAATGAGACTCGCATATTGGCGTGGGGCGGGAATGAATTTGCAGTTAAAATGTGGGATGCTGTTACAGGAGAGAACCTGCTGACTTTGCCACATGAAGGGCCTGTGAATGGCGCAATATGGAGTCATGATGAGGATCGTATCCTTTCATGGTCATTCGATAAAACCATTAAGGTCTGGGATGCCTTATCGGGTCGTAACCTACTCACAATGCATGATGATGATGAGGTGAATGCTGCTATGTGGAATCAGGACGAGAGTAAGATTCTTTCCTGGTCAACAGGCTCTCTTACAGTGCGGGTATGGGATGCTCTTACGGGAGCTAACTTGCTGACGCTTAAGCACGATAACTTTGTACGGGGTGCTGCTTGGAACAAGGATGAGAGCCTTATTCTCACATGGTCGGACGATAGCACAGCGTGGATATGGAATGCTTCCAATGGTGCAAAATGGATGGCACTGCCTCATGGATCGGGTGTGTATGGTGCTAGATGGAATTCCAATGAGAACCGCGTTATGTCATGGGGCGGAAGTATGATACGAGTATGGGATGTTAGTCAGCCAGCTTAATGAATTTCTTGCTCGAAATAGCCGTGACGCAGGGAGACAGGGCGCTTGCTGGCGCTGCCATGTGCGGTGACGCGCAGTTCGTCGGAATGTTCCATTGGTGTGACGACGATTAGAACTTCATGCGGCTGCAAGACGTGACTGTCAGATGGCGCGTAGACATACTGCCCGTTTGCCAATCGTATTCCCAATACTCCCGCACGAAAAAGTCGATCTAAATAGAGCGATTCGAGCGACTGTCCGATCCAGGGTGAGTCGTCCTGCATGTACAACTCGGTGGTTTCCAACCGCGCACTGTAGTTATAAACCACATATTGCACAAAATCGCTGACTGCTGGGCGGGTAGTCGCCAGTAAAACGAATTGTGCCGCCACTTGAAAGGTTGTTACGACTCGATCTGCCCCGGCGCGGCGCAGTTTGGGAACCATGTCGTCATCCTGTGCGGTGGAAGTAATCAGCAGTCGTTTGCTCAGGGCACGGCTGTTGATGACGGTGAGTACACTGCTGGCCGGGTCTTCATTCGTAACCATGATGGCGAGTGCGCGACTGATCCCCGCCTTGCGCAGAACTGATTCCTGTGCTGGATTGCCATGAATGACGCGAAAACCTTGTTCAAGCAGTTGGAAGGTATAGGTGTCGTTGTCGCTGATGATGACGAAAGGACGGGTAGGGTCGAGTTTGCTGATGGCATTGCGTCCCACGCGGTCTGTTCCGGCAATGATGAAATGACCGCTCATCTGCTGGATAGCGGCTTCGGCTTCATCTAACGTATAGATATGGCGCTCCGTGTGAGGTGGCGTGGTAGGCAAGGGGAGGCGCTGCCAATTCATCATGCGCTGCTGTGTGGCTCCGTTTTCGCGGCTGGCGTATTGCAGCGAACCAATGGCATAGGCTGGGGCGACAGCAATCAGGATTTCATTTTCCTTCAGGATGTAATCGTCATGGGGGGCATAGACAAAAATGCCGCTTTCCAACCGCAGACCAATTACCCCGGCATGAAAACGCTCGCGCAATTTGAGCTTCCCCAGGCGCTGTCCAATCCATTTCGAGTCGTCATACAGGTAAAGCTGTGTAGCCTGTAAATCGGTTTTCTGGCTGAACAGAATATTATTGAAAAATTCGTTGACGGCTGGACGCAGGGTGGCATTATTGAGAAATTGGCCTGCCACTTCATAGGGGGCAATGACCCCATTGGCACCGACACGAATCATTTTGGGGGCGAGGGTTTCTTCCAGCGTGGCGGCTGTAATATCAAGCGTTGGGTTGAGGTTACGCGCGGTCAGGACGGTTAGCAGGGCTTCGGTATCATTATCCAGCATGACCATCATGGCATAGGCGTGACCGACTCCAGCTCGTTTCAGGACTTCATCGTTGGTGGGATCGCCTTCGATGACCAGCAGGTTGCTGTTGCGTACATGATCGGCAAAATCATGGCTGGGTGTGACCACTACCACCACATCGAGCAGGGTGCTGCTGCGATGAAAAATCCACACGAAGAACATGAAAATGCGCCGTAGTAAACCGCGTAGACGTGGAAAATGTCCAGCCGCGTCATCGCCAAAAATGCTGTCGAGAAAATGATCGACAGGGCGGTAGATTTTTTCGCGCTGAACTTCCTGCCGCCGCTTGGCTCCTTCCAGCAGAAATTTAACGGTGTTATCCACCAATTCTCCCGCGCCGCAGATGACATAATGGTTTTGCAGCCGGTCAATAGTTGCCTGGGTACGTCGTCGCTGACGGAGATCACGGACACCAGGACTGAACAGGAAGCTGGCGGTGGCCTGCAATCCATAAGCGACAGCGCCGAGGCCGAACAAAATCAGGATGAGGGTAAAAATTCTCCCCTCAGGGGTTCGCGCGTAAATGTCGCCATAGCCGATAGTCGCCAGCGTGATGACTGTCAGCCAGATCGAATCCAACAGTGAAAATTTTTCCAGCACCATGAAGCCAATCACCCCTATGGGGATGATGGTGGCGAGGATAACAATAGCGATGCGAATCTGACGCTGCGATTCCTTGAACGAATCCATGAATATCCTGCTGCTGCATTACAGAAAATGAACTTGAATTATATTGCAATATGAGG
The DNA here is from genome assembly GCA_044226645.1 of Aggregatilineales bacterium. Taxonomy (GTDB): domain Bacteria; phylum Chloroflexota; class Anaerolineae; order Aggregatilineales; family Phototrophicaceae; genus CFX2. The sequence goes on from JBGAGR010000120.1 coordinate 3,647, forward strand.
GATGGAGCGAATATTCGTTGGTATGAGGTTTGAGTCAGCGCAGTGCCGAAAGACATGACTTTCCAATAGACAAAACCAGCTTTGGAGGTCTGTAATGTAGAGCAATTTGGGAGATGTGTGGCGGTAGAAATAAGAAATCAGGCGGATGAGTCGCCCCGGGTCGTCCAGGGCTGTTTATTGTTCGCGTTTGGGAGACATTAGTGCTGCTTGAACCAGCCCAGGAGACGATTAACAACGCTGCGACGCTGTTCAGTGCCCTGGTTATATTCGCGCTGCAATTGAATGGTAAGATATTCCAACTCGGTCAGTCGCATCCGCGCACCATTGACCAGAACCCATCCGTTTTCCAGATGGCGTAGTTCTTTGGGGCGACGATTATAGAGCTTTTGATAGGCTTCAGTATAATGCGAAAGGACCTGGTCAGAAGCACTATCGATCACTATGCACCTCCACAAAAGTGCCATTACAAAATTCCCATATACAATCATTTTACCAAAGGCTTTCGTAAATTACTCTCGAACAGGACATGTTTTTCGTAAATTTTTCAGTTTTTACCAGGGTGCGCGGTATAATCAGCGTTTACGTTTGCATAGGAGTTGGCATGTATGGCCTACACATGGGCTGATTACGAGAAAGCGGCGGCTGTTATTCGTGAACGGATTTCACTGGAACCGACTATCGGTTTGGTGTTGGGTTCGGGTTTGGGCGGATTGGCGGATACACTGACAGACCGGGTTGTTATTCCTTACGGCGATATTCCTGGCTGGCCTCAGTCTACCGTACCGGGGCACAGTGGCCAGTTGGTGATTGGGCGTATGGAAGGGAAAGTTGTCGCGGCGCAGCAGGGACGCGCTCACTTTTATGAAGGTTATGATATGCAGCAGGTGACATTCCCGATTCGGGTCATGCACATGCTGGGGATTAAGACGGTCATCCTGACCAACGCGGCAGGCGGCTTAAACCAAGCCTATCGCACAGGCGAACTGATGCTGTTGAGCGATCATATCAATTTTGCGGGTATGACCGGGAATAACCCCTTAATGGGGCCGAATGATGATCGCTTTGGCCCTCGTTTTGTCGGCATGGTGCAGACTTATGATAGAGACCTGCGACGGCTTGCCAGAGATGTGGCGGAGCAGGCGGGGATAACCCTGCATCAGGGGGTGTATGTGTGCCTCTCTGGGCCGAATTTTGAAACTCCGGCTGAGATTCGGATGCTTCGGGTTATAGGTGGTGATGCTGTTGGTATGTCCACTGTTCATGAAGTGCTGGTGGCGCGTCATATGGGAATGCGCGTGATGGCCTGCTCCGGCATTACCAACGAAGGGATTGACTCGCCGGATGTTGAACTCGAAACCAATCATGAAGAGGTACTTGACGCGGGCAAGGTGCTAGTTCCCAAGCTGACGACTATTTTGCGAGGCGTTATTCGCACGCTATGAGTGCTATTGTATTTCTGATTGAGCAAATTGCCCTGCCGCTGTATATTTTCATCGGCATTGGTCTGTTTCTGACGCTGCGGCGATGGCAGCAAATTAACGGCGATTTGCGTGCGACCCACTTTGAACTGGAGCGGGAAATATACCGTTTCAAGCGAGCTAATGCGCGTACCATGCTCATTCTGCTGTTGGAAGCGGCGGTGGTGGTTTTTGGTATTCAACATGTCGTTGCGCCAACTATCCGAGAGGCTGAGGGAATGACAGTGACGGTAGATCAGGTGATTGAGGACGGCGGATTTGCTACGCCAACTGTGGGTGCGGTTTCGTTCGGCAGTTCACCTATTGATGCCAGCGGGGTTCAGCTTCAGCAGGACGATACGTCGAACAAAATCCAATCCACTTCTGTCCCGACAGCGACACCTGTGGGAACGATTGTGCCGAATGCGCCAGCGGCATCTGGATGCGATACGCCGGGGGCGACACTTCAGGTTCCGGCGAACGGGATGCTGGTCTTCGAGCCAATAAGCGTAGTTGGAACAGCGAACACTGAGAATTTTGCTTTCTATCGGTTCGAAATAAAAGGACCATCGACCTTTGATAATTTCGCGCCCCTGCGTGATTATGACCGACCCGTTCCTGAACTGGGAGAGTTGGGGCAATTTGTTCCATCCTTCTACGAACCCGGTGACTACGAGTTTCGCTTGACCGTGTTTGACATCACAAATGCGCTGAAGGCGGCCTGTACCGTAAACATCACCATCAGCGAACCCATTCCCACACCAACGCCCATTCGCTAGTCACACAATCATGCCAAAGAACAAGCCCACACTGGGTTTTATCGGGTTAGGTAAAGTCGGCATACCATTAGCGCGTCTATGGTATGCTGCTGGATTCTCTGTGAGCGCGGTCTACAGTCGTACATCAGCGAAAGCGGCGGATTTAGGGGCGCAAATTGGCGCAATGGCTGCTGTCAAGCCAGAGGAAGTCATTGAAGCCGCGGATTTGACACTGCTTACTGTGCCGGACGATGCTATTGAAACGATTGCACATGGTTTTCAGCGCAAGGATTGGTCTGGCAAGGCAGTTATTCATACATCCGGCGCGCGTGATGGGACTGCGTTAAGAGCGCTGGCGGAACGTGGGGTGATGGTAGGCAGTCTGCACCCGATTTTTCCGTTTGCCGATGTAGAAACCAGCGTAACCAATGTGCCCGGTACAGTGTTTGCTCTTGAGGCAGAAAGCGAGGTGCTGCGCAGTTGGCTAACCGGGATGGTCGAGGCATTGCGTGGGCATATCCTGGCTATACCTGCGGGAAAGAAAGCCGTTTATCATAGTGCATTGGTGTTTGCCAGCAATTACACTGTGACGCTGTATGCAATTGCCGAGCAGCTTTTAGTCGGACTCGGCGCGGAGCAGGCTACAGCCGATCAGGCACTCAATGGACTTATGCGCGGTACGCTTGAGAACTTGCGAGAGCAGGGCATTCCGGGCGCACTGACAGGGCCATTGGTGCGGGGTGATGTGGGGACTATTGCCGCGCATCTGGAGAGTCTGGCGGATACACCTTTCGCGGAACTCTATCGCCAGTTGGCGCGTCACTCGTACCCGATGCTGCAAGCACGTCAGGTTAATATTGATTTTATTGAACGCATCATGAGGCAGAGTGAAAATCATGCGATTGACAATCCGTGACATCCAAAAAATGAAGGCGAATGATGAACGCATCGCTATGCTGACGGCTTACGATGCCACCAGCGCTTATCTCAGTGAGGCGGCTGGTGTGCCTGTGCTGTTGGTTGGTGATTCACTGGGGATGGTGGTACAGGGACACGATTCGACCATCCCGGTCACGCTTGACCATATCATTTACCATTCGGGAATCGTGGTTCGGTCTACTGAACGCGCCCTGATTGTAGGTGACATGCCCTTTATGACTTACAAATCCAGTATCGAACAGGGTATGAATAATGCTGCCCGTCTGATGCAGGAAAGTGGGGTTGGGGCTGTTAAGGTAGAAGGCGGAGAATATATCGCGCCAACTATTGATCGTCTGGTACAGGCTGGCATTCCGGTGATGGCGCATATCGGGCTGACTCCACAGAGCGTGAACCAGTTTGGCGGCTTCCGGGTGCAGGGCAAAGATAAGGATACTGCCGAACAATTATTGTGCGATGCGCAGGCGGTACAGGATGCCGGGGCATTCGCGCTGGTGTTGGAACTTGTTCCGGCAGAACTGGCACAGGAAATCACCGAACGTCTCAAAATCCCGACGATTGGAATCGGCGCTGGGCCATATTGCAGTGGTCAGGTGCAGGTCTTCCACGATATTCTCGGATTATTCCCGTCCTTTGGGCCGCGTCACGCCAAAAAGTATGTCGAGGCGGGACAGCTTATTCAAACTGCAATCGGTCAGTATGTCGAAGAAGTAAAGGGCGGTCAGTTCCCAACCATCGGGAACAGTTCAACCATGAGTGAAGAAATTTTGGCGGGAATTCGCGGACGCTGGAAATAATCGTGCAAGTCGTTGATACCCTTGAAAAATTGCGAACTGCGCGGCTGGCACTGCCGGGACGGGTCGGACTCGTCCCGACAATGGGCGCTTTGCACGTCGGGCATACCTCGCTGGCAGAACAGGCACGCGCGGACAATGATGCTGTGATGGTGACGATCTTTCTGAATCCGACACAGTTTGCCGCCAATGAAGACCTGTCGAAATACCCGCGTGATTTGCCGGGTGATCTGGCAAAGTTGGAAAAGGCTGGTGTTGATCTGGTCTTTACGCCTACTCCCGAGATGATGTATCCAGCGGGATTCCAGACATGGGTCGAAGTGACAGAAGTCTCGCAAGGCTTGGAAGGGGCGCACCGTCCCGGTCATTTTCGCGGTGTGGCGACGGTGGTCGCCAAGTTATTTAACCTCACCCAGCCAGATATCGCTTACTTTGGGCAAAAAGATGCTCAACAGGTGGCGATCATCAAACGCATGGCACATGACCTTAATTTCCCGCTGGAAATCGCTATTTGTCCTACTGTGCGTGAAGCCGATGGACTGGCGATGAGTTCGCGTAATGTGTATCTCTCACCCGAACAGCGTAAAGCAGCAGGTGTGTTATATCGCGCCTTGCAATCGGCAGCGAAAACCTATGACATGGGCGAACGCCAGCCAGAAGCACTGCGCCGAATGATGAATGATACACTGCTTACAGAACCACTCGCGGAAACGGATTATGTTTCGGCAGCAAGAGCGGTGGATTTGCGCGAGTTGGATGCTCCAACTGAGCAACCCTTGCTGCTCTCGATGGCGGTTAAGATTGGCACAACCCGCCTGATTGATAACCTGCTGCTGCCACTGGAGATGAATACCCGCGCTGCGCTGTCAAAGGTTCTGGGCGGATAAACGACGATGAATATCGTCAACGTAGGCTACGACTCGACTAACTACTATGTTCTCTCGGATAAGCAGCCGCGCTTGCTGGTGGATATTGGATGGCCGGGAACGCTGGCGAAATTGCAGCATCAATGTAAACGCATGAGTGTGGATTTGAAAGCGCTGAAATACTTCCTGATTACGCATTATCACCCCGATCATGCTGGTCTGGCGCAGGAATTGAAGCACACAGGCGTGAAGTTGATTCTGATGGAAAATCAGGTCGCTGCTGTGCCTGTTCTCGGAACGTACATGAAGCCAGAAAATCACTATGTCGAAATCGCGCTTCATGATAATAAGCTGCTGACTTTCAGCGAGAGTAGGTTGTTTCTGACAACATTAGGCATCAACGGCCAAATTATCCCAACGCCCGGTCATTCTGATGACAGTGTGAGCTTGATTCTGGACGCAGGCGCGGCTTTTACGGGTGACTTACCCCATCCGTTAATGGCAACAGGAGAATCAGATGATCCTGTATTGGCGAGTTGGGCGAAAATCCGTGCTCTGGGCGTGAAAACGATCTATCCGGGGCATGGACCATCCGGGCGAATTGGCTGACGATTCTTATCGAATATTTAGCTATTTTCTGCAATATTTCTTACACGATTGCGTATAGAGTAATAGTGTGTAGAACGCCCCAAGTATGGGAGGATTCCAATGATCGGTTTTGGGGGATTTTTCAACTCAGGTTATTTTCTGCTGGTGTTTCTTCCGGCGATTATCTTATCGTTGGGGGCGCAGTTTCTGGTGATGTCCGCATTTAGCAAATGGACAAAGGTGCGTAACAGCGCGAACCTGACAGGCGTTCAGGTGGCGGAACGGATCAAGCGCAGCGCGGGTTTAGAGGGTGTCGGTCTGGAAGGTACACCCGGACAGCGCAGTGACCATTTTGATCCGACAACCAATGTCGTCCGTATGTCGCAGGAAGTTGCGACTACACCTTCAGTGGCAGCGATGGCGGTTGTGGCGCATGAACTCGGTCACGCGCAGCAGTATGCTGAACATTCGATGCTGATTCAGATGCGCAGTTTCCTGATTCCGGCGATGCGCTTCAGCCCGATGGTATCGTATCTGCTGATTATCGCCGGTTTGCTGCTGAATCTGGCGGGGTTGATTGAAATCGGTATTCTGTTTTATGCAGTAGTAGTGCTGTTCATGGTGCTGACGCTGCCTGTTGAGATTGATGCCAGCCGTCGTGGCCTCAAGCTGTTGAGCGAAAGTGGTCTGATGATGAGCACGGATGACAGCGGTGGTTCACGTTCGGTGCTGACCGCTGCTGCGCTGACCTACGTCGCCGCAGCGATTACGGCATTGCTCAACCTGCTGTATTACATCAGCTTGCTCAATCGTCGCCGCTAAAACAGAGTCTGAAAATCGAACGCCCGGTGCAGCTATGACCAGGCGTTTTGATTCACCTTATAGCGAGCTAACCATCACTGCCGTGACCGCCGTGATCGTCTCCGTTGTCGTTGTTATCGTTCGAATTCGAGCTACCGCTGCCCGAATTGTTGTCTCCTCCGCCTGAATTGTCGCTGGCGTTGTCGTTGAGGTTGGTGTTGTTGTCGCTGCCTTCGCTCGTGGGTTGAGGTGTCGTCCCGATTTGTTGCACAGCGGGCAAATACAACTCTTCACCCGCTACGATGAAACCGGGATCAACCAGACAATTCACTGCCATCAATTGATTTAAGGTGATATTTCGACTGGTTGCCAGACGAGAAAGGCTGTCACCGGGCTGCACTTGATAGGATACCCATCCCGCTGGAGCAGTTGGGATACAGGCCGTTGCTGATGGTGTAAGCGTTAGTGTTGGCGCTGCGGTGCTGGACGGTGAAGGGGTGTACGTTATCGTTGGAATCGCTGTTGGTGTGCCGGTCAACGAAGGGGAAGGAGTCGGTGTGATACTAGGAGTCGACGTAATAGTCGGCGTATCCGTTGCTGTAGGGCGTGCCGTAACCGGGAAGGCGGTCGGAACATGGGTAGGAAGGGGCGTAGGCGTTGGCGGTTTCTCGACCAATACGATAACGCTGTTGGCGATGATTTCACCCATTGACGTAGTGGTTGCCTGAACTTCTACAATATCACCATCGTGAACCGCTGCTGCCCCCCTGGTATCTGGTGAAATTGTGACTCTCAGGCTGGCGACTGTCCAATGTGTTGCATCTACGAATGCAACTTCACCCCGAAAGGACACGTCCTCGGTACGCCCAGTATTGATAAGCTGCTGTGTCTCATCAATACGGCGCTGGTCAAATTGAGTCGCTAAATTAGGGTCGAAGGCTACCTGAATTTTCTCCGTGAACAACTTCACACCATAGAGGGGATCACCCGGTAAACTGGCTTGTGCCATAACACCCGCGCCACCCAGGATTACAACGCTAATCAACAGGATTGCTGCTGCCAGACTGGCGAGATGGTAAACAGGATAAGCTGGTTTGCGGCGTGGGGCTGTCATGCGGACAGCTTCTTCAAAGCGGTAACGCGCCCGTTCCTGTACCTGTGCTACTTCGACAGGCGAAACACGCATGGCGCGAACTTGCTGCCCGGTTTCGAGCATAGTGCGCAGAGCCGCTGCGAACTGCGGATAACGGCGCAGGCATTCATCAATGCTTTGACCAGCAGCCAACCGGTCAATACAATCGTTGAAAGCGTTGAGTAAATCCTGTTCAGCCATTATCGTTTTCCACTTTGAACTCGCCCAGAATCTGGCGGAGTGTATTGACCGCGCGGAATTGCAATGATTTGATCGCGCTCACCTGGCGACCCATAATATCGGCGGTTTCCTGTAAGCTGAGACTCTGACTGAAGCGCAGCAGCAGTACTTCCTGCTGGTCGGCAGCCAGCATTCGCAGCGCCTGCCGAGTGCGTGCCATATCGGCAGCACGCATAAATTGTGTTTCCGGGTCATATTCACCTGACGCGGGGATCCATTCTTCCAGCGCCTCCGTTGTCAGGTCGCGCTTACGTCCATAATGATCGCTGATGTGGTTACGTGCGACACGGAACAGCCAACCGCGCAGACTATGTTGTGGCGCATTCCGTCCCCGCAGCGCTTCCACCAGTTTCACAAATACTTCGCTCGCCATATCTTCAGCAACGTTCAGATCATCGACCCGCAGGCGGATGAAATTATAGATGGGTGGAAAGTAGCTTTCATAAATTTGCATGAGTGCGTCATGATTGCCTTGTCGTGCCTGTGCAAGCAGCCGGTCTTCGGCTGGAATATCCGGTAAGACGATAAGTATCATCGTATCTCATTCGCTGGATAAGAAAGTGCCTATGAAGGGTATCCTACTATACGCCAGATATAACTGTATTGGTCACGATACACCAGTTGCATATGAGAATCGTCACGTACACGATCTTCAAAATTGCTGTGACGGGTATCGCTGACCACATAGGTCGCGCCAAAGGCGGCCTGAATGAGGCGCGAGGGTTGGGAAATGCGCCCCTGGGTAATATCGACCCACTCATCCCACATGATAGGGTTTTTTAATTGCAGGTAGGTAGGATCGAGGCCAATCAGGTAATGATTCGACGTGTTGTAGTAAAACAAATTGGTGAAGTCATCCCAATCGGTCTGGAAAACGAGCGTTCCCGGCGGTGTATTGCGCTGCAACCAGCGTGCCGCACCCGCCATATAATCAATGGATGTGCTGTTCTGTGCCGTTTTATAGGTGTCATTCAGGGTGCGAGCGGCGAAGAAGGTCAGGGCAGCCATGCTCAGTACAGTCAATATAACGCGGCCTTTTTTGCCTGAAAAGAAGGCTAATCCAGTTGTTTGCAGGCTCCCACGCCTCCAGGCCGCAGCACTGAAGAGCAGGGCGAAAGCCGGGAAATATTCGATGAAACGCCGGGAACGCAGTACCATAAAGAGTGTGATGATGGCAACAAACAGAAGTGTGTTCTCTACCCGGTCACGCCGCCGTCCGATAAAGGATGCGGGTAGAAATCCCACCAGCAGCAGGAGTAATGCGCCACCTGAATTGGACAGCAGCACATCCGTGTCGTAGGGATACCATTCGTTTCCAACGGGTATGCCGCTCTGGAAATTGACTTTTGCCCCCAGATGATCGGTAATGAACAAAATATTCTGTGGGAAATAGGGGTTAATGACCAGTCCTGCCGTGATCCCAATCGCCGTATAAACGACTGGCTTCCATTCCCAGCGACGTTCTGCCAGCCATGTCGCCACACTGTAACCGAGGGCGAAAATCAGCATGAGTCCGAAGCCATCATAGAGCCACGTATAGGCGAAAGCTACCACAATCAGCCAGCGCTGACGTTTGCTGAATAAGATCGTCAGGGCGATGACGAGCAGGAGCAGTGATGCGCCCTGCGTGCGAATCATCAACATGCGATACAGGAAGGGGTTTGACACGCCGAAGAGGGCAACCGTCCACAGAAAAGCATAGTTCACCTGGATTTGTCTGAAAAATAACCACACCGCCACCCATATCGCGGCGGCGATGCTTACGACTGCCAGTTTTGCGCCTGCCATGCCGCCCCAGTGCATCCAGGGTGCGACATACAGATGGAACAGCAGATGATGATCGACAAAGTGTTGTGCATCCAGAATGGTATCCGGCAGCCAGGGAAACTGAAGCGCCAGCCGCCCCTGATCGAAAATCTGCGCCGCCATGCGAGCATGGTAATAGTCATCGTTGCCCAGAAAACCCGGTGTTGCGAAGATAATGATGCTGAGGATGACAAAAGATACCCCGTAGAGAACAGCACCCTGTAACCATCCAGACTTGACCCAACTCAAAACACGACTGGAAGACTGAGGGTTTTCACTCTTCGCGTAGTCACTTTGAAAAGGGGCGCTTGTGTTTGCATGTTCGGCTCTATCACCGAGCGACATGGATTGAGCGGTATATTCTGTCATGAGCTTTGCAGACCTTGCTTTACTAAATGGACATGAGTGCCTCGTGGCAGCGAAGCGGGGCGACATTTAGCCACCCCGCCGCGATTTGATGATCTTTAATCAAGTCTAAAGATCAGACTGATTCTCTAGCTGTGACCGCTTCCGTCATCACTACCGCCGCCACTGTTGCTACCACCATGATCGTCCTGATTATCATTGCTGTTGTGGTTATCTTCACTGTGGTTGTCGTTAGCATTGCTATTGTTGTCTTCACCGCTGTGGTTGTCGTTATTGTTCAGGTTGTTCTGTCCCTGATTATCGTTGCTGTTGAGGTTGTCTTCTGCAACCGGCTGCTGCGGAACATAGATGCTCATTCCGGCAACAATAAAGCGTGGGTCAGTGATGCAGTTGGCGAGAGCGATTTCGCCCACACTGCCGTTGCTGCGTTCTGCGATGCTGGAGAGCGTGTCGCCAGCCTGAATAGTGTAGGTCGTCCATCCAGCGGGTTGGGCAGGGACGCAATCTGCGGGAATAACTACGGCACCATTGTCTTCGCCATTTTGACCTGGCTGTCCGACCAGCTCGACTTCACGTGCAACCAGTTCGCCATTGACGACGCTCAGGTGTACTTTGACTAGTGCACCGACAACCAGCGTGTCCTTGATTTCCGCTGTGGCAGTATTGATTGTTTGTCCGGCGACCACGATGGAGTCACTGTTGACTTCTGTCAGGGTTCCAGTGAGTTCGATTTCACCACCCTCAAAGTCGGTGGTGTTCTGGTTGTCATTGGCATTCGAGTTGTTGTCGTTGGCGTTCGAGTTGTTGTCATTGGCATTGGTATTATCAGGTGTGCCAAGAGCCGCGACTTCAACTTCGCGTGCCATCCATACGCCAGTGTCCGAAGGAACAGCGTGAACCTTCACGATTTCGCCTACAGCCACGCCAGCCTTGATTTCTGCTGTGCTGACATCAAACGTTTGTCCGCCGATAGTCATGGTTGTGCCTTCATAAGCCGTTAGGAGTCCCACAATTTCGACTTCACCGGGCAGCATACCGCCCTGCGTGTCGTCGGGTGATGTGACCTGCTGGGCGATGATCTGTCCAGTGGCATCAATGGTACCTTCGACCTTCACAGCGATGCCGATTTCCAGTGCGACTTTAATTTCCGCGCTGCTTACATCAATGACCTGCTGATTGACCGTAATGGTATCGAGTGTCATAGCTTCGATGACACCCACCAGTTCCACCTGGGTGGTGGCTGTGGGGGACTGAGCCATACTGACGGATTGTGCGAAGAAAATTGCGAAGAGTGCCAGAATGGCGATTACGAGACCAAAATGTCGTTTCTGAACCTGCATGAGCATTTACTCCCTCTTGATGATAATGGGTCAATTTGACCGTTCTGCCCATACCGACGGTGGAGTTGCAAAAAGGTTTCGGTGACTTTGAGTAGTACGGAGGTACTGGGCAGTATTTCCAGAGGAAATTTGTTGAGCTACAGGGGTAAATAAAAAGAAAATCCCCTTTTGCGATTGCAGAAAGGGGATATGATGGGTAATCGGGGTCGCTAATCGATGTCTGATTGATCGCCTGATTTGCGCCCAATGCGGGGAATTACTCGTGCGAACAGGTTGTTGATCTGGCGACCTATCCGCCGCAGAACGACACGCCAACGCGCCGAAAGATAGGTGATTTCGCGCCGCTGCTGACTGATGAACATGGCTGGACTCTTGTCCAGCGCACCCACGTTGCTCCATTTGACTACCATCGAAGCCCAGGTCAACCCGCCCCCGAAACCAATAAAAGCCAGATACTGGTCAGGTTTAATGCGTCCTTGCTCGACAGCTTCACACAGCGCAATCGGGATCGAAGCGGCGGAGGTGTTACCATACTTGTCAATATTGCTCATGAACATATCGGCTTCGACCTTCAAGGCGCGTGCGGCAGCCTGGGTGATACGTGCATTCGCCTGATGCGGTACGATCAATGATAGGTCTTTTACCGACAGGTCGGCTTTGTCCAATGCTTCTACGATGCTGTCGCCGATGACACGGGTGGCGAATTTAAAAACTTCGCTACCGTTCATGAACATTTTGTCCATTTTATGATCGTCAGGCGAAAAATCCAGGTTTCGCAGGTCGATACTGCCCACGGTAGGGATGCCTAGCAAATCACTGCCAGAACCATCGGAACGCAGCACAGCAGAAAGTACACCGCCCTGAACAGTGCTGGCTTTTAACACGACTGCGCCAGCGCCATCGCCGAAGATGATGCATGTCCCACGATCCTGCCAATCCATGACGCGGCTCATGGTTTCTGAGCCAATCACCAGCGCTGTTTTGATGCTGCCAGAGCGAATGGATTGGGTTGCCATATCCATACCATAGACGAAGCCAGAACAGGCCGCGCTCAGGTCAAATGCCCCGGCTTTTCCCGCACCAAGCCAGTTCTGAATCAAACTGGCAGTGCTGGGGAAAATATTCTCCGGCGTGGATGTAGCAACAATAATCAGGTCAATATCAACTGGCTGAATATTGGCAATCTGTAATGCTTTTCGGGCGGCTTTCAGCCCCAGGCTGGCACTGGACTCACGTTCACTGGCGATGCGGCGTTCACGAATTCCAGTGCGTGTGCGAATCCACTCGTCACTGGTTTCGACAATGGCCTCAAGGTCTGTATTGGTGAGAACGGTATCAGGAACAGCCATTCCCCAACCGACAATGTGTGCATAAATGCCGGTTGAGGTCGGTGAAAGCTCCTGTTTATGAGTGACCATTTTGCTGGTATTTGCCAAAGATAAGTACCGCATTGTGACCGCCAAAGCCAAATGAATTGCTCATGACGGTGTTAATTTCATGCTTGACACCCACATTGGGGGTGTAGTTTAAATCGCATTCCGGGTCTGGGTTATCCAGATTGACAGTCGGTGGAATAAAGTTGTCCCGCATTGCCATCAGGCTGAAGACCGCCTCAACCGCTCCTGCGCCGCCCATCAGATGCCCGGTGACGGATTTGGTCGAGCTGATCGGGATTTCATAGGCCTGTTCGCCAAGCGCCTTTTTGATCGCCACCGTTTCGCTTTTGTCGTTCAATGGGGTACTGGTACCGTGTGCATTGATGTAATCAATGTCTTCGGCTGTCATCCCTGCATCTGCCAACGCGCGTTCAATCGCTTTAGCCGCACCTTCACCTGTTTCCAGTGGAGCTGTGACATGATAGGCATCAGAAGTGTGTCCGTAGCCCAGGATTTCGCCATGTATGGTTGCCCCGCGTGCCAGTGCATGTTCCAAATCTTCCAGCATCAGCAGAGCCGCGCCTTCCGCGATGACGAAACCATCGCGATCTTTATCGAAGGGGCGTGAAGCCTTTTCGGGCGCATCATTGCGGCGTGAGATGGCGGTCATATTATTGAAGCTGGCGATAGCGATGTCCACCAGACCAGCTTCGCTGCTGCCTGCCAGCATAGCCTTAGCCGCACCACGCCGGATAATTTCGGTTGCTTCGCCAATGCTGTTGTTGCCCGTGGCGCAGGCGGTAGAAATGGCGAAGTTCGGGCCGCGTAAGCCAAACGTCATGGAGACTTTGGCAGCAGGGCTGTCCGGAAGCATCATGGGAACCATCAAGGGGCTGACGGCTTTCGCGCCGCGTTCGATGAAGGCCTTGATGCTTTCGTAAATTGAACCAATACCGCCGATGCCGCTGCCCATCGAGCACCCGATATCGTAGCGGTTATCTTCGGTAATCTGTAATCCACAGTTTTCCATAGCCTGAATGGCTGCATACAGGCCGAGTTGGGTCACACGGTCTGTACGACGGGCATCGCGCCGTCCTAAGACTTCATTTGGGTCAAAGTTCTTGACTTCGCCCCCGAAATGATTTTCCAGATGCGATGTATCAAAACGCTTAACGTAACCAATCCCGGTTTTACCGGCTGCCGCGTTCGCCCACGCTTCTTCCGGACTATTTCCCGTCGGGCAGATAATTCCCATGCCCGTTACCACTACCCGCCGTCTTTCTTCCACAATGTCCTCCAAGAGGTGGCTCATGCAGCCAACCACAAAATTCGTTCAAGTTTAAGGTAGAGATTATATCTTCCTAAAGTAACCCTTCACAAGGTCAGTCGTTGCTCTTTTGAGCCATTCAATCTGCCTTTGACGGATGTTATAATGCATCTCTTACGGAGGAGCCATGATTCTCGTTACTGGGGCGACAGGTTTTATCGGACGACATCTGGTGTCACGGCTTATGGCCGACAACCAGCGTGTGCGCTGCCTGCTGCCGGAAAACAAAGCCAAAAAACTTCCCTGGGAGAATCCACCAGAAATCGTTATCGGAACGCTTCTTGATGAAGAAGCAATTTTCAAGGCAGTCACTGGGGTTCATACCATCATTCATCTGGAAAGCGCACAGTGGTGGGGGCGCACCCGTGATCTGGAACGAGTTGAACTGGTCGGAACCCGCAACCTGACCACTGCTGCACGTTCAGCGCGTGTGGGGCGCATTATCACAGTAAGCCAGATTGGTGCGTCCATATCTTCCGCCTATACACTCATGCGCATCAAAGGTGGCGTGGAGGAATTGATTCGTACTAGCGGTTTGGCTTACACAATCATTCGCTCTGGCGTGGTTTTCGGTGAAGATGATGCCTTTGTCAACCACATCGCTATGATGCTGAGGGCATCTCCGTTTGTTTTCCTTATGGCGGGACGTGGGGAAGTGGTGCTGCATCCAATTTATATTGATGATCTGGTCGAGGCGCTCGTCCGCACCCTTGAACGAGTTGATACGATTGATTCCACGATGGAAATCGGCGGCCCGGAATACATCACGGTAGAAGACTTGATGCATACGATCATGCGCGTATCCGGCACCTATCGCTTTTTGCTGCCTGTTCCGCCTTACGTGCTGCGCTGGTTAGCGGCTGTTTATACCCGTATTTTCCCGCGCTCGCTGTTGACCCCCCAGTGGCTTGATATTATGGCGACCAATCGCACTGCTCAGTTAGGGAATACCTATAATTATTTCGGTATTCATCCTCGCCGTTTTGAAGATACCTTGTTGACCTACATGCCGGAAAAACCCTACTGGCTGCCCATGCTGCGCTACACGCTGCGCCGTCGCCCACGCAGTATCTAAAGATCGCTAAACATAATGAACTCCATCGAAATAAAACCCCTCACGCTGCTTGAAGAAATGCACGAAGCCGTTGAATTGCAAAAAGTCTTCTGGGGCAATGACCTCGAATCGATTGTCCCGGCGCATATGCTGTACTCGCTGGCGACTCACGGCGGTCATGTGCTGGCGGCGTTTGATGCCGGACGGATGATCGGTGTTCTGATTGATTTTATTGGTACGCGGGAAGCAGGTGCGGTGGCGGAAAATCTGCAACTGGTGTCGAAGCGCATGGTGGTGCTGCCGGAATACCGGGGGCAGGGGGTTGGGTTTCAACTCAAGTGCGAACAGCGAAAATGTGCTATTGAGCAGGGCTTGAAGCTGGTCACATGGACATTCGACCCGCTCATATCGCTCAATGCCTATCTGAACATTCACAAGTTGGGTGGTGTCTGCCGTACCTATCTGGAAAATTATTATGGTACGGCTGATGAGGGCGGACTGGCAACCCTCGGTGCATCAGATCGCCTGCTGGTCGAGTGGTGGGTTATGAATGCGGCAGTTGAAGCGCGGCTGAATGGTGATGCGGGGTCAGTCAGTTTTGAGGATTTGTTGAAGCTGAATACTCCGATTGTGAATCCGACAACATCTGATACTCACGGATTTGCTGTGCCGCCAGAGGAACTCAATTCCCCAAAAGCCTTTGCCCTGTTGGAAGTCCCGGTCAATTATCCCGATATTATCAAGAACGACCCCGAACTGGCGAAAGTATGGCGGCAGCACACCCGCGCCTTAATCCAAAATTTGTTCGGTCTGAACTACAGCGTGACCGATTTTTTCCATGTCCATTATGAAGGGCGTGATCGCGCGTTTTACTACCTGGAGCGGGAGGAATATTAACCCGTAAAGCCTTTCTGACGCAGGATATCCTCAATACGGGCGTGATGGGCGGCTTCCCATTGTTCTAAATTCTCGTTGGCCTCTTTAGCAGCGCGTGCTTGAGCAGTTTGTAATACTGAGTCTGCCTGTTCAGAAGGCACGACCACGATTCCTTCTTCATCCGCAACGACAATATCATTGGGCGCTACCTGTACCCCGCCGCACATCACCAGGATGTTGAGCGAATCGACGATATTCTTGCCGCCGGGAATTGGAATTACTCCTCGCGCGAATACGGGAAAACGCATCTTGCGCACTTCTGCCAGATCACGAATGACACCATCCACTACAGAACGCGGCTATGCCGTGCTTTCTGAGCGACTGCGCAGACATTCCCTCCCGCGACCGCGTAATCAACATCGCCCGCTGCACGACGATGATGGAACCCGGTGCAGCACGATAAATCGCAGCGTGCAGCATCAGATTATCAGCGGGCGCACATCGTACCGTATAAGCTGGGCCAGCCACACGCGGCATTCCCTGCCACAGCGGACGGATGCTGATATTCATCACACGGTCATGAGTGAGCGTGTCTGCCAGTGTGTTCGGGGAAAGTCTCTGGAAAGCAGCATAATCGGTCATGTTTCCTCCACGAAGTGCGGTCATTTTTGCGCAGGATACCATGCCCTCACTTCGGCTGTATAGACCCGCTCTCAGGTGGTACAATCTGTGCCGACTTATTGATTTCATCTGAATCTTTACTGCCGCATAGATAATCCGCAGAGCGCGACTCTGTATAACTAAACCTTTTTAGGAGAATTGTTGTGAACTCGATCACTGTGAAGTCCATCAAGCTCTATCCTATTGCGATGGAACTGGCGGAAAAGCTGCGCACCAGCTTTGGCGAAGAACCCTATAAAGCCCGTGTGCTGGTCGCGCTGGAAACCGACGATGGCATGATCGGCTGGGGGGAAGCCTCGGCGGAAATCAATCCCGGCTACAGCTATGAAACGGTTGGCACAGAACTGCATGTCCTGAGTGAATTTCTCGTCCCGGCGCTGCTTGGTAAAACGATAAAGGACGCGACAGAAGTTCCTGCTTTACTCAGCGAAGTGCGCGGACATCCGTTAGCGAAACATGCGCTGGAAGCCGCTGTCTGGGATGCACTGGCGAAGAAAAATAATGTCTCGCTGGCGGATGCATTCGCCAGTCATCTGCCGCCCGAACATAAACCGCGCGGATATGCCAATGTCGGCGTGAGCATTGGCATTCAACCGAGTGTGGACGCGACTCTGGCGATTATTACCAAGCGTTTGAATCAGGGCTATGGGCGCATTAAGCTCAAGATCAAGCCTGGGTGGGATGTCGAACTCGCACGCGGCGTGCGCAAAGTTTACCCTGACATCACGATGATGCTGGATGCCAACAGCGCCTATTCATTGGCTGACGCTGAACATCTCAAGCAGTTGGATGACTTCAATCTGCTGATGATCGAACAACCGCTCGGTTACGATGACATCTACGAACACAGCAAACTTCAGCCGCAGTTGAAAACACCCATTTGCCTCGATGAGAGTATTCACACTGCCGATCATTTCCGTCTCGCGCTGGAATTGGGGGCTTGCAAAATTTTGGAATCAAGCCCGCGCGGGTGAGTGGCTACACGGAAAGTCTCGAAATTTACAAAATCGCTGTGGAAAACAATATCCCGCTGGGATTGGCGGCTGTTGAAACGGGCATCGGACGGGCCAGCTAATCTGGCGTTTGCGTCGCTTCCCGGTGTCACGCTGCCCTGCGATGTTTCCGCTACAGATCGTTACTATAGTCCCGACCTGACCGAGCCGCCTTTTGTACTCGGTGCGAACAGCCGCATCGCCGTACCGACTGCGCCCGGTATTGGTGTCGCAGTGCAGATGGATCGCATCGAAGCCGCCGTGAAATGGTGGAATGAAGAAAAACCGTATAAAGCGCAGGTGTCGTAGTGGAGTTTCAACAACTCATCCAGCGTGCACTGCAAATCCGTGAACGCTACGCTGAATTTGAAACTGGTCGTTATGGTCGTTCGTGGACAGATGAAGAACTCGCGCGTTTGTCGGCGACGTTGGCGATCTGGTCAAGCTGGTTCAGGCGAAAATGGTGTTCGTGCCATTCTGGATGTCGATGCCAAACTGGCTCACGAGTTGGCGGATTGTTTATGGTCAGTCATTGTGTTGGCTGATGCGTACAATGTCGATTTGGAACAGGTATTTCTACA
>JBGAGR010000121.1:0-21715 GCA_044226645.1 Aggregatilineales bacterium
TCTGATTAGGTCGTTTGGGTGCTTGTCGCCAAACCAACGTCATTCTTGCTGCCCCGGAAGCGGTCATAAAGCCAAATGCCCAGTCCGATGAGGAGCGCCAGCACCACGACAGCGAGGTAATCCACTGCCGGGATAGCCGCGAGCTGCCATAATTTGCCCTGCCAGAGCGGCTGTGAGTAGACGAGTACCGCGCCAACGATGTAGATACCGAGTAAGAGCCACTTGATCCAGTTTTTCAGCCCCAGACCGTGCATCTGGGTGATGACGAAAATCCCGGCGAAGCCGAACAGGAACATCGGCCACATGTTATTGCCCTGTACGATGGCGACAATCGTGCCGTGTGCCAGCACAATCACTTCCTGTATGAACATCCAGAATTTGTTCACATGGATGCGAGTCAGGAACAGACTCCCTTGCAGCATCAGGAGGAAGGTGTAGAAAAATCCGACCAGATGCCCGTTGGTGGCTTCCATCGGGTGATACCAGAAGGTGTAAACGATAGCCCAGGCGAAATAGTAGCCGTGATATTTGCGCGCGACCTCGATGATGCGTTTGCTGAGAGGCAGTTTTTTGCCGAAAAATATGCCGCGCCGACTGTTTTCCATCAGCAGAATCCAGACCAGCATGACGATAACCGAACCTTGTGAGCTGAAAATGGAAACGTCCTGCGCGAGTCCGTCATACCAGATATGGGTTTGGACGAGGTGCAGGACGATGAACAGTGCGTTCACCGCTAAGGCCAGAATGTTCACTTTGTGGAGGCTGGTGCTGTACTTTTTGACGCGATTTTGGGCGTACCAGATTAAGCCCCAGAGGGCGAACTGATGTGCCAGATAAAATCCCCATGATGTAAGGCGTGCCATCAGATTGGGTTCTGGCAGTTTCCAGTAGTACCACGCTGGTCCTTGATCCGCGAGGTGCGGGAAGACGCTCAGACTGGGCGCAGTTGCCCAGATGAGCATGGTGAAAAGAAAGCTGAACAGAATGCCGCCCCACAGCACCCATGTTGTCAGCCGACGATTGGCTTTTTGCTCAGCAGGCTGAAGTGTATGAACCCCACTGGTCACTGTAATTCTCCTCAAACCGAAGTGTTTAACTGCGGGAAGAATATTACAATGTGAACATTAGCTATTCATTAATTGGACATAAGTGATACAAAGTGGCTTTAGCGCGGTTTTACTGGCTGGATGATGAGCGCAGCGTAAATGCTGCCCATCTGTTCCGGCGGGTAGGGCATGTCATGATCCAGCCACCATTTGACCATTGCCAGCGCTGAGGCTGCGATATGATTGGCAGCGACATCTGCGGGGATGGTTCCAAGCGAAAATCCAGTCTGATTGGTCATAATTTCCTGAATAATCATATCCTGCACTTTTTGTACCATCGCACTGGAGTTGAGTCCACCGAGCAGGACGCGGTAGAGACTCTGGTTGTCCAAGACATGCTGGAAAATGAGTCTTCCATCCGCTTCAGGGGTGGTTTGATTTTGCATCAACTCGCGCATCTCTTCGATGGCATTTTTAAGAATGCTCATGAGGAGTTCATCTTTGTCGTCGTAGTGACGGAAGAAAGTCGAGTAAGAAATATCGGCAAAACCAGTGATGTCACGGATGGTAACGGCATCGTAGCCATCGCGCTGGGCTAAGGCGATAAGGGCATCCATCAGCAGTTTTTGTGTCCGTTTGAAACGGCGATCTACTTTTTCGATCATAAGTGTCTGTACCTAAATGAGTTTTTGGAGAATATTTTGTAACATTGCTTGAGTTTTTGTGATACACACTGTAGATTAAGCTCTATTGTATTGCATAACTTGTCCTCAAACAAGGAAACAGAATGGTCAACACATTGGATTATGTTGAAGAACTCTTCACTCCCGCTGGCTTTGCGAACCCTCATCCTATATTAGCCCGGATGCGTCGTGAAGTGCCTGTTTATAAACTGCCGCAGGAAGAACTGCATACCTATCCCTGGATGCTGACACGCTACGAAGACAGCATCAATATCCTCAAAGATGACCGATTCACCAAAAGCATTTTCCGCCGTCCGGGCAACGAGCATCTGAGCCGGAACGATCCATCGCTGTCGGCACAGGCGACCATTAACCGCCATATGCTGACGGTAGACCCGCCGGATCATACCCGTTTGCGCGCACTCGTCCATAAGGTATTTACGCCGCGCATGATCCGCGAACTGGAAGGGGGAATCCGTGACATCACGCTGGATTTGCTCAACCGCCTGCCCGAACACGGGACGATGGATATGATTCTCGATTTTGCCGCGCCGCTGCCGATCACCGTTATCGCGGAACTGCTTGGCGTACCGGAAGCAGACCGCCCGAAGTTCCGTGACTGGACACAGGCCATTGTTGTCGAAGGGATCAAGCCTGCTGGACGTGAACGGGCAGGTGTGGCTGCGCTGGAATTCATTATGTACTTCCATGCTCTTTTTGACAAACGGCGGGCTGACCCGCGTAACGATCTCATTTCGGGTTTGGTGCAGGTGGAAGAAGCCGGAGATAAGCTGGACGCGCAGGAACTGATCAGCATGGTGTTTCTGCTGATGGTGGCAGGGCATGAAACGACAGTGAATCTGCTGGCGAATGGTACGCTGGCGCTGATTCAACATCGTGACCAGTTGGAAATGCTGCGCGCGAATCTGGGGTTGATTGAAAATGCGATTGAGGAAATCCTGCGCTTCGACGGGCCAGTGGGGGTATCGACCAGCCGTTGGGCGCTGGAAGATGTGGAGATAAACGGTCAGATTATTCCCAAGGGGGAAATGGTGATGTCGTCACTGTTGGCGGCTAACCGCGACCCGGCGGTTTTCGAGAATCCAGATGTGTTTGACATCACGCGCGAACCGAGCCGCCATATCGCTTTCGGTCATGGCATCCACTATTGTCTAGGTGCGCCGCTGGCTCGATTAGAAGCGGCGGTGGCTTTTCCCCTGCTGCTGGAACGTCTGCCGGATATTGATCTGGCGGTGAATTTTGATGATATTGTCTGGAATGACACGCTGCTGCTGCATGGGATGAAGTCGATGCCGGTTGTGTTTTAGTCGACAGTCCTAAGTTTACAGAAAATCATCAGGGGCGAATTAACACGCCCCTATACACATTTCCCATATTGTGGGCGAAATATATTGAAGCAATCACTACTCTTTCGGAGCGAGTGAGCCAAAAAAGCCGACAACGCGCTGGATTTTTCCACCGGTGGATAATTCAACAAAATCAATTCCTTCTGGAAGCAGGTTTCCATCGGCTTGCATGACGCGCCAGGCAAAACGCGCCAACCCGTGATGCGAATCTACGGCGCTGGTGCGAATGATTTTTGCGCCGGGGCGGCTGGCTATGATTTTACTGATATGTGCAGAGAGTTCCTGAATACCCCTGGTGTTAGCACGCGGATCGGTGTAGGTCGCATTTTCCGCCCAGACCCGTTTGAGGATCGTGTCGCGCCGGACAGTATCGGGTTCATTCCATGCGGCGCAGTAATCGTCAATCAGTTGTTCCAGTCCTGCTATGTCAGTCGAAGCAGCCATAGTCAATTCACCTTTTTTAAGCGTGTGAAGGGGTGTTCGCTTTTCCACATTTTGTAGATGACCGCCAGCGGCAGCAGGAGCCAGGGTAGATTGAGCGCCATAACGGCTGGTAACTGTGGTGTGGCATATGGCCCGTGAATTTCCTCGCTCAGAATAATCAGCACATTGGTGATGAGCATCGACCCCCAGATGAAGCTGGGGATGCGAATCCAGTCCTTGCCTTTGATGATGGCATATATGGCTGCCGCGTAGTATGGCCCGAAAAATATTGTGTCAATCCAGATAGTGGTACGCCACCAGACAGGACGTGCCATTAGAACCGGATCAATGGTGCTGCCGTAGTTGTGAATCATGTCTACGAAGAAAGGGGGAGGCCAAGCTGGATAGGTAAAATTATAGGGGTCGGGAATAATATTTTGTTCGATGTCTACGATGTAAGTGATAAAGAAGAGGTTGATGGCAAAGAAGACAAGCAGGATGTAGTCCCATTTGCGTTCACGAAGGGGGATAACTTCTCTCAAGTCAGTTTAGCTTTCTACTCACGATATTGACGGTATAAATCGCGGGTGGTGCTGCTGAAAAAGCGGACAGCGGCGGAGCGCGGCAGCAGACGAGTCAAGAGAATATCGACAAAGCGTACCTGCCAGCTTGAGCGCCAGATGGGATAGCCTTTGCCGAGATGATGCAGCGCTTTTTCGGCGAGGTTGTGCGGGTCTTGCGGGGCAGGGGCGAAGCGATTGGCCTGCGGCTGCGATTTGCCGTAGTTGGGGGTTTGTACTGCTCCGGCGAGTACGCCTAAAACATCCACGCCGGATTGACGATATTCCTGCCATAAGCCTTCCGCCAGATTCCAGTTAAAGGCTTTGGTGGCGGCATAAGTTGTGATGAGTTCGGTTCCTTTCAGACCGGCGGCGGATGACATGAGGATGATGCCACCACACTTCCGCGTGACCATTTGCGAGCCAAGCAGGCTGGCAAAGATGAGCGGGCCGTCGCAGTTGACGCGCACATGACGGAGTTTATCTTCCAGGCTGATTTTGTTGAAGGGGCCGATGACCGAGACGGCGGCATTATAAACCAGCAGACCAATTTCGCGATTCTGGATATAAGGCTGTAAATCTGCACTGAGGGTTGGGGATGCCAGATCGAGCGCGGCGGTTACGACCTCGACACTGTGTGTAGTACGCAGCGATTCGGCTGTTTTTTCGAGCAGCTCCGCGCGACGGGCAATGAGGATGAGGTTAATACCCCGCTGGGCGATAGAAGCAGCAAAGGCAGCACCGATTCCTTCCGACGCGCCCGCCACTACCGCCCAGGGGCCATATTTTTCTCGAAATGTTTTAGATATCACGAAAGCTTATACACTTCGCTGCTGATGTTCTTGCAGAATGGATTGTGCTTTTTCGAGCGAACGGGCGATGATGATGCGATGAGCAGACTGCGGCTGGAAACGCATCATCATTCTCAACATTGTCTCGATAAAAGCGTTGGTGATAACCAGCACAGCAATCCCTGCTTTTGGATGAAAGCGAGACACACGCCGGAATTGTGCCGGATATCCATTGGCAATGAAGTTTGTCTGCTGCATGTTCACCAGCAGATCAGCCGAGCGTTGGATTGAATCCAACAGGCGATCTGATTGTTCTAAGGCATCATAATAATCGTTCCATGTCCAACGACCATCAAATTCCCAGCGAACAATGGTTTTTTCATTATTTTCCCACCGAACCGAAATTGGCATGAGTTATCCCTCTCAGATGGCTGGTTTACGACGCTTGAATACGCAAAAATAAGTATTGCTCCACTCGCCATCGCCGAAGTAGACATCGCCCTTTTTGCCTGTTTTGGCGACGGGTTCCATATGCACCAGTTCCCAGCCCTGATCGCCCAGACTATCCAATTCGGGCATCATGGCTTCGGGTGTGTAGACCGGCGGGTTTTTCCAATTGGGTCGATGCTGTTTGAGGAAGGCTTTGGCCTCGTTGGATTTGGCATCGGCTGTGACAAAGCGAGTTAAGTATTCCCATTTTTCCATTGTTCAATTCCCCTTGCAGGTAAGTTCATTGAAAAGCGAATAGTTCTCAATCCGATGATGCAAACTTTTGTTGATACCATTCCTTGATTTTAGCGTGGGCTTCGTCAATTGTGTTGGTAAACAGGGCGCGGCTTCGGGCGCGGGGGCGAATGCGAAATAAGATGTCCAGAAAAACCATCGCCATGTAAGGCGCTCCTACTACCGCCGAAGCAAAAACATTGTCGGGCATGAGATTTTCCATGCGCGTTAGCGACCCCATGACATTGCCGCGCGGAATACCGCCCATATGTGATATATCTACTACTGTCGCGCAGGGATGATTCTCCAAACGAATGAGATCAAACATCTCGCTAGTCATCGAATCATAATCCGGCCATTTCCAGGGAAATTCCACATAGGCATCCATAATGAGGTGACTATCGTCCGCCCAAGCGTATTTGCATCCCACGATGAACCCCCTATGGTATGGCAACAGAGCAATCTACCCTGCCGATTAATTGTAGCACTGATGCGACAGGCTGGCTGTTCATCCAGCGACTATTTTGAACGGGCTACGATTTTCGGTTATGAGCGCTGGACTGGTTGGAGAATAACCAGTTGGTGATGTCCCTGTTCTTTAAAGGATTTGAAAGCGGGAGATTGGTCGATAAATTTCCCCCACAGGCGCGATTCTTCATCAGCATTGGCATCGCGTGCTGTGACGGTGATTTGCGAGCCTTTCACTGCGATAGATGCGTGTGTCTGATTTTTCAGGTTGACATACCAGCCGGGACGATCTGTAGCGATTATGGTGTAGCATTCACCGTCGCACGAGTAGACGAGGGGGACGACGCGCGATTTGCCTGTTTTGCGTCCGGTGGTGGTCAGGAGCAAGACGGGTGAACCTGCTATACTGCCGAGGATTTTCCCGCCTGTTGAGCGATAGAGGAAGATGTGAGCGCGATTCAGGGCGCGAAAAATGATCTTGGGCGGCACGCGGGCTGACTCCTTGATGGTACTATACGAATGCTGGTTCCTGATACACACCAAAAACCTGACGCATTACGTCGGTGATTTCGCTGAGGGTGGCGTAGGCTTTGGCGGCTTCGATGATGTAGGGCATGGTGTTGTCTGTGCCTTCGCAGGCGGCTCGGAGCGCGTTTAGCTTTTCCTCGACTTTGGCATTGTCGCGTTCGAGGCGAAGCTGATTCAGACGAGCGATCTGCCGTTCATAACCCTGTGGATCCATTTGCAAAATCGGAATTTTAGGTGCTTCGTCGGTGACGTATTTGTTCACGCCGACAATAAAGCGCTGGTTGGTATCGACCTCGCGCTGGTTGCGATAGCTGGCATCAGCAATTTCCTGCTGCAAAAAGCCAGCATTGATGGCGGGAATTACGCCGCCCATGTCGTCGATACGGCGGAAATAGTCGTAAACGGCTTTTTCGGTCTGGTTGGTGAGCGCTTCGACGAAATAACTGCCGCCGAGTGGGTCAATGGTGTTGGCGACACCGCTTTCTTCCGCGATGACCTGCTGAGTACGCATGGCGAGTGTGACGGCATGTTCGCTGGGCAGGGCGAGGGCTTCATCCATGCTGTTGGTATGGAGCGACTGCGCCCCGCCCATAACGGCTGCCAGCGCTTGAATGGCGACACGGACGAGATTGACTTCGGGCTGCTGTGCGGTCAGGCTGACTCCGGCAGTCTGGGTGTGGAAACGCATCAACCACGAACGGGGATTTTTTGCGCCGAAGGTTTCGCGCATTTCGCGTGCCCAGATGCGGCGTGCTGCGCGGAGTTTGGCGATTTCTTCAAAAAAGTCGTTGTGGACATTGAAAAAGAAGCTGAGACGCGGCGCAAAATCATCAATATCGAGGCCGCGCCGTATTCCCCAGCGGACATATTCGAGGCCATCCGCCAGTGTAAAGGCCAATTCCTGCACGGCAGTGCTGCCTGCTTCGCGGATATGATAGCCGCTGATGCTGATGGTGTTCCAGAGAGGCATGTGCTTCGTTCCGAATTCGATAGTGTCTGTGACGAGACGCATGGAGGGTTCGGGCGGGAAGATAAATTCTTTCTGGGCAATGAATTCCTTGAGGATGTCGTTCTGGAGAGTCCCTTGCAACTTTTCCATCGGGACACCCTGTTTTTCAGCAGCGGCGATGTAGAATGCCCACAAAATTGAGGCGGGGCTGTTGATGGTCATGCTGGTGGAAACGTCGCCCAGTGGAATGCCGTCAAAGAGGATTTCCATGTCTTTTAACGAACTGATCGCTACACCACACTTGCCGAATTCGCCCAAGGCTTCTGGTGCATCCGTATCGTAACCCATGAGGGTCGCCAGATCGAAGGCCACCGAAAGCCCCATATTGCCCTGTTCGAGCAGATATTTGTAACGGGCGTTGGTTTCCTCGGCGGTACCAAATCCGGCGAACATGCGCATTGTCCAGAGTTTGCCGCGATGTCCGGTAGCATGAACCCCGCGCGTGAAGGGGTATTCGCCGGGAAAGCCGATGTCATCCAGATAATCCTGATTCTCGATGTCGAGGGGGGTATAGAGCCGCTTCACGGGTACGCTGGACTGGGTTACAAAGCTTTCGCTGCGTTCGGGCATCCGGTCAAGGGTTTTGCGCAGTGTGTTTTGCTCCCACATCTTTTGGGCAGCGCGTAGTTTTTGCTCGTCGAAAGTCATGGCTAATTATGTCTCCCTGTTGCCGCAATACTTTCCAGATTATAGCAGTTTTGCACGAGCACTCATTGTCGAAAATGCCCATATGGTATACTGTAACAATGTTACGGGTTTAATTTCTTTAAGATTGGCCTACGATTCGTTAAGTTTTTATCACATTCTGTTAAAATTTTCTTCGAATAATCACCCTGTAGCGGAGAACATCAACCCATGACTTCTGACCCTACCGCCCGTATCCTCAAATTACAGGCCGCTGCGGAAGCACTCTCGCCGGAAGACAGTATGGCTGAAGCCGGACGAAAGGTGCTGCTGGGTGAGCTTATCAAAGTTCTCAGTCATGAAATGGGCAGCCGTACAGACCGTGATCTGGAAGATGTTCACCAGATGCGGGTGGCGATACGCCGTATTCGGAGTCTGTTCCGTCTGCTGCGTCCCTACTTCAAAAAGGGCGTTATCCGCCAGTACAACCACGAATTTGCCGACTTAGCCGGGGGGTTGGGCGAGGTGCGTGATCTGGACGTGCTGCTGGAGAATCTGCGCGCGTTTAAGATGAAGGGCAAGTTAAAGGATGATACCTTTCAACTGCTGCTTAATGAATTAGAACGACAGCGGCAGGTGGCACGCGAGGAATGGGCTAAAACGCTCGATTCAAGAACGTATCAGCGGACGATTAAATCTTTCGGCAAATGGGTGGCTTCGCCCGGACAGGATGTAAAAGCGCTGCCGAAAGGGAGTCTTGAACCCTGGCAGATTCGGCATGTGCTGCCGGGGCTGATCTATAATCAGTTGGCGGCGGTGCGGGTCTACGAAACCGTTTTAGATACGATGGATATGTCCGCTTTTCATAGCCTGCGTATCGCTTTTAAACGGCTGCGCTATCTGATTAGTCTGTTTGAGCCGCTGCTAGGGAAACAGATTGAGCAGTTTGTCGATGAACTCAAGCAGGTGCAGGACTGTCTGGGTGAGATGCATGATTGCACCGCCGCGCGTGACCGCCTGCTGGATTTGCCGGAAGCATTTGACTCAGCGATACTCGCGGCTTATGTCGCCCAATTAGAAGCACGTCAATTAGCGCTGCGGTCACATTTCTTCGAATTATGGTCGCGCTTTAATACGCGGCGGGTACAGCAGCAGCTTGCTTCGGCAGTGCTGAGTCTGCGCTAGCATCACGGGACTGGTGTATCCAGCCAGCCGGTCTTAGCAAGATAAGCGGCAAACAATCGTCCATACTCCTGTGCGCCTTCCGGATTAGGATGATTGCCATCGTCAAACCAGTAATCGTGATTTTGGTCGATTTCCCCCATCAAATCATAAAAGGATGCATTCATCTCGGTGGCGACATCCTGAATGATGCGGTTCTGGTCATCTGCCGCTGCTTTACGCCAATCTGCCATGAATTTCGAGTCCGTTTGGCGGTTGTAAGCCTGTGTGCTGAGCAGGATTCTCACGCCGTTGGCCTGGGCGACTGCGACCATATTGCGGAGATTGCGCCGAAAGTAGATCGGCGGATTTTGCTGTAGATGCTCTTCATCAGTGCCGACATCGTCAGTCTGGCAGAGCTGGCTGTCATAACGGCGAAAATCATAGTGGTAGGTGGGCGGTTCCCATCCAAGACTGACCGCAAGGTAGCGATAAAAGGTGCTGTCGCTCGGATCTTCAACCATGTTGGGCGTTGCAACCTTGCGGTAGGCATTCAATCCTCTCAGAGGATTCATGCCCTGATAACAGTCCGGTGTTTGGAGGCGCGGGGGAATATCGAGAAAGTTCTGGTAAATGATGACCAAATCCGGGTCTAATTCCAGCACACGGAAGCTCAAATTGGTGAAGACTTCCCAACTGGAATAGCCAGTAACGCCGCCGTTGATGACCTCAACATTTTTATAACCATATTCATCGCGCAGGATTTTCTGAATTTGCGCCGGATACGCCTGCTGCGATGTGATATTCAAACCATAGGTATAGGAGTCGCCTAAGACGACAATGCGATAAACCCCGTCCGGTTTGGGAATGGCGACTTCTTCGCCGCGATAGCCGAGCTGGTCGTGTTCGGTGTAATCCGGATTGAGGACATAATTGACATAAGGAGCGGCAATTACATCATACTGATGTGCCAGTGAGTCAACAATTTCATCGCGCGAGGCAGTGTAGAGGAATTGTTCGTCTGACCCGCCCGATGAGGAATAATACAGACGCAGACCGATTTCTATCAGGATCAATGTGAGGGCGAGTGCAACGGCTGTACCTGCCAGTGCCTGTAAAACGAGCCTGATTCGTCGCCCAAGATGGATCAAGCGCAGCAGCGTCAGCCCTAGTGCCATCATCAGCATGGTGATACTGGTGATCAGCAGAATCCACACGAGCGGATAGGCGAGCAAAATTGGAACGAAGAGTTTGTAAATCTTCTCCGAGCCATCCTGAAAGACGACTCGCAGGGCAGGTTGGGTATTCAGATCAATGCAGACAGTGTTTTCTCCACCGCCAACCACGCCTTCGCCGTTCAGATACACTTCCTTGATATGTTCAACATGCCAGGTTACGTTGACGCATGTCTTGCGCGACAACACCACCCAATGGTTGGCACTGAAGTGAATAGTCGCGTCTTCGTGAGTTGTATCAATGGTGGTCGGAATTGGGATGAAATCCAGCAGAAAAATTATGCCGAGAACGCCGAACCCAATGATGGTAAGCCACTTTGCCAAGCTCAATTTTTTCAATGATTTCATAAAATTCCCCAATGCGGTCATCCAATAAAACAAAACCCCGTATTCTACACTTTAGTGGCAAGTCTCACTTGGGTGCTTCTGCCACAATCGATATTTTCTCCGATAATGTGTAACTCTCGCCGGAAGGTGTGCCGTTAATCGTTACGGGCACACGCTCGTTGGTGGCTAAATCGTACAGGCCAATGACGAGGCGGTAATCCTTAGTTAGCAGGGGCGCATCCGGGTTATCGAAAGCCAGTTTGCGCTCATCGGTGATGAATTCGCCTGGTTCCCATGAGAGCGTCGAATAGTAATTGCCATCGTTGGTGCGGGTGACAGGGCCATCCCAGGTTGACCAGACCGTTCCATCCGGGGCTTGCAGGTGAATATACACCATGTAGTCGTTAGGCGGCGGAGCCAGTACCTGCCAGTAGAGATGCAAAATCAGTTTCCGTCCAGGCCAGAAAGTGTCGCCGCCAAAATCGTGACCCATGAAACGGACGAAATTTCCGAAAACGACATCGCCTGCCTGCGGTGGGACGTTGACATAAGGCTCCTTAAAGCGATTATTGACATGCAGTTCATAGACGGTGTATTTGAAAATACCATCATCATCACCCCACGCGCGACGCATAATCGCTCCGGTATCATTCACATCCGTTGTTGCCAGTGAAAGTGCCGAAAGCACCTGATTTTTTCCCGGTATGAAGGTGTTGAAATCTGCTCCAGATTCGGGTCTGCCGTAGATGAAATAGGTGACGCCATCCAGTTCGGATAAGCGGGCGGGCAGGGTGTCCAGGCGAATGTCTTCGAGCGGAAAGAAAAATGGCAGGCGTTTGATGCCGGGAGCGATAACATGCATAGGGGCATCGGGATGCTGGTCAATGTAGATTTGCAGGCCATCCACTACGGACATGAGTGACTTGTTGCCGGAGACGTAACGGGCGTGGTCGTCAGGCAATTTATCTGTCCAGAGCCAATCCCACCCCGCGTTGGGGTCATAGAGGGGGGCGATAATGCCGGGTATCGCCAAACATATGACTGCAATCAGCCAACCGGTCTGCCATAACATTGGTGAGAGGGCGCTTCGTCCCATAGGGAGGCTATGCACCGAAGCGCCCCTACAAATGTAGGTATTTTTGCTGTCGTCATTTGTGGGGCGAAGCACTAAGCGGTTTTGTGTCCAGTAGGCCAGAATCACGGCTGAGGGGATAATCATCAGTGGAACAATGGCGAAGGACAGGCGGTAGTGATAGCTGTAGGAATAGAACCAGGTCACAAAATAGGGCAGCGCTAACAGCAGCAGCCAGCCGATATTTGTGACTATCGTGCGAGTTTCGTCTGTCCAGCGGTCACGCATCCAGCGCATGAGGGTGATGTAGAGAATCAGTGCACCTGCCGCCACAGCCAGCCATTCGAAGATGCCCATACGGTCTTCGCTTACGCCAACTCGTCCGCTGTTGTAGATAGAGGGCAGTACGCCGATAAGAATCAGCACTAATCCGATTGCCAGGTTACGTATGCGTAAGGGGGACACAATGTATTGTGTCCCTACAGGATATGAACGATGAGCGATTACAAATGCTACCAGCAGCAAAATCGCCAGCAGAGGCCAACCGAGTTCAACGCCGCTACGGGCGGCCTGTGTAGGCCAATAGGAAGTGGGCAGGTCAATTGGATTATAGCCGAGCGCGATATTGCGAAGGTACCAAACCGCCCCGAGTGGGATAGAGGCCAGTCCGGTGATAGCTTCGATTTCAATCTGCGGCCTGATCTGGCGCAGGAAAGTTGAGATGCCTTTGGGGGTGTTACGCTGCTCCCACCAGACTTTCGCCGCTGCGATGATGAACACCAGCGCGACTCCCCAGATGAACCCGCCCATTGTCGGCTTCGTCCACATGCCGATGCCGAGAAAAATCCCGGCTATAAGGGCGTATTGCCGATAGATGCGCGGCTGAGTTTCGTCTTCAGTAGTCCACGCCATGACGAAAAAGGCTGCTGCCATCGTGAACAGGAAGGTGAGCGGCATTTCCAGATCGCCATAACGCGACCACTCGCCGACATGGGGGTAGAGCGCCCAGATCGCCATCGCGAAAATACCCACGCGGCGGTTGAAAAGTCGATTGCCCAACACATAAGCCGCAAGGATGCTGCCCAGATGCAAAAATGGGAGGATCGCGCGTGCGGCATGGTCGTTCACACCGCCCACCATGACCTGTAAATAGGTGTGCAGGAGCGGCAAAAATTGGGGATAGTAAGCAATTTTCTGCGGGATCAGTCCGAGCAGGGTATAGAGCTTGCCCTCGTAAGCATAAACCCACTGGGCATCATAGGCGGTGGAAGGCCAATAGGCTGTGCCAATCCAGCGAATGACGAGGGCGATGATGATGAGCAGAATCAGCAGCTTTTCGTCAGTACGGAGTGGTAGTGTGGATTTTTTGTCAAGCGATATGCCACGAGAGCGTTTCAACCACACCAATCCCCACCCGACGAGTGCTAAGGCTCCCATGCCGAACAAAATCGGTAACTGACGCAGGAGTCCATCGCCTTGGATACTGCCGAGGATGAACATCCAGGCGGTGAGCAAGGCGGGGCCAATTCCCAATGTGAGGCAGGTCATTAGAACTCGGTCATGCCAATCGCGGCGCGGCAGAATCACCAGCGACCAGGGCAAGCCGAGGCCGAAAAAGAGTCCGATCAAGGCAGGTGTAGGGAGTAGGGTTGATTGAATCCAGTAGGGCATATTAGACTGACGACTTAGTTATTGCGTTCGAGGTATTGAAGTGAGCCATCAACAGGCCATAAATAGCCTATGTCGCGTTTGGCTGGGATACCATCTCTGGCAAGTTCGTGTGCATAGGCAAGGCTGCTCACTTCATGCCCGATCAGCCCAAGCGCGAATGGAACGGTTGTAAAAATAACCTTGCCGAGTTCAGCCAGAAAATCATCTATAGGCTTTTGCCAATGGTCAGGCGATCTGATCTCCACGTCAAAAGGATACCCGCCAACATCATAAGCCTGTCCTAAGCCACCCATTGGTAGATAGAAGTCCAGCCAATCTGATCCATCCGTTTCCCGAATTACTACCGTGCCACATGGAACCTGTCTGCTATTGGGTAAACGTGCAAGACCGTAGAGATGCATTCCAGAGTCGGTTATTTCAGGCGGCAAGACTTTTGGTTGTTCGTGCGGTTCCTTACGGGAGTCCAGATAACATCCGTCAAGGGAGTTATGCTTCCAAATGGTCTGAAGCGTATTAAAAAGGCGGCTGTCGTCTCGCTCCCCTAATTCGAGGGCGAGTTCGTAGAATCCACCTGTCCAGGCATCGGTTTGTGTGAAATAAGAGGGCATAAGGCTACTTGCTTTAGGGTGTTTACAGATCAGGCTTTTTCCAGATGAGTGAATAGCGCCATAAAAGATGTCGTCGCACTACCGCGCCGGGTATGACTGCCGCGCTGATTTGCCGCACCTGCTTCAATGTCAGATACGAATCGTGCTTGCCATGTTCGTCCCATGCCGCGCGTGCAGCTTCTGCCCGTTGGGATTCAGATTTGGCGCGGTGTTTGACGCGCATAGCCATGTGCCAACCGACAGCGAGGACATCTCCTACATAGTCGGTTATGGTGGCAGATTTGTAAAGGTCGAGAATAGCCAGTACACCACCGGGAGCAAGCGCCGTTTTGAGTTTTTGCAGGATGGATTTGAAGTCCATATGATGCAGTGTGGCAACGGAGAGAATCGCGTCAAAATGATTCTCCGGCAAAGGGTAGGTCATGACATCGGCGACCTGATAGTCAATATTATCAAATTCGGTAGAGTGTTCCTGCGCGGTGCGAATCATGACCGGCGATAAATCAAGCGCTAACACGGAGTCGGAATGGGATGCTAATGTCCGCGCCAAACTACCGACTCCGCAGCCGATTTCGAGGGCTGTGTGACAGTGTGCCGGGACATGCTGGAGCAAATAGGGGGTGTAGTGCTGGTTATGTGTCCAACCGTCGCCTTCGAAAGGCGCTATGCGGTCAAAGTCCGCCTGAATGCGGAGCGTGTTTTCGTCCATGAAGTAATTCCTTGTACGTTTATATCCCCCATAAATGCCCTGTCTATAACTATCGTTAATTGTTGATGCGTGAGAGGGCGCTTCGCGAAGCGCTCCTACAAAAGCCACTTTTTAGGGCTGGGATAGTTTCGCAGCGCGGTTGGCGGATTCGACATCGGGCGTTTCGTTGTCTTCATCATCTTCGTCGTTATCGTCGTAGATCAGCGCTCCGTAGTCATCGTCCGCGTCTAATTCTTCCTGATGCTGACGCAGCGCCTCGATGACCATACGGTCTTTCGAGTCCATGACGCGCAGGAGGGCGAAATGTGCCGCGAGAAAAATCATTAGCGCGACGGAGATACCGATGCGGGGTGTGAAGAAGTAGTCATCGAAGCCGTTTCCCTGAACAGCATAAGAGGTGTACCAGTTGATCCACATGGCGGCCTGAAAAACCAGTGATAGAGTAGCGTGCAGGATGAAGGTCGAACGACGGCGGTGATAGCGCTCGATATGGTCAAGCGTTGTGATGAGGTTCCGTTTTCGCTTCTTTTTGGTCACGTCTGTTCCTCCATACCTTCCTTATTACCCTGATGATCTGGCTGATTCCAATGCCTGTCAGCAGACCGATTGCCGGATAGACAGGCAGATAGTAGCGCTGCCATTCGAGCGGTGTCAGCAGCAGCGTAGTCCCGACCATCACCAGCGCCCAAATCCCAATTATCCATCGTGCGCCGCTGGTGGAGGGTTCTTCTTTGCGCCAAGCAGCAGGCAGAAAATCGAGTGTCAGGCGTACCGGGCGAATCAATCCCCAGATACCCGCGCCAATCATAACGCAGAGAATGGCCGCGCCGTAGAGGGTTCCCCCGACGCTTACCCCACTCCATCCCGACGCTTCGTACTGGATAATGGCATCATGCAGCGGAATCTCCCAGCCGCCGACTTCGTAATACTGCGGCTGGACGAGCAGAGATTGGCGCAAAAATCCGTCCAATTGAGCGCCTAAATCGGGATAATGACCAAAAACCTGTATCTGGGTATTCAGTAGATCTTCGCGCAAATCGAATACCATGCGAGCGCGATCCAGCGGCGCACCCCACCAGGCTGGATTGAGCGCGTAGAAGGTGAGTCCAGCGATAATCGCCGCAATGATGAGATAAGGCAAAATCAGATATTCGACAACAGCGGAGTCGTCCTGTCCGCGCATGGATTGGTAGAGCAGATAAATAAGGGCGGTGGCGAAAACCGCGCCGACGGTGAACAGGGCAGTATGTTTGCTTGCCAGTGCCAGCCCTGCTGCCAATCCGAGTAAAATGCCGCGCCAGAGACTCGGTTTGGTCGCCAGCCATACGCCTGCCAGCACGACTAATATGCTGAAGAAGGTGAAGCTGCCTTCCATCATGGCGCGTCGTCCATTGATGAGCAGGGCAGGGTTGAGCGCGTAATACAGGCTGGCGATATAAGCGGCGGGTTTTCCAGCAGCGGCATTTCCAATGGCGAACATCACGGCGACACCTGCTGCCAGCAATATGGCCGAAGGCCATCGGCTGACTGCCAGTAGGGCATCGCTTGGCGCGTGATTATTCTGCTGGTTGTAATTCCAGTCCGCGCCCCAATCCCACTGCTCATTGATATTGTCGATGGTGAAGCCCTTGAGATGCCACGCGAGGCCGATCAGGTACTTGTTAATCGTGCCGTTGAGCAGGCGGAGATGCTGCTCGGTGGCGCTGATGGGTGCGTCGCTGTAGAGAAGTTTGCCGAGATCACGCTGAATGAAAGCGTAAGCATAATCCCGGCTCATGAAAATTTGTGTGGATTCGTCGCCGTGAAAGGGAACCAGTGGTGTTCCCATAAGGACATAAGCCGCCAGCGCCAGAATCCACACATAAGGAAATATACGATTCGCGAATGTAATGTAACGATTGTTATGCATCCCTTGAGGATAGCATAAACCTCATCCGGACTATAAGCCCTTTTTTAGCTCAGTTTCACCAACGGCTTATTTTGTTCCACGCTTTGTCCTGCCTGCACATTAATGGCCTGTACGACAGCATCACGCGGGGCTTTCAGTTCGTTTTGCATCTTCATCGATTCGAGAATGATGACTGTTTGTCCGGCGGTGACTTGCTGCCCCACCTCGACTTTTATCGCCACAATGAGTCCGGGCATGGGCGATTTGATGTTGATTTCGCCGCTGTCGGCTGCTGCGCCGCCGCTGCGCGAGGCTAACAGCTGGGCGCGTTCGTCCATGACCTTCACATCATAGAGTTTGCCGCGCATATGGACTTCGACAGTCTCATCGCGGTTTTCGATGGTCAGTTCATAAGACATATTCTCATCCAGAATCGAATACATGGATGGCCCAAGCGCGTGAAAATCGACCTCGCGCTTTTGTCCGTTGACCAGCAGACTGCCGTCCGGTTGGATGTCGATCTCGAAAGTTTTGTCGTTGATGGTGGTAATGTATTTCATCAGCGGTGCATCCTTTCCCAACGTCCGACCCATTTCCAGTTGCTAGTGTCGCGTTCTCCGCGTGTGACCACCTGGCTGGCAAGCTGGCGCTGACGGTGGGTGAATAAGGTGGCGGCGATGGCGGCGGTTTCGATGTCCTCATCGCCAGGGGCGGTTTCATAGACATTCATGCGGAAGTGATCTTCCACGAATTTGGTATCGAATTTCCCCGCGAGGAAGCTGAAGCTGCTCATCAAATTCTGGTGGAAGGGGATGTTATGCTTGACTCCCATGATGGTGTATTCTTCCAACGCACCGCGCATCCGCAAAATGGCTTCGGCGCGATCTTCTCCCCAGCAGATGAGCTTGGCGATCATGCTGTCATAGTAGGGCGAAATCTCGTAGCCGCTGTAGACACCGCTGTCCACACGCACACCGGGGCCGGTGGGGATGTTCAAGGTGGTGATTTTGCCGATAGAGGGCAAGAAATTGTTGTAGGGGTCTTCGGCATTGACGCGGCATTCAATCGCCCAACCTTTGGGTTCGAGCACGCTTTGTGTTGGCCCCATGCGGCGACCCCGTGCGATGCGAATCTGCTCTTTAACCAGATCGAAGCCTGTGACCAGTTCGGTTACTGGATGCTCGACCTGAAGGCGCGTGTTCATTTCGAGGAAATAGAAATTCTTGTCCTTGTCAACCAGGCATTCAATTGTCCCGGCGTTGACATAGCCGACTACTTCGGCGGCCTTGATTGCCATCTCGCCCATACGCAGCCGCATATCACGATCCTGATCGAGGACAACACTGGGGGATTCTTCGACCAGCTTTTGATGCCGGCGCTGAATCGAGCATTCACGTTCGCCTAGATGAATGGTGTTGCCGTGTGTATCCGCGAGAATCTGAAATTCGATGTGGCGTGCGCCTTCCAGCAGCTTTTCCAGATAGACACGTCCATCACCAAAGGCACTTTCGGCCTCGCGCCGCGCTGCTGCCAGCGCCTCCGGCAAATCTTCCAACTGGCGCACGGTACGCATTCCACGTCCGCCGCCGCCTGCCACTGCCTTGACGATGACCGGGAAGCCAATGGAGGGAGCCAGCGCCAGAATTTCATCATCGGTCATATTGGGTTCTGTGCCGGGAATAACCGGAACTCCCGCGAGTTTGACTGTTTCTCTTGCAGCCTGTTTATCACCCATACGAGCAATCGCACGCGGGGGCGGCCCGATGAAGATGATGCCTTCGTCGGCACAAGCCTGCGCGAAATCCGGTTTTTCCGAGAGGAAACCATAACCGGGATGGATGGCATCCGCTTCAGTTTTACGCGCGGCTTCGATAATCTTGTCGATACGCAGGTAACTTTCGCGCGGGGCTGGCGCTCCGATCAGCACCGCTTCATCGGCGTAGCGGACATGTAAGCTGGTTCGATCTGCTTCGGAATAGACCGCTACTGTCTGGATGCCGAGATCGCGGCAGGCGCGGATGATGCGCACAGCGATTTCGCCCCGGTTGGCGATCAGTACCTTCTTGATTTTCGTTTGTGATTGTTCAGTGACCATATCTTCATCGCGCCTTTGCGTTAATTTCATTACTTGCTGTCGAATGTCGTCCATTACAGCGGGATATTGCCGTGTTTACGTGCTGGATTGCTATCGCGCTTGTTCTGGAAGACTTCCAGCGCGTTAATCAGACGTGCGCGCGTTTCATGCGGCTCGATGATGTCATCAATGAAACCGTGTTCCGCCGCCACATAGGGACTGGCGAACTTTTCGCGATAATCGTTAACCTGACTGCGCCATCCGGCCCCATGACGGCGATTTCGGCTGTAGGCCATGCCAGATTCAGATCACCGCGAATGTGCTTGCTGCTCATGACGCAGTATGCGCCGCCGTAGGATTTGCGCGTTGTGACGGTTAGTTTCGGGACTGTCGTTTCGCAGTAGGCATACACCAGTTTTGCGCCGGCGCGGATGATGCCGCCGTATTCCTGCTGTGTACCGGGCATGTAGCCGGGGACATCGACAAAAGTGATGATGGGGATATTGAAGGCATCACAGAAGCGGATGAAACGCGCGGCTTTTTCGCTGGCATCAATATCCAGCACGCCTGCCAATACTGCGGGTTGGTTAGCGACGATGCCAACACTGTGACCACCCAGACGGGCGAACCCGACCACGATATTCATGGCGAACAGTTCGTGAATTTCGAAGAAATGCCCGTCATCCACCACTCGTTTGATGATTTCCTTAATGTCATAGGGTTTGTTGGGGTTATCGGGGATGATGGTATCCAGTTCCGGGTCAGCCCGCAGTGGGTCGTCAGTTGTGGCGACGAACGGCGGATCTTCCATGTTGTTTTGGGGCAGGTAGCTCATCAATTCGCGTACCAGCAGCAGTGCCTGGGCTTCATTATCCGCCACCAAATGACAGACACCGCTTTTAGTGGCATGAACCATCGCGCCGCCGAGTTCTTCATGGGTGACATCCTCGTGCGTGACGGTTTTGACCACATCTGGCCCGGTGATATACATGTAGCTGGTGTCTTTAACCATGATGATGAAATCGGTCAGCGCCGGACTGTAAACCGCGCCGCCTGCGCATGGCCCCATGATGATGCTGATCTGGGGGATAACCCCGCTGCTCAGGGTATTGCGCAGGAAAAT
Source organism: Aggregatilineales bacterium (assembly GCA_044226645.1). Taxonomy (GTDB): domain Bacteria; phylum Chloroflexota; class Anaerolineae; order Aggregatilineales; family Phototrophicaceae; genus CFX2. The sequence goes on from JBGAGR010000121.1 coordinate 20,091, forward strand.
ATCGGCGTATCCACCGAGGCTGACCACACCTTCCTGAATACGTGCGCCGCCGCTGTCGTTCAAACCGATGACCGGAGCGCCTGTTTTGAGCGCCATTTCCATGATTTTAATAATCTTATGGGCGTGGGCTTCGCTCAGGCTGCCGCCGATAACGGTGAAATCCTGCGAGAAGACATAGACCAGCCGCCCGTTGATGGTTCCCCATCCGGTTACGGCACTGTCGCCTAAAAACTTCTTCTGAGCCATACCGAAATCGGTTGCGCGATGGGTGACGAAAGCATCCAGTTCGCGGAAGGTGTCCGGGTCAAGCAGAATATCCAGCCGTTCATGCGCTGTGTGACGGCCTTTTTCCTTCTGTTTTTTGATGCGCTCTGCACCACCACCGGCGTGGCTTTCGGCGCGCTTTGCTCGTAAGGTTTCAATCTTGGGGTCTACGGTCATTTTTCAATAATCTCCGTTGAGTGCCTTTTGCTGGGAAGGAACGACCTGATAACGCTATAGACTGCAATGACCATGAGCAGCAGGGCTAAGAATCCCAACCGTCCCCGGTCATAATCAGCGCGTGCAAAAATGATCAGCCGCAGCAGACTGTAGATCATGAAGGCGATCAGCAGTCCAACGGCCTTTTTCTCTGCACCCCTCCTGCGCTGCCACAGCCTGATAGTTACTATTGCAGCTAAACACGCCCACAACCCGCTGGTTATGAATTCCAGTGGCAAGGGGAGGCTGATCTGAGCGGCCAATTCACCTGGAATACGCAGTACCTGGAAAGCCGCGCCTGCCTGAAATACTGCCAGCAAGCCTGTCAAAATCAGCAGCCCGCGCGAGCGTCGGGGTATGGGTCTATACTCGTTCCTCATCGTTCGGATATTATAACCTGTGCGTAGCATGACAACAAAGCGTGAAAAGTTGAGGTTCACCATGCAGACGACTGGATTGGAACATAAAGGGCGCATGATGCTGCTCATTTCGCTGGCGGAACTGCTGGCGATGGCGGTCTGGTTTTCCGCTTCGGCGGTTGTCCCGGTACTAACGGCTGCATGGACACTGGATGAATCGGGAAGGGCATGGCTTACATTGTCTGTCCAAATCGGCTTTGTGGTGGGAGCGTTTGGTTCGGCATGGCTGAATCTGGCGGATCGCATTCCGACACGCTGGTTTTTTAGTGGTTCGGCGATTTTGGCTGCATTGGTCACGGCGCTTATTCCACTTCTGGCGACGGAGTTGGGATTGGCGCTGGTGCTGCGGTTCCTGACGGGCGTGTTTCTGGCAGGGGTTTATCCGGTGGGTATGAAGATCATGTCCACCTGGACGAAAGAAGATCGCGGACTCGGTATTGGATTGCTGGTAGGGGCGCTGACGATTGGTTCCTCCGCGCCACATTTGCTGAATGTATTTGGTGGGGTAGGCGATTGGAAACCGGTGTTATTTCTGGCAGCGGGGTCAGCGCTGGTCGGTGGTCTGATTGGCGCAGTCTTTGTGCATGAAGGGCCATATCGCAGTAAGACACCGCCCTTCAACTGGCGCTATATCGGGCAAATCGCCAAAACGCGCGAACTGGTGCTGGCACAGGTCGGGTATCTCGGTCATATGTGGGAATTGTATGCCATGTGGTCGTGGATACC
>JBGAGR010000122.1:0-21448 GCA_044226645.1 Aggregatilineales bacterium
TTTGGAAGAAGCCAAAAAATTTAGCTGGCAGGCAGCCGCGCAGCAAACCATCGCCAGTTACCGACGCGCGCTGGCCTGAAAGAGGCAGATGGTGTTGATGGATAAAATAAAACGAGCTGCATTTTATAGGGGCACGATATATCGCGTCCGTCTTAAATCAGACCAATTTATTTCAGATTATCCATAAGTGTTATCAGGAAAGTTAACCATTCAAACGAAATGAACGGCGAGAAACTCGGTTCACCACCCATTCGCAAACAATTCTATATGCCCAAAGGCTTCTACCCGCTGCTGGATGCGGCACTGGTATTCGTTGCCTTTGCTATGGCTTATTATGCCCGTTACGAATTGCAGTTGATTCGCCCGGTCTTCGATCCCAACCGTGCGCCCTTCGAACCCTATCTACCCTATACTGCCGTTTTCGCTGCCTTACTTTATCTGAACTACCGCGCCAGCGGCCTCTATAAGAGTAACCGTGGACGCTCGTGGCTGGAAGAAGTCTACGCCGTGATCAATGGTGTCACCAGCTCCACCGTCGTTGTATTAGGGCTGTATTTTCTCTTTCAGCCCTTGGTTTTCAGCCGTTTGATGCTGGTTTACGCCGCTGTCATCATCATTGTCATGCTCTCGCTGGTGCGCGCCGCCCGGCGCATCGTTCAGGCTTATCTGCGTAACAAAGGGTATGGAGTCCAGCGGGTACTGGTCGTCGGCGGAGGCGATGTAGGCCGCTCAATCCTTCGCACCATGATCGCACGCAGCGAACTCGGTTATCAGCCTGTTGGTTATGTCGATGATGATCCCGAACGCGCCAGTGTCGATCTGGGACGTGTCAAAGGTCTGGGCGGGACGAAGAATCTCGGCAAAACCATCCGTAATCACTTTGTCGATCTGGTCATCATCACGTTACCCTGGGCGCAGCATGACCGCATCCTCGAATTGGCACAGGTTTGCCGCCGTATCGGTATCGAAGTGCGCGTCGTCCCCGATGTGTTCCAGTTGAATTTACGTCAGGTGCAGGTGGAAGACCTCGACGGCATTCCGCTCCTGCGTGCCAACGATGATGTCCTCCTGCAAAATCACAACCGTGTTCTCAAACGCATTATCGACCTCTGCCTGATTTTGGTCGCCTCACCCATACTCATAATCGTCTTTCTGTTGGTCGCCCTCGCCATCCGTATGGAAGGGCCAGGCGCTGTTTTCTATACCCAGCAGCGCATCGGGCTGAAGGGCAAACCCTTCAATATGGTCAAATTCCGTAGCATGATTCCCAACGCCGACGATTTGCGCGATCAGTTGGTGAAAGACTCCGGCGAAGACCCACGCCACCCCAAAATTAAAAACGACCCGCGCATCACCCGTGTCGGGAGCATCATTCGAACCCTCAGTCTGGACGAACTACCCAATATCATCAATGTGATAAGTGGACAAATGAGTCTCGTTGGCCCCCGTCCCCCCACGCCCAACGGACGCAGCGAAGTCCCCTTTGAGGAAATGTGCCTGCTCGATATTTATTACATCGAAAACTGGTCAGTGCGTCTCGATGCCCAGATTTTGATGATGACTGTTCCGCGTGTGCTGCTCCGTCACGGTGCATACTGAACGTTTCTCATGCCTTCAAATATCGATCATACAAAGGCTGCTTCGGCTGGTCACTTGGATTCACCAGACCATAACCATTATGCATCCCGTCCGCCCAACCGTACCACACCGCCGCCGCCACTTTGCCCGAATACAGATTCTTCAACCGTGCCACAAAGCTCGTGGCATAATCTGCCACATCACCCACCGGGTCGCCACTCCGGTCTAGCACGCCCCATTCCGTAATCCACACCTGCGCCCCCGGCATAATGTTCCCATAGGCGTTCACATCCTCGTCGATGCTCCCGAATGGGCTGTATTTATTCCCCACCATACCGCGCCCGTAAGAATGACACGCAATCGCGTCGGGACGCACGTTGGAAGGCATCGCTGCCAGAGTCGCCCGCGCATAAGCCGCGCCTGTACCGGGGCCGCCTACATGTCCCCCTGTGATAATGCTCACCTTGCTGTCAACCGCTCGAATCGTCTTGATCGATTCAGTCAGCAGATACGCATAATCTCCGGGCGACATCGAAACCGCCGCCTGCGCCACATTCAGCGGTGTATCCTGCTCATTCCAGATTTGATACGCCGCTACCAAGTCTTTCCCGGTGAATTTCTGCGCGATTTGCCGTATAAAATTCGTGTAATGGCTGGTCAGGTCGCGCCACTTGTCGCTGGTCATCTGAGGCCATATATACCCCTGACCTTCGCCGTAAGTCTGGTGTGTCAGCACCAGAATAACCTTCAACCCCGCTTTGGCATAGGCATTGATATAAGGCGCGTACAGGTTATAGGCCGCTTCCAGATCAGTCGAACCGCGCCCCATCGAAACATTATAGGCAAAACGCACCCAACCTAGTCCCTTCATACGATCTGCACTTGGTTTGCCCAGATTGTGCAGAATATCGAGGTTCACACCCGCCATATTCAGCGCTTGAACCCCTTCCGTCTCGTCGGCAATCAGGTATTGCCCAGAGACATAGCCCTCGACTGCTTGTGGAGAACGGATTTTGATCCACTGGTCAGCCTTGCCCAGTTTGAGCAGAGTACGCCCGTGAGGTTCCAGTGTTTCGCTTTTATCAAATGTCCGCAGTTGACCAAGAACTTTGAAATCTGTCCCGGCGCGTTCACGGATACGCAGGCCGTTATCCGTCGCCTTCAGCCGTAAGCCCTGCCAGTAGATCATCATTGTCGGGTCAACCACATCTGGCAGGACATAACCACTCAGGCCGTGTCCGGGCTGCTGTACCACAACTTTGATCGACTCCCAACCCGATTCTGCGATCACATCCCCAACTTTGACCGCTTGCCCCAGACTAACCCTGATATTCTGTAATTGAGCATAGGTAGTGAGATAACTCTGCCCTTCAACCGTCGTCGCAATCTGCACATACTGCCCGTATCCCAGTGCCGTAGGCTGCCGGATAATCGTCGCCACCGTGCCGGAAGCCGCTGCGCGTATCGGTGTTCCCTGTGGCGCATAAATATCCAGACCTTCATTTTTCTTCCCGCCGCGATCCTCATTAAACGCTCTGGGGATACTCGCAGGCCGCGCGTCGGAAGGCCAATCCAGCGTAAAACGGTCATGAACATTGCTTGGGTTGCTTTTTGCGCCGTAACGGTCATTCAGCCGGATACGATCTTGCAATGCCGCTCCCAATGCCGCCGGAGTCGCCGCCGGGATCACATCCACCTGCACCACCATCGGGTAAATCCGCCGGATATGGGATAAAGCATCATTGCCCACCCACACACCCGGCGCTTGCACAGCCGTAATATTGCGGAATCGGTTCAGGTCATTACCCGCCGGAGAACGCACCACCGCCACGCGCTCAAACGCTTTTGTATAAGCAGTAGCCGCGTTGTACCAGGACATAAAATCAGCATCGGGAAGCACCAGTGCATGTGAAATTGGGGCTGTGGTCGCCATCGTCAACCTCCAGAGGTAAATCAGAATGCGGATATTGTACGCGATTTTAGCCAATACTGCCGTAGGGTAAGCGTGGGCTGGTGGTCAGTATTCACCGATTCCCCATCATGTTATAATGCACTTTGTAATTTTACACAGAGGTGATTAAAAATATGCGCATATCAAAGCGATTTTCGGCAATGATTGCTGTTCTGGCAGTAGCCTTATCTATAAGTTCCCAGACTTTTGCACAGGATTTAGCGGTTCGCTGGTCGGCCTATCTCTTCAGCACCAACAATCAGGCACTGGTGCGGGTTTTTCAGGATGGAGCACAAACCACCTACAGTCTCGGTCTGGAACCAGAAACCTACGTCGGCGGCTACGATTTGGCCTTTACCGCCAATGGCGAGAAAACTGCCTTCTGTGTTGTCAAATTCCCCGCAGAAGGGGGCGCGCAGGGAGCAACCACATTCTATGTGCGCGATATTGAACCTCAGACAACCTCGCTTCAATTGGACTTGGGCAAAGCCATTGGCTGCCGCACAGGTCATCACGCCTACAACCCCGATGGAACACAGGTAGTCATAGCCCGTGTCAACTATTATCCCGGCGATCCAGCGGCGGATGCCACATTGCCCAGTTGGCAGCTCACGTTGATAGATACCACCAGCGGCGCTGCGGTTCAGGAAATCAACTCACAAACTCCAGCAGCCCTGAGCGCAGGCATTCCCGCCGACCAACCCCTGCTGCCCTATGTCCAGTATGTCGCCGACAATCAGGTCATCTTCGCAGCCGTTCCCTATGGAATCGGTGGCGGTGGCGAATTCCCGGCTTACAGTTGGCTGCTCGACACTGGCACCATTACCCCAATTGACCGTTGGGGCAATATCAACCTTGATACCCTCGCCGCGACAGGCGAACTCATCTGGGTCGCTGCCGACCCCAACCGTCCAGCCGGAAATCCCGGCGGCCCCATGCCCTCCAACAACGAACTCAAACTGGCCGACATGGACGGCAAGGAAAGCATCATCTACTACTCGCCGGATTGGGTGCTGACCGATGCCCAATTCATCAACGGCGGACAGCAAATAGCCATACAGGAAGTTTCGTCTTTTGATGAGGGTAATCCCGATCAGCCGCAGATCACCAAATGGATCGCGCTGGATCGTTCCGGCACAGTCAGCGATTTACAGAATGTCACCTTCTACAGCAGCCTGACCGCCGCCCCTCAGGGATACGCCGTATTGGACACCCAATTCCTGGGCGAAAATCAGACCAACCCGCGCTATACCTTCGACTGGCATTCCAATGGCGGCACAACCACGCTCTGGTCATTTGATGCCCCAGATTTCTCCTACTCATGGGAGTTGGTCTGGTCGGCCTACACCCAACCCGCGCCGAACTTACAGCCCTTCCCAGCCTTCACAGGTTAATCCTTCCCGATTTTCTATAACCGCTTGCTCATACTGTTGAACAGGCGGTTTTTTATTTCATTTTTGCAATGGCAATTTCTTGACATTCTCCTCCTTTCGACTTAATATCGATTATCAATAATCAATTGGACAGCCCGAATGCAGCAGGATTCCCCCAATCGAATGCACTTACGAACTGCCAAACTTGCTTCCCTGTCTGATCAGGTTTACGCCAATCTCCGTACAGCCATAATTTGCGATCAACTCCAACCGGGCGAAAAGCTCGTCGAACTGGACATCGCAGCAAAAATGGGTACGAGTCAGGGTCCAGTACGGGAAGCCCTTCAACGCCTCGAACACGACGGTCTGGTCGAGCGCCAGGCGCGCAGTGCCACCTTTGTCACCAGCATTTCAGCGGACGAAATGTTCGAGTTATTTTCCATCCGCAGCATGATTGAAGGCTTCGCTATCCAGCGTACCGCACAAAAAATTACCCCCGCCCAATGTAATGAATTGGACGAAATTATTCAGCAGATGGCAGCAGCCGGAAGCCGCAACGAAATTTTCCCATTAGCCGAATTGGACATGCAATTGCACCGCCGCATTGTGGAATGGTCAGACAGTGCTGGCTTACTGCTGGCCTGGACACCCCTTTCGAGCCAGATTCAGCGCTTTATAGTCCAAACCCATCCCTTACATTATCCCGACCTGGTTGAAGTAGGCACACGGCATCAACCCATCGTCGAAGCCTTGCGTAATCATGATGCTGCCGGCGCTGCCCGTGCTGTGCAGAACAACATCATGTTGATTTGGTCAAAAATCACGCCCTGAATGCTTCAACGGGTATCTAAACAAATCGCTAAAGGTGAAAGGATCTGCCGCATAAGACCATATCATTAAACGAAAACGAAGTTAATGTACACAGTCCACCAATTTGAATTACTTACATTTATCAGGAGCTTGACATATGAAACGCCCCTTCCTCTATGGTTTGCTTTTGGTTCTGGGAGCACTCTTCTTCTCTATTACAGTTTTCGCTCAAGAGGCCACTCCCGAACCAGTTCCCTATGATCCCGATGCCTGTTTCCGCGCTGCCCCCAACAATGACACAACCGTCAGTTATCCCGCTAAGGAAGGCCCTTACACCATCGGCATCAGCAACTCCTTCATCGGTAATGCCTGGCGTACCCAGATGATCCAGATGGCTCAGGCCTGGGCAGCGTCGCCTGATGTCAAAGACAAGATCAAGGATTTAGTTGTCGTCAGCACTGGGGAAGATGTTGAAGCACAAATCGCCGCGATGGATAACATGATTGCGCTCGGTGTGGATGCCATCATTCTAAACGCGGCTACCCCCACCGGCTTCGATGCCGTCATCCGCCGCGCCGCTGATGCTGGAATCATTGTTGTTTCCTTCGACAACATCGTCACCGCTCCCGAAGCGGTTCTCGTCAACGAAGATCAGGTTGAATTTGGCAGCGTCATGGCGAAAGACTTGGCTGAACGCATGGGCGGAAAAGGTAACGTCGTTCTCGTCAACGGTGTCCCCGGCACGAGCGTGGACACAGACCGTAACACAGGCGCGAAAGAGGTCTTTTCTCAATATCCCGACATCAAGATCATTGCTGAACTGGAAGGCCAGTGGGGCAGCGGTGTTGCCCAGCAGGTTATGGCCGACTTCCTCGCCACCCAGCCCCAGATTGACGGCGTGTGGATTCAGGGCGGTGGCCCCGGCGTAATCCAGGCTTTCGACGATGCGGGTTACGGACTGGTGCCAATGGCCGGTGAAGCAGAAAATGGCTTCCGTAAGGCACTCGCTACCCGTCAGGCCGACGGACTCACCGGCATATCAGTCGGTCAGACCCCCGGCATGGTCGACGTAGCCATGCAGGCCGCACTCGAACTGCTTCAGGGACGCGAACTCCCCCGCGTCATTGCCATGCCCCTCCCGATGGTCACCAGTGAAGATATTCAGGAAGGCGTTCATTACTTCGCCGATCTTCCCGATGACTTCTTCACACCCATCAAGATTCCGGAGTGTGGTGTCAATTTGTCGCCAGAGGAAATCCTTTCTGTTAAAGTAGAATAAAAATCCGTTCAGGTCGGACAGGCTGATCGAGCCTGTCCGACCATACCTACTCCACAGGAAGTAAAATCATGCCTGATTTGAACGGAATAGCGGCGATTGAGGCGAGGGAAATAACGAAGCATTTTGGCGGCACAATTGCGCTGAATGGTGCCTCGTTTAGCTGCCAACCCGGCAGCATTCACGCTTTAATCGGTGAAAATGGCGCGGGCAAATCCACCCTGATTAAGGTGTTTTCAGGTGTCGTTACCCTCGATAGCGGCGCACTGTACATCAACGGACAGCCTTCAACCATCCATTCTCCCACAGATGCCGCGCGGCAGGGTATCATACCCGTGTTCCAGGAACTTTCCCTTATGCCGCATCTGACAGTTGCTGAAAATATTTTTATTACGAATCCACCGCGTAACCGGTTAGGCTTGATTGATAGTAAAACTTTACAACGCAATACCGCTCAGTTTTTTGCTGATCTTGGCTTTGACCATATCGATCCCGATGCGCTGATTAGTGAACTGCCGCTCGCGCAGCGTCAGCTTGCGGAAATCGCCAAAGCCCTGTCACATAATCCTCGTGTGCTCATCCTGGACGAAGGCACATCTGCCCTCTCAATACAGGATGTAAAACTGGTCTTTGAGGCGATTCGTCGTCTTAAGGAGCAAGGTACTTCTGTCATCTTCATCTCTCACCGCATGAGCGAAGTGGATGAAATTGCCGATACATTAACCATCTTCCGTGACGGAAAAGATGTTGGCTCGTTTCCAATGGGCAGTGTCGGCAGAGACGAAATGGTGCAGTTGATGATCGGGCGGAAATTGGAACAGGTCTTCCCACCAAAACCGGATCGGCTTTCCCACCAGTCCACACCCGTTGTACAGGTAAAAAACTTGAGTTGGGAACATGCCCTGCACGATGTCAATCTAAGCATCAGCAAAGGCGAAATAGTGGGATTAGGCGGATTAGATGGACAGGGACAGCGTGAATTACTGTTTTCCCTGTTTGGCCTTTTACGTGGGCAGCAGGGACAAATTCTGATTGATGGTCAACCCAAGACCATTAACAGTCCCTCAGCCGCAGCCAGTGCCGGGATTAATTTAGCCCTTATACCGGAAGATCGCAAAACCGAGGGGTTAATTCTCCAGGTATCAGTCGCTGACAATATCAGCCTTTCGATTCTGGACAGACTAGCCCCCTTCGGACTGATTAATCGCAGTCGTGAGCAGGCCAGTATTCAGCGCTGTATCGAACAGATGCAAATCAAAACCGCCTCACCGGGTACCACAGCCCGCAACCTCAGCGGCGGCAATCAACAAAAACTGGTCATCGGCAAATGGCTCCTGACAGAAGCGCGCATCTATCTGCTGCATGATCCCACACGCGGCATTGATGTCGGCACAAAACAGGAAATCTACTTGCTCATGCGTCAGCTTGCCGATAAAGGCGCGAGCATTCTGTTCTTTTCAACCGAGTTAAGTGAATTGGTCGGCATGTGTGACCGTGTGCTCGTTCTCTATGAGGGCAGCATCTTCCGCGAGCTTATAGGATCGGAAATTACAGAAGAGAATATTGTATCAGCAGCGCTTGGTTTAGATCATTCAAAAGTACCGATGACAGCAGTACCACAATGAGACATTTTTTATGACAACCATACCCTTAACTGCGCCATCATCAACATCATCGCCGGTGCGGCGCTTTTTGAGCCGTCACTTTCGCGTCGTAGTGGCCTATGTGATTTTGCTGGTTCTGCTTTCCTTAAATATCCAGCTCAACGAACGCTTTTTTACCCCTCCCGTCATTACATCGACCTTTAACCAGAGCATGACATTGGTGTTCGCTGGCATGGCTCAAACCTCTGTCGTCGTCAGCGGTGGCATTGACCTTTCGGTTGGCCCAATCATCAGCATTTCAAATTCGCTCGCTTCAGCCATCTTCGCCGATACCGCACTGGGCATCATTGGTACAGTCCTGCTGGTATTAGCAGTCGGAGCGCTGTGTGGTCTTATCAACGGGATGATCGTCGTTTACGGGCGCTTACAGCCCATCATTGTCACGCTGGCAACTGCCTCTGTTTACAGCGGCATAGCCCTCTTTCTCCGACCTCGACCAGGGGGTTTTGTGCCCCGCGCCTACGGTGATTTGCTGACCACACGGGTTTCAACCTTAATTCAGCCCTGGTTTGGCGAACAATCACTCAAAGGGACGGTACTGGATTTCATTCCAGCCTCCGCCATCCTCTTGCTAATTGTGCTGGTAGTGGTCTGGCTTCCGTTTCGTCGCTCAAAGTTGGGATTGTGGGTTTATGCCATTGGCAGCAGCCAGAGCGCAGCCTACATGAGCGGCATAAATGTCAACCGCGCGAAAATCTCAGCCTATGTCATGAGCGGCTTATTCGCGGCCGTTGCTGGGCTGTTTGTGACCGCCCAAACCCTTTCTGGAGATGCGACCAAAGGCGGCGTATTTACGCTGCAATCAATCGCGGTAGTGGTGCTGGGCGGAACTTCTCTCTTTGGCGGCTCCGGAGGTGTAGCCGGGACAATTGCTGGGGCATTCGTCCTCCCGATTATTCGCAGCATCCTCTTCTTCGGCAGGGTAGACCCACTCCAGCAGCCCTTCTGGGAGGGTGCAGTAATCCTGCTCGCGGTTGCTGCCGGTGCTTCTCGCATCTTCACGGTCAAAAACCGTCTTGATATTTTGCGCTGATAGGGAACATGAAATGGAATCAACCGGCGCTGCTATAAAACCGAAATTCTCTATTCGCCAATGGTACAGGAGCATGGAGCGCGAACAGCGCAGCATGGTCACTGCCTACCTGATGATTGTTTTGCTCATCATATTAGGCTCACTCTTTGTCACGCCCAACTTCGCCTCTCCCACCTTTCTCATCCAGCAGCTTCGTCAGGCCTCTTTTCTCGGCATTATTGCCGCCGGACAAATGGTCGTCATCCTAACGGGCAACATTGACCTCTCGGTAAGCTGGACGCTGAATTTTGCGGCGGTTCTGGCGACATCGGTTGCTGGTGGCAGCGATGCTGGTCTGGCGCAGGGATTGCTGGTCGGCATTGGAGTCGGCGTGGTCGTTGGCCTCATCAATGGAATTGGCGTGGCCTATCTGCGCGTGCCATCGATGGTACTTACGTTAGGGGTCAATGCGCTGCTCAAAGGGGTTATCGTAGTCTACAATGGCTCAGCCCCCAAATTTGAACAGGCTCCTCCCTTTTTAAGCTGGCTTTCAACCGAAATTCTGGGAGGTGTCATCCCAATCGTAGTGCTGGTCTGGGCTGCCATCTCAATCGTAAATATGGTGGTGTTACATCGTACAGCCCTCGGACGCAAAACCTATGCTGTCGGCAACAACGAAATTGCCACCTATCTGTCGGGTATCAAAACCCGGCGGGTGCTCATAGGAGCATTCGTGCTGAGCGGTGTAATGAACGCGCTCGCCGGATTATTAATCGCAGGCAACGCCGGACGTAGCTTTAACGAAATGGGCGAACCATTTCTCCTGCCCGCCATTGCCGCGGTGGTGGTCGGCGGAACATCTATTCTCGGCGGTTCTGGAAAATATCTGGGTACAGTTGCCGGTGTCATCCTCATCCGCTTGCTCGATAGCGCCCTGAATATCGTCCAGGTTCCTCCGGCCATGCGTGACATAACCTTTGGATTGGTTATACTAGCTATGCTCTTCCTGTATGGACGAGCAGAAAAAGCGCGAGAATAACACAATGACGACCATCCGAAATAGGAAGACAATAGATTCGCATACTCCCGACGGGCGTTATGTCCGTTTATATATATCTGCCCATATTGAAGCCTAAAGGAGCTTGCCGATAAGACCATGTTGACAATATTGCATGTCGGACAGACTAACAAAGTAAACAGTCCAATGAATTTGAGATTCAGGAGAAAACACTTATGAACAAGAGGAAAATGAGCCGTCGCGACTTTTTGCGCGCTTCCGCCGGAGCGGGCGCGGCTTTACTCGCGGCACAATCAGGGTTGGCCTTTGCCCAGGACCCTACAGCGACTCCCGCTCCACTCCCTCAGGGCGCAGAGGGAACCCTCACCGTTATTCAGAAAACCGAATATTTTGCCGAAGCACAGCAGCTCATCCACGACGATATTGTTAAATTTGCAGCCGACAAGGGCGTTGCGCTCGATCTTTCGACGGCCAACCCGGAAATCTTCGGCGATTTCACCGCCAAGATGCTGGCTGCCGTTCAGGCCGGAAATCCGCCTGACCTCGGCTACCACACCCTCAGCATTCCGCAGATGTACGCGCTCGACATTGTTGAAGATGTCTCCGATGTAGTCGAAGAAGCCATCAGCAAATATGGCGCGGTCTCACCCGTCATTGCCGAATTCAATGCCAAGATTGACGGCAAATGGTGGGGCGTACCCTTTAGCTCCAATGCGGGTGCCTGGTATGGTCGTAAAGATGTGTTTGAACCCGCTGGCATTGATGTCTACTCCCTCGATACATGGGACAAACGTCGTGATGCCTGCCTCGCTGTCTCCAATGCCGATAAGAACATCTGGGGCTGGGGCATGACCATCAACCGCAGTGGTGACGGTCACGGCCTCATCCTCGGTGTCATTCAGGCTTTCGGCGGCAGCTTCACCGACGAAACTGGCTTGAAAGTGATCTTCAACTCTCCCGAAACGATTGCCGGTGTTGAATGGCTGACCGAAACCTACACCAGCGATAAATACAAACCCATGCTGCCCCCCGGCGTTGAAAGCTGGACAGACACCAGCAACAACGAAGCCTATCTTGCCGGGACAATCGCTATGACACTCAACCAACCCAGCGTTTATGCCAAGGCTAAGGCGGACGGCAACCCCGTTTTCGAAAATACGGCTGTGTTGCACCCACCCAAAACACAGGATGGACGGCTGTTAGAGTCGGGCAACATTTTCTGGTTCACCGTTTTCAAGGGAGCCAAGAATGTTGGTCTGGCGAAAGACCTCATTCGTTACATGATCGACCCGGCCAATTTCGTGCCCGTCGCTAAGCTTGGTGGTGGTTTAAACCTGCCGACCTTTGAAAATCAATGGACGGATGAAATTCTCGCGGTGGATCCCAACTTCGCCACCTTCCGCGAAATTCTGCAAAATCCCACACCATTCTATGGACGTTCCAACCCGGCTAAGCCAAGTGCCTTGATTGATGCCATTGACGCAGCCGGTATCACCAGCCAGATGATGGCAAACATCACCACTGGCGCGATGACCGTTGCCGATGCTGTCAAGGATGCCCACGATAAAATCGTGCAAATCTTTGAAGAAGGCGGCGTGCCTCAGTCCTGATTCTATGGTCACTTGGAGAGAGCGGCTTCTGTCGCTCTCCCCGCTTTCGTATTACTCCGCTTCGGGGTAACACCAGGCAAATATGACCATATTATCCTAGCCGAAAGGAAAATGATGGATAAACGAATCGAGCTGAATGCAGCACCGTCCCTGGTACGCCCCGCCGGAAAGACCTTTTCACGTCGTCTGGAAGGGATTCTCGGACGGGATTGGAAAATAGCCATTCCGTTTGTGCTGCCCATTATTTTGATTATGGGCGGACTTATCCTATGGCCGTTCATCAACGCGATTATTCTCAGCACAACCGTGCGTTCCCTCGTGACACGCACTGAACAGTTTGTTGGCTTTGCCAACTATACCCGTCTGCTGCAAGACTCGGACTTCCTCAGCGCAGTTCGAAACACACTGGTCTTTACCCTTGGCTCGGTAGCTGTCAAGTTTGTGGTCGGCATGATCGTTTCGCTGCTCCTGAACAGTCGTTTACCCTTCCGCAATGTCCTCACCAGCCTCATGCTGCTGCCCTGGATTGTGCCGGAAGTCGTCACCGCCTTAACCTGGCGTAGCATCTACGACCCCATTTTTGGCGGTCTGAACCCCATCCTGACTCAGCTTCATCTCATCGACCATCCTGTAGCATGGCTGGCAGACCCGGGATTAGCCATGCCCAGTGTAATCGCGGTCAATGTCTGGAAAGGCATCCCGTTTTACACCATCCTCCTGCTCGCAGGGCTGAAAGCGATTGACCACGAGCAGTACGAGGCCGCCGAAGTCGATGGCGCGAGTCTGGTTCAGCGTTTCCGCCATATCACACTGCCGGGACTGCGCTATGTCATCCTCGTTACAGTGCTGCTCTCCTTCATCTCAACTTTTAACACCTTCGGGTTAATCTATCTGATGACCGGCGGCGGGCCGGGTGGGGCAACGCGCGTTTTCTCCATCCTCGCCTACGAAAAAGCCATCGTCGGTCTTCGCTTCGGGCCAGGTATCGCGACAGCCCTCAGTATGGCTCCCTTCATGGCACTCTTGATTGTTGTCCTGGCGCGTTTTATGCGCGCCGAACCTACAGTTGGTTCCAGTACCAAAGAAAGTATCATGGATCGCCTGACACGCTGGGGCGGAACTGCATTGGGGCTTTTACTGGATCTCTTTTTTATGCCCCTCGAATGGCTATCGGAGCAGATGGGGCGGCTCTCCAAATACATTATCCCGGCTGATAAAACAGGCGAACATCGCTTAAGGCGCGATCAACGTGAACGTGCGGGAACAGGAGTTCGCATGGTGCTCCTCCTGCCAATGCTCCTGTTCGTCTTATTCCCCTTCTACTGGATTGTCATCACGTCCTTTAAGACTGATCTCCAGATACAGCAGTTCAGTTCAATCTATTGGCCTGTCCCCTGGACAATGGAGCAGTATCGCTCTTTAATATCGGATACCTCGTTTACCCTTTGGTTCCGTAACACCATCCTCGTGGCAACCACCAGCACAGCCATATCAGTCATCGTCGCGGCACTGGCGGCCTATGCCCTCGCCCGTCTCAAGTTTCTCGGCGCGGGTCTGCTGACAACACTCCTGCTCATCACCTATCTGCTGCCCGGTTCGCTGTTGTTTATCCCCCTTTACCGTATTCTGACGGATTTGGGCATCATCAACACCTATGCAGCCTTGATACTAACGTATCCCACCTTCCTCATGCCCTTTGCGACCTGGGTTCTGTTGGGATATTTCCGCTCAATTCCAGCGGAGTTGGAAGAAGCCGCCATGATCGACGGCGCGAATCGGTTCGTAGCCTTCTGGCGCATCACGCTCCCGCTGGCTGCTCCGGCGCTGCTCTCGGTTACACTCTTCGCCTTCACCAATGCCTGGAATGAATTTCTCTTCGCTTTCGTGTTCATCACCAGCGATAATCTGAAAACACTTCCGGTGGGCTTGCAATTACTGGTCTTCGGGGATATTTATCCTTGGGGCAAATTAATGGCGGCCTCGCTCCTCATGGCGATTCCGGTGGTGATCGTCTATACCGTCGCCCAGCGCTATCTGGTCGGTGGCCTCACCGCAGGCAGCATCAAAGGCTGATAATCTTCTCTTTCACCTCTCTTTACAGGGGATGGCCTAAAATCCATCCCCTCAAACACATACTTCCCGTCTTTACTAACAACTAACCACTAACAACCTGCCTTCACGCCCGTCCCCACTTCTTATACGCCTCATCGAATGGCACGCCGCGCGCGAAATCCTCACGCATTCCCTGTTCACGCGCTTCCATCTCTTCCACTTTCACCAGCGTTTCCATCGCAATGGCCTGTGGCACCACCACCACGCCATCCGCCTCGCCGACAATCCAGTCACCGGGGCTGACTTTGACTCGGCTGGTCAGCGTCCCCGGCATCCCAATCGTCACGTTCAGCGCATCAATCTTCCAGCGCTGCGAAGACTCAATCGGGGATGTCCCCCGCACACACGGCGTAAAATCGGGGATCACTTCCAGTCCCAGATAATCGCGAATAAACGAATCGATGACGATTCCACGCGCCCCGCCTTCCCGCAGCGCCCAACTCGTCATCTCACCGAATTTACCCGCGTGCTGCTCTCCACCTGAATCGATGACCACCACACAGCCCGGATACAGCATCGAGCGCAGTTTTTCGAAGAAATTCTCAGCCCAGCCTTCTCCCGCAGCATCACCCTTCGGAACGGGATACGCGCTCCCCCGCACCGTAATCACCTGTCCCGCCATATGCCGGTTCATAAACAGCGGCCTGATGCCCAAATCGAGGCATTGATTCCCGTATCCCATGCTGTCCAGCGTATCATATAGATTCGCCACGCGGATTTTGTCCCACCGCGCTTGTAATTCCACCACAGAAGGTTCAGGCATTATGGTTATTCCTCTTTAAATTTCTTCCCAAAGATTGTCAATTCATCTCGGATAGTTGTTTCATTGTAGGGGCGCAGCAGTGCTGCGCCCTCTTTCCCTCAAATCACATCCTAATCAAAATACGTATCGCCGTTCCACAGCAGCGCTTTTGCCGCCTTATCATTCAACTCCACACCAATCCCCGGACGATCCGAAACGGTCATGATCCCATTGTGAACGAACGGCTTATCCCCATCGCACAGATCATTCCACCAGGGAATGTCCCGCGCGTGGAACTCCAGGAACAGGAAATTCGGCACCGAGGCCATGATATGGCAGGCTGCCATCATCCCATGCGGCGAGGACACATTGTGCGGCGCAATTGGAATATAATGCGCGTCAGCAATGTCCGCAATGCGCTTCCCTTCCGCGATACCACCTGCTTTTGCCATATCCGGCATAATCACATCAACCGCTTTCTTGGCGAACATCTGCACAAATTCAAATTTGGTATATTGATTTTCACCTGTGCAGATCACCGTGCTGCTCGATGCCCGTACCTGTGCCAGTGCATCCAGATTTTCCGCCGGGACAGGTTCTTCCAGCCAGAGTAGTCGCAGCGGTTCGACAGCCTTCGCCAGCGTAATTGCCGATGGCAGATCGAACTGTCCATGACAATCAATCGCCAGATCAAGCTCGTAGCCAATCGCGTCGCGGATGCCTTCAATCAACTGGATGATGTGCGTCATCTCTTTCGCGCCCACCGTCCAGTTAAATCGGTCAAGTTTCCCGGTTCCGGTGCTGTCTACATCGAACTTGACCGCGCCGAATCCCTCTTCAGTGACTTCCCGCGCCTTATCCCCATACGCTTTCGGATCATTGCTTTCCCCGGCGTGGCAGTCCGCGTACAAACGAATATCGCTGCGGAATTTTCCACCCAGCAGTTGATAAACCGGCACGCCCAGCGCCTTGCCTACAATGTCATACAGCGCGTTATCGATGCCCGTCAGCGCAAAGATGATCGGTGCATGGCTCGAACCACCATAGCGACCACCCCGCCGCAGACTCTCGTAAATCATGTTGATGTTGAACGGGTCTTGACCGATCAGGCGCGGCTTCATCGCCAAAATCGCTTCTTTCGTGGCAAATCCAGAAAAACCGGGGCCGCCGGAGTTGCATTCCCCGGTTCCAACGATCCCCTCGTCCGTATAAATCCGCACGAAAGTCCACACGCTCCCGCCGCTGTGTTCTTCCTGCCGCCCGATTACACAAGCCTGCACATCTGTTATCTTCATAATAAAATTCCGTTGTTTGTATTGGATTGGAAGGCTTACCACTGGGTGAGCCATTTCCCGCAAAGTATACCCTGTTTTTGCCCACTTTGCCCCGAACCATTCCATCACACCATCGCGGATTGGACTGCCAGAATCGCCGCTTTTTCTATCGCATGAATCTTCAGCACATACTCGCGCAGCCGCTCTCGGAAATCGACATATTCCCCCGCCGTCATCGGAAAATCCGTCGCCGCGCTTTCTTTCAACGACCTCAGCCGAACATTGATCGCCTTCCGCTCCTCCATCGACCCCATCGCATCCTCACGGAATAACGCCTGTTTCCGCAGCTTCAATTCCCGCGACTCTTTCAACAGCGGCACATCATCCGGCAAAATTGCCTGTGCCAGTGCATTCCACACCGTAGCCGAGTCGCGAAACTGCTCCGCTGCTGATTTCAACACAGGCTTATTCAGAATCACCGCCGCTTCATCCAGAAAATCAGCATATAGGCTCCGTTCCGCTCCATCACTCCCGCTCCAGATCATAATCCAGTCGAACAACCCCGGCTGTCCGATGTCTCCCGCCAATGCATTGTATAAACGCGCCCCCGGTGGAAAATACCGTTCCCAGCTATGCTTATTCCGCGTATTGACCAGCATCTCCGCCCAACGCTCCAATGCCGCCAGCCCGAAATTCTCGCGCGTTCCTTTGGGCGGCGCATCCGTGAACAGACTGATGCACTGCCAGATGCCTTTCTGCACCGCCCCCGGCAGCTTATCCATATCCGGCACATCCAAATCCATCACGCGATATTTATCCTGTTTGACCCGCCCCCGCGCCTGCATCAATTCATCGACACTAATGGTCATCGGTTGCTGTGACCGATCCGCCATACAAACCTTATCGCCCTCTATGCCATACACCACGATCGGAACCATCGCCCACATCTCCTCACGGTGCAGCAGATTGTAGGGCAGGCTGAACAAATCCATCCACACCAGCGCCGGATGCCCACTCTCCAGCACATCCAGTAAATTTTCCATCGCTACATCCGGCTTTGAGGTTTGCAACACCTCGCGCGGGAGCGCCAGCCGTTCGAACAGCGTATCCAGCGGATCAAATGTATTGCGTGTCAGCAGCGCGATATGCGGCAGATACCCCTTGTACTCGAACAAAAAATAGCCTACTGCTATTCCGCCGTTGATACCCATCAACAGCGCTTCACTCAACGGCTTCCCAGTATGCGGCGCAGGCCGTCCCTGATGCGCCAGGATATTCCGAACCGCTCCCGTCTCCCGATGCAGTCCATCAAACTGCTGATAATTGCTCACTACAGGCATTCTATTCCTCCCAATTCTTGTGGATGGCGATTACTTGATAAACCCCACCCGTGACTATATCTTGCCCCCTTCCCCCGTAAACGAGGGAAGGGCTGGGGATAGGGGTTCATTTCGTCACCGTGTTCTTGCTAGGAAAATTGTAGGCGCACTTTCGCTCACCTTCCCAAAGAAGCGACATACTTTGCACTTTTTGACGGACTACATTGGATTCATGCGGACTTTCTGCCGCGTTATACTCACACAAAATCATCTCTCAAATAATTGAATAGGAGCCTTATGATGAGCGCGAAATTTGGAGTATTCGTCCCGCAGGGTTGGCGCATGGATTTGGTCGAAATCGATGACCCCATCCAGCAGTATGAGGCCATGACCAGTGTCGGCAAGAAAGCGGAAGCCATTGGATTCGACTCGATCTGGGTATTCGATCACTTCCACACCGTCCCCACGCCGGAAATCGAAACCTGCTTCGAGGCATGGACGATCATGGCAGGGCTGGCACGCGATACCAACCGCGTCAAAATCGGTCAGATGGTCACTTGCAACGGTTATCGTAATCCCGCGCTGCTGGCGAAACTGGCCTCCACCGTCGATGTCATGAGTCACGGACGCTTGATTTGCGGTCTCGGCGCAGGCTGGTATGAACACGAATGGCGTGCCTACGGCTACGGCTACCCGGACATTCCCAACCGCATGAAAGCCTTCCGCGAAGCCTGTGAAATCATCGTCAAAATGTGGACAGAGGAAAAAGCCACTTTTCACGGTAACTACTACACCATCGACGGCGCGATCAACGAGCCGAAAGGTGTCCAGACACCCCATATCCCCCTCTGGCTCGGCGGCGGTGGCGAAAAAGTTACCCTCAAACTCGTCGCTCAATGGGCACAGGGCTGCAATGTCGGCGGCGGCAATCCTGAAGTCGTGCGTCAGAAACTCGCCGTCCTCAAGGGTCACTGCGATGCCCTCGGACGCGACTATAACTCCATCGTCCGCAGCACTGGCCTCTCGGTATTCATCGTTGACGAAGGCGAACGACCCCGAAAAAGCGACTGCCACTGTGCGGGGCAAGCAAAGCTTCGAGGAATATGCAAAAAGCGCAGCCGTCGGCACTGTCGCCCAGATCAAAGATCGCATCAACCAGCTTTTAGAGGCAGGCGCGGATTACTTCATCTGCACCTTTCCCCGCATCGCCTACGACCACAGCATGATGGAACGCTTCGCCGCCGACATCATGCCCCAATTCCAATCCTGATTATTCATAAAAATTTTAGGGGAAGGTAATTACAAAAACCTTCCCCGGTAAGATTCATTTAGCCAAATTGCTCCTGTACCCGATTTTTGCTATACTGTACCCTCATATCAAATTGAATTCGCATTATGCTGTCTACACTTGTGACACTTATTACATCAAGTTTCAGAAAATACATTGGAAGCATTGCATCTATTGTTTTGCTAATTATTGCTCTGATTTTATGTGGTCACGGATTATTTATATCTATTACTACCCCTGATAATATTCTTGATGGTCCCATCTCTATTGCCGTTGGTGCTGTTGTCATAACTATTTGGATAGTGTTGATAAGTAGAATGAGCCAAGGCGATAAAATTAAAAAGCTTTCATTTTGGATTTTATTACAGATAGTTCTACCATTCCTTTTACCAATGGGGATCGCAGCTTGGATAAGTTGGCAGAATGGCAAAATACCTAATTGGAGTCTAGTCTTAGCCAGTGCAGATGGCTATATATATGCAACCTATCTCGGTATTGCGGCATTAGGCATCTTATTAGAAGAGTACAATAAGAACCAAGATAATGGTTTATTTATATTGTTTGTAATTTTACTAACACTTGTATCTGTTTGGCAAACAGCTACACTGATTTCGGAAGGCCCAACTAGCGACCAATTAATCACCCAGCGCCGCGTATCGACATTGATAGTTATTTTACTTTTCGCACTGCCATTTAACATTGGCGCTAGAATAGTAAGTATGTTGTAGATCATGAATACACCCGATTTTGGAATTTTAGCTCTGATAATTGCCATCGGCTCTCTTGGGTTATTGGTTTTAGCTTCTAAACTTAGTCCGCCAAGGCTGGTAAAAAATCTGGATAGCAAACTAAATGTAATTGCTGTAGTTATTACAATTGCCTCCACACTTTTGGCTTTGCTATCTAATACACGTCTATATGATCAGGGCAGCACATCTACATTAACGCCAACATACATTCCTCCCGTAGCTTCAACACCACCTCCAACTTTCGAAACGGCAACATATACACCTGATGTCACTTCAATACCTACTAATTCTCTGTATCCAACTCTCGAAATAACAGTTACTATTTCAGTCTTGGAAACAGAAGATATTATTACGCCTTCACTCGATTCAACAGTCCAAATAGAACTATTCTCTGACTCGCGTACACTTGTACTTTATATACCTTCAAAAATGTCCTTGACAGGCTTGAAATTCGCTACAATCGATTCTAACGGTGGTTTAAGCTCATATTCTCTAGCAAAAGCATTCCCGATACTTAATTTCACAAATGGTTTAGCCGAACCGGGAAGTTGCTTTATATATCGCCTAGCATCAACCGCTTCTCCATTGCCTAATGTCTGCCAATCAGATAGGGTATTCTTACAGGAATTTCCCCGAAGTGACATTTTTTGGTATGATACCTTACTCAATCAGCCGAAAGATATTGCGATATATAACGATAACCAATACATAGCCATATGTTCCGCAACTGTAGCTCAATGTACAGTCAGTTATGGAAACTTTAGTGAGCAAGCAACACCAACAGTAACTTCCGTGCCATCACCCACGAGTATAGATACAATATCATATCCTTGCCTTGGTATAATCTCTACTACATCGACAGGTTCATTACTGAACGTTGTATATTCACTTCCCGATATAACCGCTTCTTTACTAGAACCAGTACAAGTTGGTCAACAAATCACGATCTTTGCTAAATTAGTCACAGGGACAAGTACTTGGTACCAGATTTCTTACGGTGCTAATCAACGTCAGGGATGGGTGCTCACGAAATATGTTGCGCCATCTAAATCCTGTCCCGAATAGCAATTTCAAGCTATTACGCTAGCCGCATATCTATGATGATTCACCTCACTTGTGCTTATGGAGAATGTAACAATTAAGTTGCACTGGCTTTTTGAGAGATCATGTAAGTCTTTTTTACTGCATCGATTACCTTCCATCTCATTCATCCCCCAAGAGCGTTTTCATCGCCGCCTTATAATCCCCACGCCGACGCGCCGCAATGATCGCCACCTCATCCGGCGTGAGATCATGATTCAACTGCGGCGCAGCCTGATCGCTCAACCCAATCAGATAATCCGAACTCACACCTAACGCTTTCGCTATCCGCGCCAACACATCCGCCGTTGCATCATTGTCACCCTGTTCGTAGCGCACAAGCTGCCGTTCCGCCACGTCAATTTTTTCAGCGAGTTCCCGCCGACTGTACCCGTGTTCCTCGCGCAGTTCTCGCAATCGCTTTCCATCAATCATAGGCAATCTTCACCATAGCCATTTCAACCTAACGGCATTTCGCATCAGATAGCCATTATTGGATGCTGGTTGCTCCCCTCTACAGCGGTACTCCGGTGGGGAGGGGTTGTAGGGGCGCATCGCGATGCGCCCTCCCCAAACACAGCAAATCAAAATT
>JBGAGR010000123.1:0-21111 GCA_044226645.1 Aggregatilineales bacterium
CACAAATCGGCTGGCAGATGCGTCGAAAGATGCAGTTCGAACGGCTGACCATCCGCTTCGCGCGTCACGTTCAGCGCCGCGTTCAGCGTCCCGCTGGTGTTGATGACCAGCACATCCCCCGCCTTGAGGAAATCCGGCAGATCATAAAACTGACCGTGAATCACCCGGTTATCTGCTCTGTACGAGACCATCAGCCGTACTTCATCCCGTCGCAATCCGCGTGCTTCCGGCGGTTCACTCGCTTCCAATTCGGGCGGCAGTTCAAAATTCAGCGTATCCAACAGCGTCGGCTTCAATGCTGCCGGACGCGGTAAAGTCGTTGTCGTTCTCAACGCGTTGTTCATGGTCTGTGCGCTTCCTTCTTCATACTACGTTTCTACAATCGTTCGTGTAGGGGCGCAGCATTGCTGCGCCCCTACTTTTTCCCCTACGCTTCAATTCGGTTTTATTTATCCATCACCTGAAACAGCGTGATCTGCATTCCATCCGGCGCTTGCAGCCGGCGGTTATGATCGCCCCAGGGGGTATCCACCGCCTCATGTACTTGCTTCGCGCCTTGCTCGATCAATCCATCTCCAACGCTGCCCACGTCGCCCACTTCGAACGCCAACCGCGCTGGGCCGGATACTCGTTTTCCCGCTTCGATGCGATCAATCGTTTCTGCCTGCTGCTTATCAATCAGTTCCAGTGTCCCGCGTGGAGCGCCCAGAATCACGCCGCGTCCATCGGGATTATTCCATTCCAGCACCACAGGCAGCTTTAAACCATCGCGATACAACGTCACCGCCTGATCGAGATTTTCAACCGTCAGCGCGATACGGACTTCCTGTACGCCTGCTGGCTGATTCAGCATCTTCTGTGCCTTGTAACGCCCATTCGGATAATCGCCTGTCAGCAGCGCCACCAATCGGGGTACGCTCACGTCTGGCAGCGGACGATCACTGATGTCCTCGTTCGGGAACGCTTCCTGATGCATCTGCGTCCGCATATCGCCCGGATCGACCCAATACACTCTCCATGATGGATTTTCCGCCGCGAGGATTGCGGAGAGATGTTCGAAAGCCGCCTTGCTCGACCCATATCCACCCCAGCCGGTGTAGGGTTCGATACCCGCATCGCTGGTGATGTTGATGATGCGCGCGTTCGGCTTCAGATGTGCCCGTACCGCCTGCAAAATGCCGAGCGGCGCGATCACATTCGCCCGATAAACCGCTTCCAGCACATCCAGCGGATAATCCAGTAAATTCGGCTGCGGACTAGGCCCCAGAATGCTGGCATTGTTGACCACCGCATCCAATCCACCTGCGGACTGTGCCGCTTCAGCAATTTGTTGACGGTGTGCCGCGTCGGTGACATCGCCGGAAAGCGCGATAACACGAGTCTGCTGTGCCAGTTCTACGCTGGCGGCTTCCAATGCATCTGCTCCACGCGCATCCAGAATCAGCGTCCACCCATCCCGCGCCAACTGCCGTGCTAATGCCAATCCCAATCCGCGTGATGCCCCGGTAATCAATGCTGTCGTCATCCTGCCCATTCCTTTCCTCTCATTTCCGCCTCTCTGTTTTCTCTCTGCGTCTCGGCGGTTCAAATTTCTTATTGAATTTTGACCGAGCCTCCGCCGCCGGGGGAGGTGTAACACCGTCAGCGGAGGGGTCATCAACAATCTATTTTCAGGATAGCGAAATAGTCCCGCTCGCGCGTCGTCCGAAAGGTAGTCTCTACCCTGTACTTTCGTGCAGTACCTTTCAGCCAGTATTAAACTCCCATTGTTCCAAAGCCGGAAATCTTTTCTCATAGATGTGAAAAATGTAAATGTCCGACGAGAAAAGCTCATGTTCAAAAAATCGCCTGTCCTGTTTCTCGCCATACTGCCCATCTTTCTGACATTAATCGTCCGCGCAGGGCAGCCCGAATCGGCTGGCTCGGTCACGATCAGCGCGATGGGGATGCTAGGACGCGGCTGGATCAACAATATCGCCTGGTCGCCGGACGAAAAAACCATCGCGGTATCCAGTTCCGTCGGCGTGTGGCTTTATGATGCGAACGCGCTCACGACAGCGCCGCACTTGCTTCAGGGACAGGAGCAGCCGGTCAGCAGCGCGGTTTTCAGCCCGGATGGTACGCTCATGGCTTCCGCCAGTTGGGATACCACCATCATTATCTGGGATGCCGCCACACGCGAACCGCTGCGCACCCTCACAGGTCATAACAGCGATGTAAACACGATAGCCTTCAGCCCGGATGGCAAACTCCTCGCGTCGGGCAGCGTGGATAACAGTGTGCGTCTGTGGGATGTCAGCACCGGGGCGCAAATCGCCGTCCTCGAAGCGCATCAGGACGCGGTAGAAAGTGTCGCTTTCAGCCCGGATGGCAAGTGGTTGGCCTCCGCCAGCCGCGACAAAACCATCAGTCTGTGGGACGTAGCCGATCACAGTCTGCTGCACACTTTACAGGGACATACCGATTGGGTGAATGCCATCGCCTTCAGCCCGGATGGAAAATTACTGGCTTCCGCCGGACGGGATGACAGCGTGCGTCTGTGGAATCCTGCTTATGGCACAGCCTTAATCGAATTGAATGGTCATACCGACAGCGTGTTAAGTCTCGTTTTTAGCCCTGACAGTACCCAATTGGCATCGGGCAGCGCAGATCACAGCATTCGCTTATGGAACGCCCGGACAGGCGCGGCGCTCACGACCTTAGCAGGCCATACCGGAGCAGTACGCGGGCTGACTTTTAGCGCCGATGGTTCCCGTCTGGTTTCTGCCAGCGCCGATGGCAGTTTCCGCCTGTGGGATGTCGCCAACGGGACACAAACCGTGATGGTGGGTGATTTCAGCGGCGGCGTGAATACCGTCGCCTTCAGCCCGGATGGCAAGCAGATTGCATCCGGCAGTGGCGACTTTTTGAGCGAAGATCATGCCGTGCGCCTGTGGGATGTCAACGCCGGGCGCGAAACAGCAGTTATGCAGGATCACGACGGATGGGTAAATACCGTCGCCTTCAGCCCGGATGGTCAGACCTTAGCATCCGGTGATGATGCCGGGACGGTGATTTTGTGGGATACCGCCAGCGCCACACCCCGCGCCGAATTGGATGGACATACCGCTGCGGTGTTGAGTATGGTCTTCAGCCCGGATGGTCACACGCTTGCATCCGGTGGTGATGATTCAACGGTGCGCCTGTGGGATGTCGCCGCCGGGACATTTGAAGAAACCATCCCGCGTGAAGGCCCGGTGCGCAGCATTTCCTTCGGTAGTGATGCCACACTGGTTGAATCCAGCAGCCTGCATACCGAAGAAGCCAGCTTTTCGCAGGCAGCCGTTAGCGCTGGACTCAGCATGACCTGTGGACACAGCGGCGAATTGACCAGCATGGCCTTCAGCCCGGATGGCACCATCGCGGCTTATGGTGGCTATGATGCAGCCATCAACATCATGAACGTGGCAACGGGTGAAATTGAAAATATGCTGGTGGGACATTCTCACCGTGTTTACAGCGTGGCCTTCAGCCCGGACGGTAAACTGCTGGCTTCCGGCGGTTTCGATAACACCATCCGCCTGTGGGATGTGGTGACAGGTAAGCAGATCGCGGTTCTGACCGATCATCATTCCGCCGTCCGTAGCGTCGTCTTTAGCCCGGACGGAAGCGTATTGGCATCCGGCAGCGATGATGGCACCGTCCGTCTCTGGTCAATCGGCGCGGCCTGATCTTTTTTGCATCACTGACGACACAGAGCAGACTATCTCTTTGTGTCGTTTTTATTTTCCTCAAATCAGGTTTCTAAATAGGCTATCGAAAAGAATTGGCTTTGTAGGGGAAAAATGCATCAATCTACGCTAAATCTTTTCGACAATCGACTTGGTTGTTAGTTGTCAGTGGGTCAGGAAAGACTAACAAAGTTGGATAATGTCTTGAGCCACTTTTCACCTCAAATCACTCTGCGACTTTGCGTGAACTTTGCGGCTCTGCGGTTCCTTTTCGTCTTTGATGACCCTAAAAACTACCCATCCAGATGCGGCAGAATATCCTTAAACAGCGACTCCCGTACCTCCGCCGTGTGAAAGCGGTTGTGCCGATACGCCACCACCAGAATTGACGTATAAAATAGCGCGGCATCGAATTTATTAGAGTGTTGGCGGTAGCTCTCTACCATCGCTTCATAAAATTCAAAACCATGATCCCAGGGCATCGCCGCATACCCCAGATCAAACATCGGCATTCCGGCATATCCCGCCGGGTCAATAATCGCTCGCAGCCGATGACTATCTAAGTCCACCATAACATTAGTCAAAACCAGATCACAGTGCGCGAGCGCCCCATCCTTAAAGTCAAAATACTTCGTTTTGTCGAGGATTCGCCTTAAAATTGGCAGCAGTTTGTCATCAAACAGGGCATTCGGCGCGATAGTATCCCAGTTTGGGCTAAATCCATCGGTCAGGGCTTGCTGCCAGCGATCAATTCTCGTCCCCAAACGGGTGATATATCCCAGATTCACATCATGTAATGTTGCCAGCGCATGACCGAGATCGTGCCCCAACTGTTCAAGACTCTCTAGTCTCATCCCATTTTCCGCGTGGGCTAAATACCAGGCGTGAACGCTGTTCGGAATATAACTCATCAGAAAATAAGTCACGTTCGAAAGCGTCGGGTGTTCCAATCTGCCATTGCCGAACACCTGCGGCACAGCGATTTTCAACGCCCCTGCCTGACGTAAAAAGTTGACCTCAAAGTCATTATCCCCCGCTGATAATTTCGCCACCACTCCGGCAGGCTCAAGACGATAGAGCGCATTCCACATCCCGGCGGGTAAAGGTATAACTTTTTGCGTGTGCAGATTCTCACGCTCATCCAATTGTGTCAGCAGGGGAATCGCATCCGTCCGCAGTCGCGCGATGTCCGGCGTTCCCGGCGAGAGCATATCCTCATGTCCATCCAGCGCAGAAAAATCAATCATGATAAATCCTATTCTTTTTGAACCGATTATAATCGGCCACAGCGGATTTTAAAAGTCGTTATAAGTTCTCAATGGTTCATTTTGCATTTGTAGAGACACTATACATCGTGTCGGTTCCTTCTTACCCTCTTGTTTTCTCCGCCTCTTTGCGTGATCTCCTCGTTCCTGATGGTTCGCATTTCTGACTTGACAATTTAGCACTATTGTTCTAGAATGAAAGGTGGTGGTAATCTAGGCAGCACCACATTAAACGGTGGACGTTGTTTTGATCGCGAATTTCTCACCCTGAATTTGTATTTTCGCCCCTCGCCTAGTCGTACTCGCCGGTTGGGAGAGGGGTCGGGGTGAGAGCTTTTAGGCAATCTACAATTTATTGTTGTCCTATCGTAATCTAGGGTAGCATCACATTAGGTGGTGGGTAGAGATGTCGATTGGGTTTTTGAAGCCTACAGAAGATATGAAATAGGATTCGCCAACGCCGTCGTCGTCGCCAATCGCCAATCTTTTTCCCATGATGATATTTGTGCGAGGGAGGAATTCGGATGACTGAACGCCAACATTTTCGCCAACTATCGCCATCCACTGTTTCTGCATTTTGTCGTTTTGGAAGACAAACGACTTTCCCGCTTCCGCCACAGGGTTTTGGCGGTGGCGGTGGCGGTGGCGAAAGCGGGAATTGGGATCGGATAACTGGTAGCTCTAAATGAGCGCCACCACCGCCATTGATTTTTGAGGGAAACTTCTCCCTCACTAATCGAGCGTCACTTCCACCATATGCAGGGAGCGATTGGTGGTTTATATGGTTGTCGAAGATCACACAAGGGATTCGATAGTAATGCTGTTCAGCACCAAAGCCTGTTCATGCTCCAGCGCCGCCAGCCCGAAGCCGAATCTGCCCTGCGCTGTGACAATCGCGTATTGATTATCCACCCACGCGACGAATCCCATCGCCCCGCGTGGAGCGGTTGGAGTGGTATGAATAATGGAATCGTCTATCTTGAAAATCACGCTGTCGGCAAGCCATTCCAGCGTATACACATGGCTTTCATTCAACAGGGTCGGGTCGAGCAGTTTTTCGCTCACGCCAATCGCCCGCTGACCGATAGGCCACAGGCGTTCGTAAAGTGCCGGAATCCGCATCAGCAAAACGGCAATTGGCGTGGTTGGTGCTAACGTAAGGAACTGCCAGCGCTGGGCATCAATCGTAGCGGCTTTCCAACCCGTTCCCGGAACACCTTTGGCAAGCTGCATGTTGTTAGGCGGCGCGGAGAAGAAAAACCATGCCGCACGGGGTAGATGAAAACCACTTTCCCCCGGCGCGAAGGGATGGTTCCAGAAGCCGAATCCAGCCGTTCCAGCGCATAAATTTTCGCCCCGCGCCTCAACTATCATGCGCAGGGGCGGCTTCCAGTGAAAGCGGCGCTTCCGGTCATAATCGCTGATCTGGGCATCGTGATAGGCATCGCGCGCAGCACCCGGCAGCGCTAAACGCAGCATCCCCGGCGAACCCGTAACTTTCCCCTGTCCGATTTCGGTAATTATCCAGGGAACAGTAAGCGGTTCATCGAAGCGAGTTTGGAGATGATGCATAGCCACCTGTCTTGAGAATTAGCTGCGCTTCAGTTATCATAACATTTGATTGTGTAGTGAATGTGAGGAAAATCACCCTTGGATATTACCTGGTATGGACATAGCTGCTTCCGCATCACGGAACGCAATCGAATTACCGTGGTTACTGACCCCTTTTCAGAGAATATTGGTCTCCCGGTTCCACGCCTTAAAGCCGATGTTGTGACCATCAGCCACGACGAACCCGGACACAATAATTTGGACGCTATCAAATCAACGCCGCAGGTCTTAACCGGCGCGGGTGAGTATGAAATCGGCGGAGTTTTCATAAATGGCATCCCCATGCACTTTGTCATGGAAAATGAAGTGCGTTACAACGTCGGCTTCCGTTTTACCTATGACAATGGCTTGACGGTGCTGCACCTCGGTGATCTGGCGCAAATCCCCGATCACGCAACGGTGGAAAGCTTTGGCGAGGTCAATGTGCTGCTGCTCCCGGTGGGCGGTGGTAATGGACTGCGCCCCAGTCAGGCGGCGGAAGTCGTTGCCCTCATCGAGCCGTATTATGTTGTGCCTATGCATTACGGCATGGAGGGTGTCGGTTTGGAACTGGAACCCGTCGATAAGTTCCTCAAGGCGATGGGAATCAGCAGTGTTCAGGAAGCCGATTCGCTAAAAGTCGCATCGGGCGAAGCGCCCGAACAATCGCAGGTGATTGTTCTCAGACCACAAACGTCGGCACAGGCGTAGGAGAAGAAGCCATGTCCGAATTTGGCAGAGACAATGTTAAACTGTTAATGTGTTGGGACATCAAGCCGGAACGTGAGCAGGATTACTTCGAGTTCGTCGTCCGCGAATGGGTTCCCGGCATCACCCGGCTGGGGCTGGAACCCTCCGGCGCGTGGTATACCGCCTACAGCCACAAAAAAGTTCCGCAAATTCTGGCGGAAGGGCTGGCGGATGACATCGACACCATGCGCGACATCCTCAAAAGCAAAGACTGGGCACACCTTCATGAACGGTTGATGGAATACGTCAACAACTACGAACACAAAGTTGTCCAGGTCAGAGGCGACTTCCAGTTTTAATGCAAAACGCCCATCATTGGGCGTTTTTATATCCAGTTTTGTGCCGCTTAGTCGGCTGCCGCGGTTTTGGTTTCGCTCTTGATTTCAGCTTTTGGCACTGGAGCCGATTCTGTTTTCGCCTCAGCAGCAGGACTGGCAGCGGTTTCGCTTTTCGCGGAATCAGTTTCTTTCGGTTTCGGTGGGGTGGTGGCACTGTTCCGTGAAGCGCTCTTGCTGTCGTTCACATAAAAGCCGGAACCTTTAAAGATAATACCAGCAGCCTGCACAACACGCACAACGTGCTGTCCCGTTACGGGATCAACCTTCAAGGGATCATCCAGAAATTTTTGACGATAATCAAAGGTTGTGCCGTCTTCACGACGGTAGGTATATACGGGCATATCAATTCTTACCTCAACACACAGAAACAGAGCAGCTTGTGATGGCGAACCACTCTTTATGATACATCAATTTTTAGCACTGTCTACAGGCGATTGCTAATTTCTTGCGAAATATTTATGTTGTTTTTTCCAACGCACGTCGGGCGAAGGTTTGTGCTTCGTCCAGCGAATAGAACACGCGCGTGTCGTGCTTTTTGTGGTGCCCGCTCATCAGGCTGATGGACTGTGCCTTCACTACGACCTCTTTGGTGCTGGCGACGACTACGGCGACTTTGACGTTGGGGGTTGATGAGCCATGCAGGAAGACCAGGCTGGCGGAAGAGGAGACATCACCCACTTCACGGGCATCAATCAGGGCGACAATCGGGGTTGGGCTGGTGCTGGCGTGTTCGCGCAGTGCTTTCACCCAGGCTTCTGCATCCGGCTTGTCGACCTTCCCAACCTCACGAGCCGAAAAGATACCATCCTCAAAACGCATGTCGTAGATAGGCATAAGTCCAACCTGTTAAAGACTAGTTCATCGGATACTGATTTAAAAAGTATATCCGGTTCATAGCAATACTTTCCTTAAGAAAAGCATAGAGGTTATTTCCAATCGGTAACATGACGGATTGGTGAGGAGAAATCGAGGATACAGGGGCTATTCAGCGCTGCCCTTATTGGGTCAGTATCCCGGCTGCCCGCGCCCGTTCCAGTACGGCCTGCGCGGCACGAACCATGGGCATATCGACCATCCGGCCATCCAGTTCAAAGACTCCGTTTCCAGCGGCCTGCTGCGAATCGTGAGCATCAATCAGACGCTGTGCCCGTTCGATTGCTGCCATGCTAGGCGTAAAAACCTGCTGGATGGGTTCAACCTGGCGCGGGTGAATCGCCAATTTGCCCGTAAAGCCCATAATTTGTGCGTCGCGGGTTTGTACTTCCAGACCTTGCAAATCATTCAGATCGGTAAATACGGTGTCAACGGCTTGCAATCCAAAGGCTTTGGCGTGGATGACGACTTTACTGCGGGCGTAAAGCACCTCGTTTCCCTCGAACGTGCGGGTCGCACCGATGTCACCCGCCAAATCTTCCGCGCCGAAAATGAGTGCGTCCAGGCGCGGGTCGCTGTCGGCAATTTCGCGCAGGTTGACGATGCCACGCGCAGTTTCGATGATTGCCAGCAGACGGATGGAGAGTGCAGGCCAGTGATGCGTTTTCTCCGCCGCTTCGATTTTGGCGGAAATTTCCTGGACCTGCCATGCCGCCTGCACTTTGGGCAGTACATACCCATCCGGATGTGCCGGAGCGGTTGTAGCGATGTCCTCGTCTTCCCAATCGCTGCCTACCGGGTTGATACGCACCAGCCGTTCAGTGCGTCCGAAATTCACTTCGCTCAGAGCAGCGGCGATGCTGGCGCGGGCGGCGATTTTGTTGTTGAGCGCTACGCCATCTTCCAAATCCATGATGATGGAGTCTACGTTGAGGCCAGCCCCTTTTTCGATTTTACGCCGGTCATCTCCCGGCATGAATAATAAAGCGCGTCGGGTTCTCATAGCCTAAAACCTCCGCAGGATATTTACCCTCATTATACCGCCGTTGCCCAAGCGTAGGCGAAACAGACAGTGCGCGTTGGTCGCAGGAAAAGCGCAGGCTGTTTATAATGTCCGTAGGGGATATTCATAGTAGGGACAAAAGGGCGCATATGTTCCGACGAACAGTTTTCATCATCCTGATTTTTATTCTGGCAGCCTGCAATCTTTCGGTTCCAGCGCCTACGCCCACCGTTGCCCCATCTCGTACCCCCAGCCCAACGCCGCTGGCGACGGATACGCCAATTCCCACGCTGATTGCACAGGTTGTGCCGAGTGATACGCCGACATTAACCATCACACCCAGTGTAACAGCAACCTCTACAGCGACCGAAACGAATACACCCGTTCCAACCAACACCCCAACACTGACCCAGACTCCGAGCGCGACTTCGACCCCAACCGCGACGAATACGAATCAGCCTAGCATTACCCCTACCAATACGCCTACCTTCACCGTAACGCCCAGCGCCACCAATACCAACGCTCCAACCGCGACGCATACTAACACACCTGCTCCGACAGCGACCAACACCACCCCGCCGACAGCGACGACGATCCCAACCGTAACGCCGCTGCCCTTGCTGCCGAGCGCTACACCAACCCAGACAGCGACTCCAACGGCGACCAATACCAATCAACCAACGGCGACGTTTACCAATACGGCGACGATCACTTTCACACCGAGTAATACACCGCCGCCCAGCCCGACACCCACTCGAACGCTCTCACCGGATGAAATATCGAATTTCAATACACCTGCCGTACCCACGCTGACAATTTTGACACTGCCCCCGCCGTCTCAGTTCACTGAACCCGCGCCGACGCTGGATATCACGCCGACTTTTATCACGGCGGAAGCGGCGCTGCCGACAGTAGACGTTTTAACCTTCACACCATTTCCGTTCGATACTACGCCACAGGTCGCTCCACCGACTCCGATTCCACAGCCAACCGTCGCCGTGATCGTGACATTTGCACCGACATTGGCGGAAGCCCCGACCTTACAGCCGTTCACCACGAATCCACAAACCCTGGCCTTCGCCATCAGCACATCGGGCGGCGTGAGTGGGACAAGTTTCGGTTTGCTGAACGACACAACACTTTTCGAACGGAATCCGGTTGATCCGAATGAATTTGTCACAACCGATTCGAGTGGAAATCTGTATATTACGGGAGTGAATGGCAGCGGCGCGTATCGAATCGACCAATCGCCATTCTCGCAATTTATTCCGCAGAGCCGTGATGAGAATAATGCCTATGTTTCCGCTGTACACTGGTCTCCCAACGGTCAGTACGCGGCCTTCATTATCGCGGGACGTAAACTGGCCAATGATGGAGTGTGGTATTTCGCGCCGGGACAATTCCCACCCAATCAGCTTCTCGTGGATTGTCCATCCGGTGGATTCCCCGGATGCGGCATTGTCAGCAATCCGTTTGATCCCGGATTATGGGAAAGCCGCTCGCTGGCCTGGTCGCCGGGAAGCGATGCGTTGCTGGTCAGTGTTCACATAAACGATGAAGGCCGTGATGGCTTAATCGTGCTGGGGCTGGGACAGAGTTATAACACCCGTCCGAATGTCTATCGTTACGATTATGGTGCGTGGGCGACAGATGGCAGCCGCATTTTGGTGAGCGGGCGTTCCGTTGATGGACATGAGTACGTCGGCTGGATTAACCGTGATGGCTCGTTCTCCGAACTGGTTTATGATGCCGAAGCCAACGGCCTGTGGATGGGCTTTGCACATCAGGCACGCGATGGACAGATTTTCGCGCTCGGCGCACCCGGTGATCGCAATGGCCCACGCGAATCCCTGCGCATTTACAACATGGCGGGACAGGCACTCACTGATCCGATTGGCGGTGGTTTCCCGGATCGTGTCGAGTGGAGTCCCGACGGCAGTGCGGTATTCGTCCAAACCGGCGGCAGGCAGTATATCGCTAATGTGAATGGCAACATTCGCGAGATCACTGGACAGGTATCCGGCACACGCGCGGTCAACTGGGTTAGCGGGGCGCTGCCGCCAGCGGCTGACGTTCCTCCGCCGTCGATTCCATCGGGTGTTATCGCGGGAACGGAATATCAGGTCGGGCAGCAGTTGAGAGTCTATTCCATCGAATTGAATATCCGCACTGGCCCCGGCGTAGGTTACGGATTCGCGCGGAATTTTCTCGCCACCGGGGAATATGTGGTGATTCTGGCTGGCCCGGTGGATGCTGATGGCGCACGCTGGTGGCAGGTACAGACGGCAGATGGCATCGTTGGCTGGATTGCTGGCGCGATTGGCGGTGTCGCTACGCTGGGGCCTTAAGTAAAGTTCAAGCGCTTAATAAGCTATACTGCTATAAACCCCTAAAGCTGTTTACTGAGGCAGCGCAATGGCTAAGGTAGTTTCTGGCGTTGAACCACTGACTGGACGTGAAGCTGATGTGCTAGCCTGCCTCGCCGATGGGCTGTCCAACAGCGAAATCGCCGAACGGCTTTTCCTCTCCCCAAGCACTGTGAAATGGTATGTGCGCCAGTTGAACAGCAAACTGGATACGACCAACCGCGATGAAATCATTGAGCGGGCGCGGGCGGCTGGTCTGCTGGATACACCTGAAGATGGTTTTGCCCCCATAAAACATAATCTCCCCCATCAGACAACCCCTTTCACCGGGCGCGATGCCGAACTGGAAGAACTGGCGCATCTACTCAAGTCTCCCGCTGTGCGCATGGTGACGATACTGGCTCCCGGCGGCATGGGTAAAACACGCCTCGCATTGGAATCCGCTGAACAGCAGCTTTACAACTTTCCTGATGGGGTCTATTTTGTCCCACTGCAATCATTAGGTGAGGTTGACCAGATTATTCCGGCGGTGGCACAGTATATCGGCTTTCAATTCGCACAGGATGAGTGGTCACTCAAGCAGCAGTTATTCGATTATCTGCGCGGCAAAACAATGCTGTTGGTCGTGGACAACTGGGAACATCTGCTGGATGGCGCACCGCTGATTTCCGACATCTTGCATACCTCACCGGGTCTAAAGGTGCTGGCGACCTCGCGCGAGAAGCTTAATCTGAGCGGCGAGACGGTCTATGTGCTGCGGGGAATGCATTTCCCGACATTGGAAACGCCAGAAGATGCGCTGAGTTACGACGCGGTGAAGTTACTGGTGCAGGCGGCGAAAAGGGTGCGACCTGATTTTGCCGTCACACAGGATAATCTGGACTCTGTGACGCGGGTATGCCGCCTGACTGAGGGGATGCCAATGGGCATTCTGCTGGCGACAAGCTGGCTGGATGTGTTCTCACTGGAACGGATTGCCGAGGAAATCCAGAGGAATGTCGATTTTCTGGAAACGGAAATGCGCGATATACCGGAGCGACAGCGCAGCATCCGGGCGATTTTCGAGTCGACCTGGGAGCAGTTGACATCTGACGCACAGCAGGTCTTCATGAAGCTGACCGTCTTTCGAGGGGGATGCACGCCGGAAGCCGCTCAAACAGTGGCGGGTGCAGTGCCGCGCATCTTGCAAACACTGGTCAATAAAGCGCTCGTGCTGTGTACGGAAGCAGGACGCTACGACATTCATGAACTGCTGCGACAGTACGGCTATGCGCGGTTGGAGGCCAGTGGACAGTTTGCGGAGACCATGCGCCAGTACAGCCTTTACTATGCCCGATTTCTATACGAGCGCGAAGAAGATTTGAAAGGCAGACGGCAGCTTGCAGCCCTTAACGAAATCGAGGCGGAACTGGATAACATCCGTCAGGCATGGTATCTGGCGCTGGACGACGAGGATATTGACCGGATTGAGCAAGCCTCATTTTCTCTGCTGCGCTATGCCTATTCTCGCAGTCGGCAGGTCGAATTGATGCCGCTCTTTGCGGATGCTGAAGCTGCTCTGCGGTCAGGTTTTGCCACCCATCAGAACTACGGCAGGCTTCTGGCTTATCTGGGCGGGATTACAGGCTCACTGGCACGTTTTCAGGAGGGCGAACGCTTTCTGAGAGAAGCATGGACGATTGCTCAGGTACATGAGGACGCTAAAGGTATGGCTTACAGTTCGGCGGAACTGGCAAAGATGCTCTTTGCGCAGAGAAAGCTGGATGAGGCCTGGGAGCTTGTCGAAGAAAGCATACGCATTTGCGAAATGACGGGAGATCAATGGAATCTCGCCCATGCTTTGAATAGCAAGGGATACGAACTGCTTGTGAGCGGAAAAGTCAAAGAGGGACTCGACCTGTGCCGTCAGGCACTTGACATCGAGCGTGAGCTTGGTGACGAAATCTGGATGGCGAATGCACTAACCTCGATTGCGGCAGGGATGTTTGAAATGGGCAGGTACAAGGAGCTTGAGGCGCTCATACGCGAGGCTTTAGCGCTGAGAAAACGTCTGAATCAACCGTTAGGGATTGCCTTGTCCGTGAATCAGTTAATGGTATGGGAATTTCACAAGGGCAGCATTGAAACTGCTCGGCAGTACGCGGAAGAACTGCTTCAGATTGGGCGAAAATATGAGTTTTCTGGCTATTCGGCCTCAGCGTTCATCATACTGTCATTCATTGACATCGCGTCCGATCAATTTGATGAAGCCGAGCAAAGACAGAAAGAGGCCATGAGGCTGACAGATTCTAAAGTTCATAGTCCACACCTCATTTCCAAAGGATTTGTCCAGCTCGCACGACGCAACTGGGTTGGCGCTCGAACCGCATTAATCCAATTTTCAAAACCGCTTGTTGGCAATAATGCGGCAGACCTCCTGTGGTTCAGTATTTTGGGTATCGGATTGGTGATCGCCGAGGAGGGACAAATCGAACATGGACTCGAAGTGGCATCTCTAGCACTGAACGACGACTTCCACATGCCAAAACCCTTCGCCAACTGCCCATTAGTGGCGCGTCACTTAGAGTCGATCAAGAGCAAGTTGGGCGAAGCAGCCTATGCTGCGACATGGGAACGCGGCAGAGCACTGGATTTTGATGCGACTGTCGCGGAACTGGTTGCAGCATACGAGAAAGACATACCCACATCCAGCTAATATTCTATATAGGGCAGAAGTTTCGGACTTTGCCCTACTGAGCAATCCATTGGATAACCCAATGACTCACTAGGCATTGACCCAGTAGTCCGTGACCGCCAGCGTTCTCATTACCGCGCCGAAAGTCGCTGGAATAGCCTGGTGCGCCGGATGATTCTCATAGGCTTTTAAATCGGCCTCGCTGTGGCAGGTCACGATAAGACAGGAGCTGTAGGGTGCTCCTTCAGTGATAATGTTTTTCCATTCCAGGCGGACAATAGCAGCAATTTGAGTGGGCAGCGCGCCGAAGGCTTGACCAATTTCACTGATTTGCTCTCGGCTCGCTTCATCTTTGAACTGAAGCAGCACCACACGTCGCAGCAGTTTTCGAGTTTCCGTGTTCATGAGAGTCCTCGTTTAACTTCATTCATCGTATGATGCTTCCAGCATAACCTCAGGCCAGAAGATTATCTTCCGCCTGATGGGCGGGAAATGGGCGGGGATTTGATCGTGTCGGCTGGATTGCTGGCGCGATTGGCGGTGTGGCCCCTTAGAGTGGTAAGATTTCACTCACAGTATTAATACAAATTGTTGCTCAATTTTCGCATCACGACTACACTTTCAATAACTATGTTGGACGACAATTTATTCGGGAGGCGATCATGAGCATTACCATTACCTGGCTGGGACACTCAGCCTTTGCGCTCGATTTGGATGAACATCCCGTGCTG
This sequence comes from Aggregatilineales bacterium, assembly GCA_044226645.1. GTDB lineage: Bacteria > Chloroflexota > Anaerolineae > Aggregatilineales > Phototrophicaceae > CFX2. The sequence goes on from JBGAGR010000123.1 coordinate 15,301, forward strand.
CTCGACCCGTTTCTGACGGGCAATCCACTGGCGGCGGTTTCTGCAAATGACGTGAATGCCGAGATTATTTTTCTCTCGCACGGGCATGGCGATCATGTGGGGGACACGATTGCCATTGCCCAGCGTACCGGCGCAAAAGTGGTTGCGAATTTTGAGATTGCCAACTGGTTGAGCGCCAAAGGGGTTGCCAATACACATGGTCAAAATCCCGGCGGTGGCTTTATGCACGATTTTGTCCATGCCAAGTGGACAGTAGCGCATCACAGTTCATCGCTGCCGGATGGCAGTTATGGTGGGCAGCCGAATGGTTTTGTGCTGACCTATGAGGGACAGCGCCTCTATTTTGCCGGAGATACAGCATTGTTCAGCGATATGCGACTGATCGGTGATATGAATTTGGATGTAGCCTTTTTGCCGATTGGCGACAATTTTACTATGGGGCCAGATGATTCGCTGCAAGCTATTCGTTTCCTGCGCCCTCGTTATGTCATCCCCATGCATTACAAAACATGGCCGCTGATCGATCAGGATGGCAGTGAATGGGGCAATCGCGTGAACAATGAAACGGATGCGCAGCCGATTGTGCTTGATCCGGGGCAGTCGTTCACCCTGCCGTAATGCTACGAGATTGAAAATTGATTTTATGCAGGGGCGTTGATTGAACCAATCCGCCTCTGTTTATTTTTAGGAGGACGTTATGACACAACCGCTTGAAGGTGTACGCATCCTCGATTTGACCCGGCTGCTACCTGGTGGTGTCTGTACCATGATGCTGGCGGAGATGGGTGCGGATGTCGTGAAAATTGAAGACCCCAACGGCGGGGATTATGCGCGATGGATGCCGCCGTTAATTAACGACCAGAGCGTCTACTTCCGCATGAACAACCGGGGCAAGCGCAGCATCATCCTCGATCTGAAACAGGAACAGGGGCAAAGTGTCCTGAAAAAACTGGTCGAGAAAGTCGATATATTGGTGGAAGGCTTCCGCCCGGATGTCATGAAGCGTCTGGGATGTGATTATGAAGCACTCAAAGTAGTGAATCCGCGTCTGGTGTACTGTGCGATTTCCGGTTGGGGCGCGGATGGCCCCTACGCCGGACGCAGTGGTCATGATTTGAATTACGTGTCAATCGCTGGATTGAGTGGGGCGATGAAACAGCCAGCGGTATTTGGTGGACAGGTTGCCGATATTGGCGGCGCATATATCGCCGTGAATGGGATTCTGGCGGCGCTGCTGCGGCGTGAACGCACTGGAACAGGTGGATTTGTTGATACCTCGTTGTTTGAATCGACGCTGCCGTTTGGCATGTATCCCTGGGTCGAAGCCGTCATGACCAGACGTGAGGGCGGTGAAGGCGGCCTGACGGGCGGGGCGGCTTGCTACCGAATTTATCAAACGCGCGATGGAAAATCAGTTTCACTGGCAGCATTAGAGCCAAAATTCTGGGGCAATTTTTGCGCGGCAATCGAGCGGCCTGATTTGATGACCGATTACCTCGCGCCGGAACGCCAATCTTATCTGCACATCGAACTGGAAGAGATTTTCGCCCTGCGAACCGGTGATGAATGGGAAATACTGTTAAATGACGTGGACTGCTGTTTCGCAGTGGTGCGACCTCCGGCGGCATTAGGCGATGATCCCCATGTTCAGGCGCGGGGGTTAGTCGGCATGGATAAAGACGGTGCGCCCTGGATGCGCAGCCCGATTCGGCTAGATGGCGATGCGTATGAACCGGGCAGCGTTCCCGGTTACGGCGAACATACACGCGCTGTTTTACTGGAAGTAGGATATAGCGATAGTGATATAGAAAAACTGGCGGCAGAAAAAGTCGTCAAATTGTAATGTTTGTAAAAGATTTTTTGCGACCATTTTCAGACTCTATCGTTGTATACTTTTTATAAGGGAAATTAGTTATGCATGGAGCATTACAATATGGACGTTACTTTGAAACATCAGCCCGCTTTTACACTGGCGGTGGTCAAACTGGCAGGCAATGAGCAGATTAAAGTCGAGCCGGGGGCGATGGTCAGCCACACCGACGGTATGACCACTGAAACCAAAGCGGAAGGCGGTCTGTTCGGCGGCCTCAAGCGTATGGTTGCGGGCGAGAGTTTCTTCCAGAACACCTGGAAAGCGCCGAGCGCGGGCGGCGAAATCACCCTGACGACTAATCTATTGGGCGACATGATTACGCTCGACATCGGCAGCACAGGCGAGTTTATGTTGGCAAGCGGCGGTTATGTCGCCAGCGAAATGGGCGTGAATATGGACTCGTCATGGGGCGGGTCAAAAGGCTTCTTCGGCGGCGGCGGACTGATTCTGCTCAAGGTAAGTGGTAACGGTAAGGTGATCGCGTCCAGCTTTGGTGCAATTGAAGAACGAACGCTGGCGGCAGGGCAGAAATACATTGTCGATACCGGGCATATTGTTGGTTTTAGTGCGTCGGTACAGTTCGCAGTCAAGAAATCCGGCAGTTGGAAATCGACTATTCTGGGCGGCGAAGGTCTGGTTTGCGAACTGACCGGGCCGGGACGTGTTCTGATGCAAACTCGCTCGGACAGCGGCTTTATTAGCTGGTTGTCTCCCAAGCTGCCGACGAAATCCGGCTAGAGAATGCAGACAGAGGAGAGATTCACTCTCTCCTCTTTCCCACACGCTTCCTACTGCTGTTCTTCATTATTGTTGCGGATGGCCTGGTTCACGCCAGTCTGCGTATTAATCTCGCCGATATGGCTGTCCATTTTATGCAAATGCCCGACCAGTAATCCTTCCAACTGACTCAACTTGTCGTGCAAATCGCGGATTTCGATTTCGGCCTTGATATTGACCTCGTATTCAATATCGTTGCGCACCTTTTCACGTTCGCTCTGGCGATTCTGGCTGATGAGGACGAACAACGACAGGAAGATGGCTTCCAGCGATACCACCATCGTCAGCAGACCGAATGGGAAAGGATCGAACGGTTTTAGGCCGGGAATGATATTGGTATTGGTCACAATCCAGATGAAGAACCAGGCGGCGCTGAAATACACGAAGCGAATATCGCCTGCTACCCTCGTCAGAAAATCCGATAAGCGTTCTCCAAAAGTGGACGCTTTGGGGACTTCTTCGTTGACATTACGGGCGACAACCCGCTGACGTACCAGTTTGTCGGCTTCACGGATGCGGCGGCTGAGCATCGCCATCAGATCGAAAGCGGCGTGCTGATGCGACTGAAACAGGATTTCCAGATCATGATGATCTACTATAAACAGCAGACTGTCTTCAAGGGCTTTGGCGCTGGCTGAACGCGGTTCGTTATCCAGCAGCGAAAATTCGCCAAATAATTCACCCGGTTTAATATAACTAAGCAGAACCCGTTCTTTACTTTCATCGGTAGTGAATAATTCCACCTTACCGGACTGGACAATAAACATCGTGCCGCCGGGATCGCCCTCGTTAAAAATCGTCTGTCCCGCCCAGAACTGTTTTTGGTCAAGCTGCTGGCACAGCACAGCGATTTCGTTTTCATCCAGTAATTCAAACAGGGGAATATTGCGCAGCAAGTTTGCGTCGATAATCGGCATAATCAGCTTCCTTTTATTTCGTGTGTTACGATGCAAGTATATATCGATCCTAAAATCGCGCAGTCCTTCAGTGCCTTATCCACACCTGCCGCAAAATCTGCTACCATTAGCGCCCTGATATTTTCGCTGGAGCGTAGTGCGTTTCATGGTTTTTTCCTCGCGATTTTCGCTGACCTACCGGGACATATTCGCTGGTGTGCTGGTGATGCTGCTGGCTTTTATGCTGCGTGCGGTGGTCACGTTCGAGCGTGCGGCTGATGACGCTGCGTTTGCGCCGCTGCCCGACGGAACTGATCAACGGGCATATGTCGGTCAGGCTGAGTTGTACGAGGCGGGAAATTGGCCTACTGAGCCGTTTTACTGGCAGCCCGGTCTGATCTATTTTCTGGTCGGGATGCGCGCGCTGGTCGGGCACAGCATTGGGCAGATGACTCTGGGCATCTCACTAGTAAGCGCTCTCGGTTGTGGATTAGTGGTCGCGATTGGCTGGTTGGTGACGCGAAGACGCTGGGGCGGTTATCTGGCGGGACTGCTGATGGCGATTTATCCGCCGGGGATTTTTTATTCCACGACCCTTCTGAGCGAAACACTGGGGACATTCTATATCATCCTGTTTCTGCTGCTCGTGCTGTGGCAGCGCGAAAAGCTCGTCGGGTGGCGCTCGGCGCTGATCGGCATTGTCCTCGGCTTGTTGACCATTACACGGACGAATTTAGCGGCGGTGCTGCTGGCGTGGATACTGCTGCTCTGGTTGGATACCCGCACAACAGGTCGAAGTCTAAAAGCATGGCTGCCGCGTCCGTTTTTGATACATATGGCGATTTCGCTGCTGTTTATGACGTTGATGATTGCCCCCGTGACGCTGTGGAATATCAACTCCTCTAAAAACCATGAATTTGTGCTGGTGACAGCTACCGGAAACGAGGAAATGTACCGGGGCAATAACCGGGATGCGACTGGTCAACGCAGTACGAGTCTGGCGATGGTCACGGCTGATGATGGCTACACCAACGCACTCATCAGCGATATTCGGCGCGATCCACTGCACTTTATTGAACTGCAACTGCGTAAGGCGGGTTTATATTGGAGCGCGGCTGAACCGGGCAATAATGTCGATTATGTATCGAGTGGTGAGGCAGTTTCGCCCCTGCTCCGTATCATCCCACTGGATTTTCTGATTCTCGGATTTGGGGGATGGTTAGGGCTGCTGTTCCTGTTTACGGAAGATCGACGGGCAGCGGCCTTTTTGGTGGTCACGCATTTGGGCATTTTCAGCTTCGCTGTATTGATCTGGACAGAAGGGCGGGTGAAACAACCCTCCGCCCCGCTGCTCGCCGTGACGATGGCCTATGTGCTGGTGCGGCTGGGAGAATGGGCAGCGAAGCGCTTCACGAGGCCGAAATATATCGGGCGTTATGCTTTTTTGACTGGCGCTCTCGTGCTCATTTTCGGGGGATTAGGCTGGTCAGCCGATAACCTACCGCAGCAGCATCCGGTGGGGTCGCTTCCAGCGGACTTACGCTCATTAGACGTGACCTTTGATTCACGCCTCAAGCTGGTCGGCTGGCGGACATTACCCGAATGGCCTGCGGCAGAGCGCGGCTGGAGTCATTTCCAGCGCTCGTATGTGATTCAACTCTACTGGCAGGTTTTAGAGACCGTACCAGACGATTACAATTTGTATCTGGCTTACGTGCAAAATGGCGAACGTCTAGCCGGAGTAGATCGCGCGATTGGCACGGTTAGCTTTCGACCCAAACCGACCTCGCAATGGCAGGCTGGCGATATTTACAGCGAGATTATTGGCTTTTATCTGCCGCAGGATTTACCCCGTGAACTGGATGGCGACATCCGTTTAGGGATCTATCGGGCGCAGGGTGAAGTCGGTGATCCCAATCGGGTGATTAAGTCTGTCGCCGCTACATCATTACCTGACCAGCCTGATTCGATTGTTTTGCAGCGGTTAGCCATATTCGACACGGGTTATATCGGCAGTGAACTGCCGGACTTCACAGCGTCAGAAGCCGTTTTTGGCAATCAGATTGCTTTGAAGGGCTTTACCATGCCGGACAAAGCGCAGCCTGGTGAAAGCATCTCCATTAGGCTGTATTGGAAAGCCCTGACTGAAATCAGTCGCGATTACACGGTTTTCCTGCATGTCGAAGATGATGCGGGTAAGCTGGTGACACAGGCCGATTCTGCGCCGCATGGAAATACACTCGTGACCTCGACCTGGCCTCCTGA
>JBGAGR010000124.1:0-20910 GCA_044226645.1 Aggregatilineales bacterium
ATATGGAAATTGTGCTGGTTATGCAGCCTGTCGTAGATGAGCCAGTGGATGCCATGGGCTATCCCATCGGCTATTTTGAGGAAACCTACGGCATTCTCGCTGATGATCCGATTGAGCGTAACCAGCCGCTTTATCCCGATGAGCGAGATGAGCTTGAATGAAATATTCGCTGGATACTAACACCTGCATCCACTATATCAACGGAAAGTCTGGGGCAGTTCGTCATAAACTGCCCACTATTCCCGCCCGTGAAATCGTTGTGTGCAGTGTTGTGCGTGGAGAATTGGCTTACGGGGCTGCTAAAAGTCAGACACCAGCGGCATCACTGGCGAAACAGCAAAAATTTCTTAAACCTTATGCGACGCTTCCCTATGACGATGCTGCCGCGCAGGAATATGGACAAATCAGGGCATATCTTGAAAAAGCCGGAAGGCTGATTGGCCCCTACGACATGCAAATCGCAGCCATTGCGCTACTGCATGGCTTAATCGTCGTAACCCACAACACACGGGAGTTTGGGCGGGTCACAGGTCTGAAAATCGAGGATTGGGAAATATAACCTACCCGACCAACAACTTTCTCCGACTAGGAACTAGGAACTAACAACTTGGAACTCTTGACGAATCGCTGCCCCCACAGTTCCAGTGTCAGCAGGCGGAACACCAGCTCGACCTGACTGGTTTTTCCCCAGAAATGATCTTTCAGCAGGGCGTTCAGTTCCGTCCGCTTGAAAAACTCGCTGATGAAGCTGTTCGGGTCATTCAGCACTTCGCGCACACGCGGACTCAGGTCGCCGTCGAACCAGTTCAGAATCGGCGTGCCGAAAGGCTGCTTCGGGCGTTCCAGCGCGAACTCCGGCACATACGGACGCATCGCCTCGCGCAGCACGATTTTATTGCTCTTCATGCGGATTTCCGGCGGGACATTCGCCGCGAATTTCAGCATCACGGGGTCGAAGAACGGTACACGCGCCTCCAAGGATGAGGCCATCGTCACCTTATCGGTATGCAGCAGCGCGTTCCCGGTCAGCCAGGTGTTAATGAGCAGCGCCTGCGCCGTGTTATAGGGATTATCCCGCCAGCTTTTCTCGATAATCGCGTTGAAAGTATGCTCTTTATGCTGGACGCGCTTCCAGGTCGCCATCAGATCGGGGCTGTAAAGCTGGTCGCGCAGGGCATCGCTCATCACCATCCCGTCGAAGGACATCATGCGCCGGATAGCCTCGTCACGCGGGAGAGTGGCCTGTCGCAGGCGTGGGAGATAGGTCGGCAGAGCGCCAATCACCCGGTAGCGCTTCATCGCCGGGTAATACTGCTCGATGGTTTCCAACGGTGATCCAATGGCTTTACCAATCGCGCCGCCCCATGTCTCCTGATTTTTCAGCAGTTGGGGAACGGCATGATGACCGGGATAGCCGCCGAACAATTCATCGCCGCCCAATCCGGTCAGCACGACTTTCACCTGTTTCGCCGTGTCTTCCGCCAGCAGAAGCAGGGAAATCGCGGAGGAATTGGCAATCGGTTCGTCATGGTGGTAGATGGCTTTTTCCAGCCCGTTCCACCAGTCATGGGCATTAATCACCCGCTCGTTATGCTCGGTTTTGAAATGCGCGGCGATTTTCCTTGCCTGATAAAGTTCATTATCCCCGGTTTGCATATCATAGCCGACGGTGTAGGTCTTCACCCGCCCCTCGGCCTCGCGCGACATGAGCGCCAGCATCGCTGCCGAGTCGATTCCGCCGCTCAGGAACAGCCCCAGCGGGACATCACTGCGCAGATGCAGACGCACCGAATCCGCCAGTATCTCGCGTGCCTGCTGGTATACCATGCCCTCTTTTCCCGTCGGGGACTGCGGAGGCGCGTTAACCTTCGGGAACTCCCAGAAAGGATATAAACACGGGTCAGCGCCCTTCTCCACTACATAGGCATGACCGGGAGTGAGGCGCTTAATCCCCGCGAACAGTGTTTCCGCCCCAATCATGTAGCCGAAGCTGAGATAGGTATCCAGCACATCCAGATTAATTTCGCGCGGAGTCGCCGGGTCAGCAAAGAGCGCTTTCACTTCACTGGCGAACAACAGCTTGCCGTCGCGTTCATGGAGATAGAGGGGCTTCATGCCGATGTGGTCAATCGCCACGACCAGCCGTTCCGCTTTGCTGTCCCACAGCGCGAAAGCGAACATCCCGCGCAGGTGCGAAAACAGGCTGAGTCCATATTCCTCGTACAGATGGATGATGGTTTCGCCGTCGCCCTCTGTTTGCAGGATATGATTGCGCCGCTTGAGTTGGTCGCGTAGTTCACGGTAATTGTAAATCTCGCCGTTGAACACCATCGCAATGGATTTATCTTCGTTGTAAAGTGGCTGGTCGCTGCCCTCCACATCAATGATGCTAAGACGGCGCATCCCCAGCACCACATCCGGCGCGTCGTAGAAGCCATCGCCATCCGGCCCACGATGCCGAATCGCGTCCGCCATTCGCCGCACCAATCCCGGCTCGGCACGTCCCTGTTTTGTTAGATCAATGACTCCGCAAATTCCGCACATGGATTAGTAGCCCCAACATACTTGATATACGTCTCTGATTTTCCGCAAAAATTGGTTTAAATATTCAGGGTCATGATAGCCCATCAAATTGTCGCCGTGAAAAAACATAAATATTTGAGGCGCTTTCCAGAATCGATCAATCCTCACGGGACAACTGGTGCCACCCATAGAACGAAAGCCAATACCTTGATAAACATTATTACTGGCACTACCTCCCAAAGGGCTTTCATCATCAAATACGAAGTCAATACCACCTCGCGTTGGTGTACCTAGCAGTAGCCAGACATCAGCAAGAGTGAAGTTCGTGCCCAAGTGTATCTCTACAATAACTCCACCCTCCTCACGAATCCAGTTGGGTTTATACTTTATCCACTTTGTTTTAAGTGATTGCGGCGCTGTTTGACTCCATTCCCATTGAATAGTCAAACTAGGAGTAATGCTGCCAACCGAATTCGAAACATGGATAGCCTGAAACCAATTATTCCTTTCCAGTATCTTTACCGCTTCATCCACTGTCGTCACGCCGGGACGAATGCCCATGAAGCACGGCATTTCGCAGCCCTCCGGCATGAGCAGCGCCCGTAATTCGTGGTCATCATACGGCTGTGCGCGAATCAGCAGCAGCACCATACTCAGGAAAACTCCAATTATGAAGGCGAATTTGACTAAAAAATTCGTCATGGTATAGGAGCGTTTATTACCGACACCAGATATTCTCATTTAAAGGTTCAGGGGAATTTGGCTGGGCTTCTGCACCGCGAACGCGATAGAAGAGAATAGATGGTGAATCCCAAAGCGCTACCCAAGGAAATGGGCAAAACGTCCAAGCATTTATCATTATTGGATAATCATGGTAAGTAGCCACATACAGGGCACCTTGCTTCCCATTCAATGTCCCTAAGTCGCCTCCTAAAAATTGCAGCTTGAAACCAAATAAGCGCCCTAAAATCAATGAAGTCCTGCCAAGCGGGATGGTCAACTGAATATTAACCCCTTCAACTAGGGTATAGGTCGCGTCCGATTGTAATCCACCCACTTGAGAGGCATCAATAAAAAAGGGCTGTTGTCCATTCCATGTCCAGGAGAGATAATTTGCTTCACGATTCTGGTCAATCGTACCTACCCAGGAATTGTTCTGGAGTAGTTTCACCGCTTCGTCCACCGTTGTCACGCCGGGACGAATGCCCATGAAACATGGCATTTCGCAATCATCAGGCATGAGCAGCGCCCGTAACTCGTGGTCATCATACGGCTGTGCGCGAATCAGCAGCATCACAACCGTGAAAATGATGAAATTGAGCAGAGCAATTTTGCGATAAAAGCGGCTCACATGACTACCTGCCTCACTGACAGTAACGCTCCTGACGGCTGTTGAGATCGCCCCAATTCATGGAATAACTCGGCTTCGAGATGGACGATGCAAACACTATCGCGCTCTGTCCATACAGCACATTCCACTGATCGCAGCTAATTTCAATCACGAAGGAGAGTTTATCCTGTGTGTAGCTGATATTCCACGCCGCCGCACCTTCCTTATTGAGAAATGAGTACCCCGACGGGGGATTGACCGCTTCCGGCAGCGTAATCAGCATATCCCCTAATGGCTCGCTGGTGTAAAGCCACAACAGGTCGACCAGATTACGCGGATCGTAAATAATAGTGGGCTGCATATCCGTGCGGATAAAATCGGGCTGTTTTCCAGTCCAATCCCAGACAATCCCGCTCTGACTGGTATGGACATTCGTCACCCAGTCATTGTTTTCCAGCAGCGCCAGCGCTTCGTCTACGGTTGTGACACCGGGACGGATGCCCATAAAACAGGGCATCTCGCAACCCTCCGGCGCAAGCAGGGCACGCAGCGCACGATTCTCCTGATACGGCTGCGCGCGGATGATTATCATAGCGATGCTCAACAGCAGTAAAGTAACTACAGAAACTTTGAGATAATAACGGCTCACAGTGTTCCTCGCTTATTATCCATCACCCCCTATACTACCAACAGGCTGGCGGTCTCGTTTGAAATTAGAGCGGGTTAGCAGAATGAGTTTGCGTTAAAACAGCACAATTTACTGCCTGCATCGGTCAAACGGATTCATGAAGAACGCGCGTGTATCAAAACGGCTGGAATAGTCGATAGGCCAGCCCAGGGGGTCTGACGTGCGGATTCGAGTGTCGGAAAGCTGACTAAGCTCGATTCTAATTTCCGTGTTCCAGAAATTGATGAAATAGGGACACTCCACATACCCCCAGACCGTAAATCGACGATCATCATACAGGCCGAAAATTTCTTTGGTTCGCGGTGAATCTAAAGGATTGGGCAGCGTGACTACACCGTAAACGGAAGGCTTGCCTCTCAACAGCCAGAACTCCCCCAACTTAACGCGGGTCGCAATGACCATTGTCTCGATTACATTATCGTAGAAAACCAGGTATTCTTGATGCGTATAGGCTCGCCTGTCCAGCAGTGTCGGAGCTTCCTTGCTCCATACCCAACGGATTACGCCGCTGTCATCCCGAACACTTTCGGCATCGACCCATTGATTTTCCCTCAACAGTTTCAATGCCTCGTCCACTGTCGTTACACCGGGACGGATACCCATAAAGCAGGGCATTTCGCAGTCTTCCGGCATCAGCAGCGCCCGTAACTCATGGTCATCATCAGGTGGGGCATAAATCAGCAGGATGAACAGCGTGAAAAGCGCGAAAAACAGCAGTCCGACTTTAAGATAAAAACCGCGCAGCATAATGGCTTCGTTCACTCATGAACATCCCCCATCATGGTACATGATATTGCGCAGTTTTTGTCTATCCCATGTCATCCAGTAATCATCGTAGGACGATTTGCTTAACACATTGATAGCAACATGTGTTGACCAGAAATTATTGAGGCGGCTTGGGCAGAGGATGGATGCAGCCACATCAAAGGTGCCATAGGAGACATCCATGTAAATAAGATTCGTGGTAGTGAGCGAGAGAGTGGCGGGAGTCAAGGGATGAGCGCGAAAAGCGGTGGGATTGGGCATCAGCAGGTAAATGTAACCGGCTGGCAGTTGGGTAGGGATGAAGATTGAGCCAACAATAACCGTTTCCCTGCCATCGGAGACAATAGCGGACACCGTCGGTATGCCGATACCATCCAGAAAAGCCGGTTCGTGCCCATTCCAATACCAGTCCAGACTCCCGCCCGTTCGCACGATTTCTTTGACCCAGGGATGTTTTACCAGCAGACTGGCCGCTTCATCGACAGTCGTTATGCCCGGACGAATGCCCATGAAACACGGCATTTCGCAGTCCTCCGGCATGAGCAGCGCCCGTAACTCGTGGTCATCATAGGGCTGCGCACGAATCAGCAGTATTACCCCCGTAAGCAAAACAAATTCAAGTGCTGCCCATCTGAGATACAGTCGTATCATGTCGATTAATTCACATGCCGCCAGCACCAGTAAAAATCGCCGCTGTCGGCTTTAGTCAAACGCGCATAGGCCGGACGGCGGTTGTAATCAATCCGCGCCGCCATCTCGAAAAATTTCTGCTTGGTGATGGGACAGTCGATGATCGACCAGATGCGGATGCTGTCCTGATAATCCGATGTTTCGATATAGGCCTGATTATTGGCATAATTTCGCCCGGAGGTGATGGGCGTGACCTGATCGAACACCAGCAGCGCCACATATCCGATAGGCAGTGTCGTTTCGATACTCACGCGATCAATGATATAGCCCAGCGCCGCGTCAGTGTGGGCGACCAGCAGCCCGGTAGAGCCATCCCGAATGATGGCGGGTTTATTCGCGCTCCATGTCCATGTCACCGCGCTTGACCCGATGGTGCTGGGATCGTCGGTAACTTTATCCACCCAGGGACTGGCTTTCAGAATGGCGAGTGCCTGTTCCAGTGTGGTCACGCCCGGTTGAATATCCATAAAACAGGGCATGGAGCAGTCCGGCGGAGCCAGCACAGCCCGCACCGCATAATCATCATAAGGCTGCGCTCGAATCAGTACCGCCACAATCGCGAACGAAACCATCAACCCCGGAATAAACCGCCACCAGACACGCTTCATGAGACCCTCGCTAATTCCTGCAATACGACTGCTGCATCGCCTTGATTTTAGTCGCATAATCCTCGGCTGTCAGACTGTTCCAACTGGGGGGATATGAATCATCGACATTCCCCCAGTGAATGAATGAAACATCCCTACTTCCCCAGACATGCGGATAAAAAGGGCAGTAGATGACGCTGGTGAACCAGAAATCCATCCCATGCATGACCATCGTTAATCCCAAGCCGGGTTCCGTATCAAATCCCCCCAGCGTATTCATCATGCCGTAGCGCTCTGGTTTACCCATGAGCAGCCTCAGGAATCCCACCGGAACAGCGGCTTTAGCTTCAATATCGGTCACAATGCCCTTATTGAACTTGATGCTCCCGAAGGGATATTCCGGGCGTGTAAAAATAGATGGGGCGCTCTCCGACCATGACCAATTGAAGCTCCCACTGCCGGGGGAGTTCTGATACCATGACCACCCGCTCACCCATGTGCTGCTTCCCAGTGTATTCATCACCTGCTGGATGGTGCTTTCGCCGGGACGGAGACCCATAAAACAGGGCATTTTGCAGTCATCCGGCATCAAAATCGCTTTCAAATCGTCATACGGCTGCGCCTGAATCAGTATAGCGACGACAGCGAATGAAATCACCAATTCCGGAATGAACCGCCACCAGACGCGCGTCATGAAGCCTCGCTAGTGGCACATTGACTGTTCGGACTGGATTTCATTCATAAAATCTTCAGCGGTCAAATTGTTCCAACTTGCCGGATACACATCATCGACATTTCCCCAGTGTATGGCCGTGGAATTTGTACCATTCCATATGTGCGGATAGAAGGGACAGCCTATTACACTGATGAACCAGAATGGCTCATCGGGCATGACGAAAGTTATCCCAACACCAACTGGCGTATCCCATCCACCCAATGTATTCATAACCCCGTAGCGTTCTGGTTGGCCGACCAGAAAGACCAGAAAATCGGGTGAAATCTTCGTCGCCACCCAAATATCGGTCACAACCCCCTTATTAAAAGCGATTTCCCCACCGGGATAGTCCACCTGTCTAAGAATCGCGGGAGCCTTGTCTGACCATTTCCAGCCGAATCCACCGAAGCCGGGTGAATTTTCGAACCATGACCAGTCGCTCACCCATGCGCTGCTGCCAATGGTATTCATAACCTGTTGAACGGTGCTTTCACCGGGACGTAACCCCATAAAACAGGTTGTAATGGTACATTTATCGGGTGTAAGTGTGGCTTGTGTATTATCCTGTGCATAAACCATCAGCATCACGCCTGCCATCAACATAGCTCCCGTCAGAAAAAGTCGGAAACGCATCATGTCACTACCTCCTCAACAGTAAGCGCTTATGTTGCCGTAAGCCTCCATATCGTACTGGGAGCGTATACTGAAGAAATCAATCTTCATGGGCGCTTCCCAGAAGGTGAGTTTGGTCATCGGACACGGGACAACTGACCACACCGTTAAAAAATGATCCCGGTAATTCGCGCCGACCACTGCGTCTGGTGAAGTCTTACCCAGCGACCAGGATTCCAGTCTGTCCGGCTGCCCCATCAGCAGGTACGCATACCCCACCTGAATCGAAGTGGTCACGCTGATTTTGTCAATAAAAATCGCGCCTTCATCGCTCATCGAAAACAGTATAAAAGCCGCTGACTGCGATGGAATCAGGGAGGGCTGATTTCCGTTCCATTCCCACTGAGCGGAAATCATCGCACCATCGCTGTTGCGATTGACCTGTAAATCCTTCACCCAGGGATTTTCCTGCAACCTCTGCACCGCTTCATAGGCTGTAGTAACACCCGGAAGGATACCCATCATACAGGGGGTGGAACAGCCATCCGGAGTGAGCAGCGCCCGTAATTCACGGTCATCATAGGGCGACAAACGCGCGTAGATCAATCCGGTTATGCTGGTAAACAGGAACAGCAGCGGCAGCATGATTTTGAGGTAGATGCGGGACATCACAGTATCCCCCGGCAGAAATGCACAATATCATCGATAAATGTGTAGCCAATATGCAGTATAACCCTGCTATGCCAGAATGTCCCCAGACTGACCGGGCAGTCCAGCAGGGGCGACATCGCCACCAGACCATATTCAGTATAAACCGCTGTCACGCGCGGATTGATATACCCGCTGAACATGACATAATTCGGCTTATTAAGCGCCTGTCCCAGCAGCAGCCGTAATTCGCCGTAGGGTATGCTGGTGTGGATTGAGAGTCCGGTAATCACGCGCTCCGGTTCGCCCAACGCTTTCTCATCATTAAACCCCGCCAGAATGGTTGCTACAGCCTGTGAACTGCCTTCCAGCACAGCAGGCTGCCGACCATTCCATATCCATTCCAGCCGCACGACATTAAAGCGTGTGGTCACGGTGATATCACCCCGGTTCACCCATCCACTGGCTTCCAGCAGATTGACCATTTCCGTCACGGTGGTTATGCCGGGACGAATCCCCAGAAAACACGGCGCGGCACATCCCGGCGGAATGACCAATCGCCGTAAATCATCATCGTCATAGGGCTGCGCGCGGATCAGCAGCAAAATCGCCAGCAGAGGAATACACAACAGCGTAGTTAATCGAAAAACGAGACGCGCCATCATGATTTAGCGGAATCCACGGCATACCGTTCGCCGCAGCGCATACACTTCGGTCATAAACGGCGCGCCATAAATGAAACGGGCACTGCGCTGCGCGATTTGTGTATCGCCAAAGAAGGTAATCTTACTCGGTTCAAACCACAGATTCGGCACATCCGGGCAAGGGCTGACCGCTTCCGTCTGAACATACGCCCCCAGATAAACATCCCGGTAGCGCAAACTGGCGGAGACAAAAACGCCTTTCTTCACCACCACATCGCTGAAGGATAAACTGAATCCGGTGGGTCTGCCCACCATCACCTGCATCGCGCCATAGGGGACATTGGTGAGAACCGTAACGCTTTGCACCACATTATCCAGCATATCAAATGCCCCATCGTGACCGAGCATGGTGTCGTCATTAGAGCGGAACCAGATCGGCGCATCGGGCTTCCAGTCCCAGTACACAAAGCCGCGTAAATGCACGCCGCTTCCGGGGGCAATATAATGCGGCTCGACATACCCTACCCAACGGTGATTTTCCAGCAGGTCAACCGCTTCACTGGCAGTGGTTATTCCCGGCTGAATACCCAGAAAACAGGGTGCGCTGCAATCTTCAGGCGTGAGTAAGCGCGTCAGATCAGGGTCATCATAAGGCCGGACGCGAATCGCCACCATCGCCGTTGTCAGCAGCGGAATCATCCATAACATCATCTTGAGGACGATACGCGGCATAAAAAGAATCCCCGCAGCAAAACGATATTAATTTGTCGTCTTGTAGGGGCGTAGCAATGCTGCGCCCCTACGTTCCCGGCTATTTTCCTTCATGGATCATCCCTAACAATACTGCCGTATCCCCTCGAAGCGCCGCAGACTGTTCAGGCTGTTGCTCAATTCCAGGCTCATCGGCGCATTCCAGAATTTGCTGTACGACACCGGACAGGGAATCGTCGTATAGATCAGCACCAAAGGATCATCAAACAGGGCGTTAATCAATACGCTGTTGCGCAGTGTCACCGAGCGCCCGGAATAAGTGCCATCTGCTGTTCCGAGCATGAGGTAAGCATACCCCACCGGAATCGTCGTATCCACCAGAACGCTTTCGACCATTTGTACACGATCATACGTCAAAATCATCTGGGGACGCGCATCCTCGCGCAAAAATGCAGGCTGCTGACCATTCCACTCCCAGTAGACTACATAGGGCGGACTCGATGGCGGTTCATGCAGAATTTCATAGGAGGCGACCCAGGGATGGGTCTTGAGGATTTCCAGCGCTGCATCAGCCGTTGTCACGCCGGGACGGATGCCCATGAAGCAGGGCGCATCGCAGTCGTCCGGCATGAGCAGTTCCCGCAGTTGACTGTCATCATACGGACGCGCCTGAATGAACAGCACCATTCCCGTAAAAATAATCAGCAAACAGGGTATGACCAGCAGAAAAGGTCGTCGCATCTCCCGGCTCGATAGCTGTCCAATTCATGCAATTGTAATCCGGTGGGGTGTCACTCACAACAAAAAGAGCGCGGTACTGCCCTGCGCTCTTTCAATGATGTGGTTAAATTGACCGTCGTTAAACACCTGCGACGTTGTGTTCCTGCCGCCAGTGTTCCGCAGCAGCCTTAGCCACCCGTGTGCCGATGCGTTCCAGTGTCTCGGCAGCGGCTTCCTGCGCGGTTGGACTGCCGTCCTTAAGCATCTGTATCAGATGGATAACGACGGGCGTACCCACCGCCGCCAAAGCCTGAATAGCTTTCTTACGCGGGATAGCATAACGACTGTTCAATTCTTTCAATTGATGGTTGATTTCTGCGCTGAGTCGTTCCATTTCTTAATCAACCCTCCTATCTACCTTTACAAATTTTCTTTATTGTACTGCTGTTAGTAAAGGGTTTGTACTAGTCATTTGGTCTTATCGATCCTGACTTTTATCATATTTCGATACACCGTTCACATCCCACGTATCCACAATTGCGAAAATCGTGGCATCCGCCGGACGGCCTTCCGTCGCCTCGGTCTGACGCGCACTGCTCCCGGTCACATACAGTACCACTTCGCCCTCACCCGCGCCGACTGCATCGAACGCGACCACATACGCGCCTTTGGCTTTGCCGTCCAGATCAAGCGGCTGCAAGATGAGCATTTTCAGGCCGTCGGTTTTGGCGCTTTTGGCGCTGGCGACGACGGTTCCAATTACCTTTGCCAGCATCATAATGGCTGTTCCTCACGAATCATAAAACCGCTGTCAGCACACAACCTTCAGCGGGGGAAACAGATTATTAGTTATTGGTATCAGTGGGAAAACAGACAATTTTTGTAGGGACACGATATATCGTATCCCCACAACACATGAATTAAATTTCTTTTCCCGTAAAAACCAACAACCAATAACGAATTACTATTCTTTCGCCATCCCGGCTTTGCCTTCGTCAGTGCGTCCGAGCGGCATCACAGCATCCACGTTGACATGCGGGCGCGGAATAACATGTACCGCGACGATTTCACCAACTTTTTCGCCGCTGCGGACACCCGCTTCAACCGCTGCTTTCACCGCCGCGACATCGCCGCGCACGACAGCCGTCACGAATCCACCGCCGGTCTTTTCGTAGCTGACCAATTCGACCCGCGCTGCTTTGACCATTGCATCCGCCGCTTCGACCAGCGCCGCGAATGACTTGGTTTCGATCATACCTAATGCTTCTGCCATGTTGATGAACTCCTTCAGGTTCAGTTATTGCCAATTAGTTTAAAGTGGAAAGCGGAAAGTATAAAGTCGGAAATTGAACGATGACGAACACAACACTTTTGACTTTTTACTGTGGACTTTAGACTACTTCCGATTAGTTTCCATCCAGTGTACCGCAAAATCGACCAATGAGCGCTGTCGCATAAAACGAGTATCCGCTGTCCCAACTTTGTGCAGCGGAATCGAATGTGCCGTCTCATAAGCCGTTCCCAGTGCGACAAAATCATCGGTGCTCGGCTCCATCCGGTCAAAGTATACCCATTCCCGCCGCCCATTGACCAGCATCGCGGTTCCATCCCGCAAAATCGGCTTATTTGGGAAGTTCGCGCGACATTCCGCCACATGCAGCGACGTATTGTTATCGTGCCCCACACCCAGCAGCAGCACATAGCCATCCAGCGCATACACTTTGCCCAGCGGCGACTCATCGCCAAATTCATCTTCCAGTGGATGCGCTTCGGTGATATAGGCCGCCTGTTTCCCCAGCGCCGCGAATGACGTAATGGGATGGCTGCTCCGTATGGCTCCCGGCCAGGTGCGGAACAATTCGGGGATGCGTCCCATAAACCATGTCGGCGAGGTTTGCGGATTAAATGCCGGGGTATGCTCACGGATGACAGGCCACCACGACTCCGGCACAGGCGGAGCTTGCCAGTGACCGGGATCGGTGTTTTCGCTGGTATGGGTCGGCATGACCAGCGTCCCTTCCGGGGTTAGCACTTGCACCAGCGCCAGAATCACCGCCTGCGCTCCGCCCACCACATAGCCCAGCTTGCTCATGCTGCTGTGGACGACCACCGTTTGTCCCGCCGCCATCCCACACGCCGCGAACTGCTCCGCCAGCGACTCAACCGTGAGCGGTGTGGGCGTTGCTGCAATAACACTGAATTCCGACATAATGTTGTTTAATTTCTAAAAGGGATATTGATCGTTTTTGTAGGGACACGACATGTCGTGTCCTTTTTACCCTGAAGCAGCCTGAAATTCTGCCAATGCTTCATCAGCCAGTTTCGCTAACACATCCTGAGAATGTTCAAATGCTTCATCCCATTGCCGCTCAGAGGCCAGTTCGTCGAGTATCCATTGAGTAAGGACATCCTGTTCCCGTTCATCGAGTTTTGCTGCCTCGGAAAATGCTTTTTCGAGTAGTTTACTCATGATTACGCCGCCTCATTTGCTTCAATATGCCGCTCAATTTTCTTGCCTGATTGTACCATCCGAACAACTCACCTGTCTCGAATCAGTTCACGCAGCGGCAAATCGGCCAGCGACTTCAACCGCATATCCACATGATCGAAATTCATCGATTGCGTCATCGCGTTGGGAACCGCCACGCAGAACAATCCCGCCCGTTTCGCCGCCAGCGCTCCATTCGCCGAATCTTCGAATGCGATAGCCTCAGACGGTTGCAAATCAAACGCCTTCAGCACAGCCAGATACAATTCCGGGTCAGGCTTGGTATTCGTCACATCATCCGCACAGCGAATGCAGTCGAATTGGTCGATCATCCCCATGCGTGTCAGATGACCCTTCACCCAGTCGCAGCCCGAACTGGAAGCCACGCCGACTTTTAACCCCAGCGTTTTCGCATCCGTGATGTATGTGGTCACACCGGGAAGCGCCGCCTGCGCTTCAATCATTTCCATCATGCGTTTTTTGCGTGCTGACCGTACTGCCTCCCGGTCAATCGGAGCACCGATCAATGTTTCCAGATGGTCATAGGGATCGAACGCACCATCATCTGCCCCTTTGCCGATGATGCTCTGCCAGCGTTCCAGCGGCATATCGAACTGATGGGACTGGTAAATTTCCTGCCACGACTGATATTCCGGCACTTCCGTGTCCAGAATCAACCCATCAAAATCGAAAATTATCGCTCGTATCAAGATTTGTATACCATATTATTTCAGTCTTAGACCTCGTTCCAGAGACAATTTTTCGAGAATATTCTGCAAACCAGCGTCTTCTGATTGCTCTAATTCTTCCCAATTTTCTGAGAGCCACTCAACGAAGTCCCTACCATTCACCAAATTGATTTGGATATATCCTGCTTCTTGAGATGCCGCTATTGCACTCGGCTCAAAATCGCTTGTAGTAATAAAGGCTCCCTGCGCACCTCGCAAATATGGCGGAATATTGCGTCGTAACGCTATCACTTCACTCTCACTAACCTTATGGCTGAGGTTGTATCTTTTTACTTGTATATACAAACCAACCTGCGCAATTTTATGAATCTGTAAAGTACCACTTACATCAACACCTTTGTCTCCTGGTTTACCTTTGTGTTCAGCTATAAAGCCATCGGCGCGCAATAGTTCGGTAACGAGGATTTCAAATTCTTTGGCATCTAGTTTCAATATTCTTTGGATTACAGATGTCTTATAGTCTTCAGTTGGTGCTACATCACCATTTTGCCAGCCAATTGCTTCAAAAAAATCCGCTTTGTGCTTTACTGAAAATACTGTCAACGACGAGCCGAGTGTATATCTCAGATTACTTGATAAATCTTTACGCTTGAGAACAGTATTTTCCCAAACAACTGGTCGCCGATATGGAAAAGGACAGCCATCGGAAGATTTAGGCTGATAAATCAACTCTCCATCCTGCAAAGTACCCCAATAAATATCTTCTGGTTGTGAACTCGGAGTAACAATAAGATCACCCGGCTTCATTTCAAACAAAAATCGGGCTATTTGCCCAACTTGTTGCCCAATGACGTTTTGGTTTTTCTCCTCTGGGAATTGCTGAGTGTAAAGCTGATAAAGCTGCTCGCGTTCAGTAACTCCGGCGAGGTCAATATCCGCCAGCCATCCTATAGCGGCATACCCGCCTCTCAAGAACTGATCTATGTAGCGCCCGAAATCTGCGCGGACACAGAAAATATTGGGCACACTTTCGTTCATTCATCCCTCCTTTTATTCTGACAAGTGTCGGAGTTCATATCCATCAGAAGCCTTTTTATGGCACTGGCGGAGTTTCTTTCCCTGCATAAACAAGGTTTGAAAACTCCAACCGAAAAGTTTACCAAAAGGTAACCCCTTTTCCGCCAGCCTATGCTACGCTATCCGTGTTGTTTTGTATGTCTGATAAGGTAGGCGGATTGCAGAAATTGATGGGAAGCGTATTTTCTCGAAACTTGGAACCTTGAACCCAATTGCAATCTTTGCAATCTTCGCCGCTTCATCACGGGAAGGATATTGCAGCAGCACCCACCTCCGTCACAGCGGCGCTTGCTCCCCGTGTATCTGCTGCACAAAGCGCCAGTTTCCCCTGTTCCCGCTGCGGCGAAATCAGCACGAGGCGGCAATCTCCCTTGTTTCCCGCCATCCATTCCGGCGAAAATTGTTCTCTTTCTCTGCGTCTTTGCTTCTTTGCGTCTGTGCGAAGCCTCCCTGTGGGATTGCGTTGAAGGATTTTTCAGTATCCTTTGGTGGTCGAACCGACACTCTCACCGCGTTCGGCTTTCACAATCGCCACGCCAGCGCTTGCCCCGATGCGCGTCGCACCCGCTTTCACCATCGCCTGCGCATCATCCAGATTGCGCACGCCGCCCGATGCTTTCACGCCGATATTCGGGCCAACCACCTTGCGCATCAAGGCCACATCGCTGGCAGTCGCGCCGCCTCCACCAAATCCGGTGCTGGTTTTCACAAAATCCGCGCCAGCCATCTTCGAAACCTGACAGGCGATCACTTTTTCCTCGTCGGTCAGCTTCGAGGTTTCCAGAATCACTTTGCAGATCACGTTATGCGCGTGGCTGGTCTTCACTACCGTTCCAATATCGTGATGCAGCGCCTTCACATTCCGGCTCTTCAGCGCCCCGATATTCATCACCATATCGATCTCATTCGCGCCGTTCTGAATCGCCAACTGCGCCTCGTAAGCCTTCACCTCCGCCGGAGACGCGCCCAGCGGGAAGCCTACAACAGTACACACTGCGACATCGCTGCCCTTCAGCAAATCCGCGCAGAGCGGCACATACGCGCTGTTCACACACACCGACGCGAAATGATATTCCCGCGCTTCCTTGCACAACTGCGCGATTTCCGCAGCGCTGGCATCCGGCTTGAGCAGCGTATGGTCAATCAGCCGCGCCATGCTCAAATCACGCGGGATGTATCCCAGCCCGGAGGTGATGCGCCCCGCGCCATTGCTGACAACATCTTTCACGCGGTCAGCGCATTCCCGCACACAGCGTCCATCGGTGCAGTTACAGCCCGGTGTCGCGTGGAGACTCGGCTTCGTCGCCGTGTCGCTTCCCAATTTCGCGACAACCTGCTTGGTGATTTCGTCCACCAACCGCTCAAATTCGTTGCTCGATACTCGTTTGTTCATATCAAATTCTCAATTTTCGGCATACAGCCTATTGATATACCGTGTTATTTGCTCATCCATTGCCTGTGGATAAGTATATCCCAACAGATGCGCGATTTCTGTCGCCAATTCTCGGAACAACGCCATGCTGTTCATCAAGGCACGCCAGCAGTCCGCTGTATCCAGTTGAGCAAATGTTTCTTTCAATCGCTCGTAAGTCGGTACGGATACCCATTCCGCGAGGAATCCCATTCCACAAGGATGTATCATAATGCCAGGTATCATGCCTGCGCCGCCATTCGATGATTTGCAGCACGGCTGTCTTTCGCGCGGAGATCCATCAATCGCACCTGCGTGACCCACAATTCACCGCGCTTGATGAATTTCGCGGCCTGATAAGCGTTGTACCAGAAGGTCTTCACTACGCCTTCGAAAACTTCAGCCGAGGGTTTTTCGCGTCAGGCGGCAGAAATGGAGATGCTGGTTGTTGAGCTGGTCAGCTTATCCTTATCCAGCAGGACGATGAAAGCCACGCCGAAACGCATTCCACGTCATCAATTCGTCCAGTTTTTATACAGGGGAAGAAATTGAAAACCAGCTTATATCACCTGTGTCAAAAGATCGCCAGATATTCAGGAAAACCATCACTTCTCGGTGCTTCCACATTCACCCAAACCGTGCCGAACTCGTTCAGCCAATCAGGAGTCGCGTGATATATTTCAATGTCGCGGGTGAACAGCACCAGATCGATGTCAGAAAGTGCGTCGGCGGAATGGTCGTGACGCGCTCGGAACCGACCACGATAACCAACCGAATATCATCCGCGACCTTCCGCCCACTTTACGGTCTTTTCCTGAAGGAGATCTTCGATCATGACCGATATTTTTCTCGACAGCCATAATCTTATCGACGCGCTTGGCATGTCGTCCGCCGCCAAATTCGGTTTTCAGCCAGGTATCGACTATCTGTTTGGCGAGGGCGCTCCCAATGAGTCCAGCGCCGAGCGTCAGGTAATTCGCGTCATTATGCTCACGGCTGTTGACGGCTGTAGCATAGTCATAGCACAACGCGGCACGAACGCCGGGAACCTTATTCGCGACCATGCACGAACCAATTCCTGCGCCGTCGATCATAATCCCACGCCATGCTCGTCCGTTACTCACCAGTTCAGCTACAGCCAGCGCGAAATCGGGATAATCGACACTTTCACCACTGTTCGTACCGCAGTCAATCACGGTATAGCGGCTTTGCAAATCGGCCTTGAGCATCTCTTTCATACCATATCCGCCGTGATCTGCGCCAAGCGCGACCACAGCGTTTTCCGGAGCAGATTTTTTCGCTTCACCAGCCGGAATCAGTTTGACATGACGACTCAGCGCGGTACTTTGCGCCAGCGGAGTCACCAACGCGCCAGCCGGGATAATCAGTGATCCGCCTTCCGGCACAGCATTCACATCCGTTTCGTCAATCACTTCACGACTGCTGCCCTGCTGAAACTGACGACGCAGCGAAGCGCTCACAGCGCGGCGGATTGCATCTTCTTCCGACATAGCATCTCCCTGATCGGGCTTATGACCCAACCCGTAATGTTCCTAATGGATAGGTATCGCCCAACGCATGACCATCTGCATCCTGCACCGGCAAACGCTGACCATTGACGTAATTGTACAGTCCAATTTGAACGCGGTAATCGCCTGCTGGCAAATCCGCCGGAATAGACAGGCTGAACGGTGGACTGATGAGGGTTTCGCTGGGGTCATTCCACGATAAGGTGGGGCGTTCAGGAACGGCTGGTGCTCCATCGGCCTGCGCCAAAGGCTGCACGTTATCCGGCGCGACCAGATGGATGAACAGCGAATAATTATCTGCTGGGGTCGATGTTGCCTGCCAGTAAAAACGGAGTGTCACGGTATCGCCGGGTTTCACACTGCTATTATTCTGGTCATAACCCATCAGGTGGATAGCATCCCCGAATTGAATATCCGTTTCCGTTTGCATTCGCCACAAGCGGTAAAAAGCCATTGGTTCACCGCGTTCATCAGGCGCGAAGAAATCGCGCAGGTGGAGCATTCCCGCCAGATAGGTTTGCCCATCTTCACGGCTTTTCATGTCATCCAGTTCGCCCTTCGGCACCAGCGCATACGACATGCCGCGCTGATTGACCCATTCATCTAACGGATACTCCATCACGTTGTTGGTAATCCACCAATCGACCCAATGACGATACGGAATACCGCCCCAGAAAGGATTAAACACTTTGTGATTCGCGTCGTTCACGATGACCGTACCGGGGTCGAGACTGGTATCAACCCACTGACGCACTTCCACCCGGCGATCCGGCATCTGACGGCTTTGTATCAGGCGGTTGTCTGCGTTCCACTGCGGATACCATACCAGCACGACCAGCGGTAAAACCAATGCTGTGGTAAGCAGGCCGGGATAAGCCCGCTGGCGGTAAGTGAGATAACGCACTGTCACGGTTCTGATCTGTTCGATGGCTAACCCTAAAATGACACAGGCTGCGACTGTAGCCGGGATAACATAACGAATCGTGCCCGTTGACACGCGGTTGTAAGTAGCAATCAACCAGGGAATGCCCATCACCAGCAGCAGTCCCAACCCGATGACAGACAGGTGAACACGGGTTAGCTTTTGTCGGTAGGCGATGACGTAGGCAAGCAGACCCAGTCCCGCGATAATGAGGAATACTGTGGCATGAATAGGAACAAAGCTCTGATAGATATTATGGAATACGCGGCTGAGATCGAGAAAATTGCTGATACCCTGCGCTTTAACCGTCGCGCCCTCGCGCTGCAAGTTGTTGAAGTCCACGCCGTAGATGAAAACCAGCCATAACCCTGTCGCAGCAATTAACCCAATTTGAATGAACAGCACACGCCAACCGCGTCGTTCACGGATAATCGTCACCAGAACGACAGCGATTCCGGGTAACAAGGCTGGCAGCGCGGGATATTTCATCAAGACCGCCAGCAGACCGACGACAATACTCCAAATCGACCAGTGAAGGCGTTTGGGATTGAGCAGCGCCTGTGCCGCGAACCATAACGCCAGCGCGGTGAAGCAGTAAATAAACGGGTCTGGCAGCGCATACACGCCATTTTCCAGTATCAAGGGTGCAAATCCCCAGGCCGCGCCCGCGACCAATCCAGCAGTTTCACCACCCGCCAGCCGCGCGGTTAAAGCGATCGTTACCAGCGTCAGCAAATTGAGGATAACCGAAACCAGACGCAGAAATTCAACTGTTGAAGCAAGGCCGCTTATACCAACCGATTCGAGAATCGGCTGGATAACCGCGTTAACAGCAACATAAGCCGGAGGAATACCGTTGTAGTATCCACCACTGTCGTACAGGCCGCGCCATTCCTGACCGCCCAGATAATAAGCTGGTTCATCAATATGATCGACATAAGGCAAGCTGAAACGGTAACTCGCCAGCCGCATAGCTCCCGCGATGAGCAGGATGAGCAGCAGACCTGCCCAGAATATAGTAGTTCGATTTCGCAAAAAACTCATTGAACCGCAATTTCTCCCAACAGCCAGCGTCCATCGGTTGTGCTGGCAAATAGTCGTGCATAATCCGGTGCAGCCGAATCATACATGCCGATATAGACGCGGTACAGACCGGGCGTGTCCGGCATCGTCAGCCGAATCTCGTCAGCAATCGGATAATCAGGAGGCCAGGTCGAGGTCACGAGTGTATTTCCATGCGGCGCAGAATCGGCCTGTGTCACCAGCTTACCCGCATCATTCGACATAGCGCAGGAAAACTGTGTAATCGCGACTGATTTAGTTTCCATGCGGCGCAAGAACCTGTGTCACCAGCTTACCCGCATCATCTTCGACATGCAGGAAAACCGTGTAATCGCGACTGATTTCAGTCAGGGCTTTCCAATACAGGCCTATCGTTATATCTACTCCCGGCTGTGCTTTATCAGGCAGGTTAAAGCCTTTCAAAGCAATCTGATTGCCAAAAACCGCTTCGGAGACAGTATAATCCTGCAATTCACTACCGATATAACCTGTGTCGAATATGGCTAACCGCTGCAAAACAATCGAGTCGGGTTGGTCAGGTAGAGAGGTGGCGGCGACAGACTCAATCGCCCGATTGGGATCACCGACTTCCCCCTGTGCCCGATAGATCCCTAAACGGATGTCGCCATCCAGTTCACGGGGTAAATCCTGCGGCAGATAAAAGCCAATAATTTCGCTGTAAATATCGCCAGCCTGCCATTGCGAGGTCGGTTTGGGACGAAAGCTAACCGTGCCAATCGCGCGATCTACTCCGGCCAGACGATCGCCATTTTGCACGTAAGCCAGATATGAGTTGTAATCGTTCTAAACCTGCCAGTAGAGTTGAATCACATACGAGCGTTGAAAATGACTCCAGCCGCGCTCTGCCGCAGGCCATTCGGGTAATGTCCGCCAGCCGACCAGCTTGAGGCGCGAATCAAGGTCACGTCAGGCTGCGACGCCGTCCTGATGGTAAGATACTTTCACCGGATATAGCAGATTATCGCCTGACCAACCGAGATCCCGCAGGCCAACGAGGCTACACCAATCACCAATGCATACCGCCCGATAGTTTTCCAGCACTCGTGAAGCGCCTGCCTGCCAGCTTCTCCCAGCCGCA
>JBGAGR010000125.1:0-20867 GCA_044226645.1 Aggregatilineales bacterium
CACGATGCTGCCGAAGCGGAATTGAAAAAAGCCCTTGGCTTCCAGGTGTTTGGCACATAAAGTTTTCCCCGAACCCGGCATTCCAACCAGTGCCAGGGCGCGAGGGGTATTGGTGACGGTCATCCATGCCTCGATTATCGGTTTCATTGAATATGAGCATTATAGTCGATGGTTGGACAATCGAAAATAACGGATATTGAACACTTTTTCGAGGCTTAGGAGCGGCTGTAAACTACGACCTGCCAGAATAAACCGGCGTTACGGTGGAAGTGCGGTTGCAGTCCATTCGCCCGGACGATGGCATCCACATCGGCTGAAGGGTGAATGAAAAAGCGGAATTTGCTGCGCTGAATCCACATGGCGAAATTGAGTCCGAAGCGACCAATTTTCATCCACCAGTTATCACGTGGGAAAACCAGCGCATACAGCTTGCCAGCCCGCGCGGAGGATAAATCGATGAGCGTCTGCATGTCCGGGTAACAGCACACCACGCGATCCAGTGTGACAATATCAGCCTGTTCAATGGTCGGCGCGAGTTCGACAAAATCGCCGTGCAGGTAACGTACTTTTTCGGCGTGACCCAACCGCATGGCTTCTTCACGAGCCGCCGCTAGATAGGCTGAGGATGCATCTACATCAACTGCGGCCTGAATGCCTGACTTGAATAATTCGTGCTGAATCGCGCCTACGCCACCGCCTATATCGAGCAGCGTCAGCGAGTGTACGCCCACCTCGCGCAGGGTATCCAGCAAGATTCGTGTCTGGCGTGAAGGGCCTTTACGGCGATAATTTTTCAGTTCATCGCTGGCGACACCTGTGTCAAAGAGCGACTCAATTCCCTGGCATTGTGGACAGGACATAACTGCATCTCCTGATTGTTCAGTGATGCTCACCAGTTTAGGCTATTTGTTCGCTTGTCGCCACACTTTATTTCAGGAAGGTATGTGTGCCGTTGAATGCATTTCAGCGGTCTGGAGCGGCAGCGAGACATGGAAAGTGGTTCCTGCATTGACCGCGCTCTCAACGGTCATCGTACCACCATGTAATTCGACTGCGTGTTTGGCGATGACTAATCCCAGCCCTGTGCCGGAAATCGTGCCGACGTTGGTAGCGCGATGGAAGGGTTCGAAGAGATGCTTTAGATCCGCTTCCGGGATGCCAATACCTTCATCCCGAATATCGATTGTCACTGCGCTGCCCGATTTTACATCGACAAACACATTGGCTTTTCCCGGAGAGTATTTGATGGCGTTGGAAATGAGATTGCTAACCACTTGACGCATCAGCTTTTTATCCAGATTGAGCTTGAGAGGGGATTGTGCGCAGGTATAAATCAGTTGGTGATTCATTTCCGGGTGGTTTTGGAATTCGTCCACAATATCCCGGAAAAGCTCATCCAGGTCGATGGTATCCGGGTTGAATTCCGCCCGCCCCATTTGCATTCTGGTGATCTGGAGCACATCATCCATAATTTCCTTGAGATGCAGTACCTGTTCCTGAATGCGGTTTAACTTCTGGGCGACCTGCTCTTCGCTCAATTTTTCACGATAGGCAATCAGGGTTTCGCTGGTGGCGAGAATCGTGGCCAGCGGAGTGCGGAATTCGTGCGAGGCCATTGAGACAAAGCGCGATTTGAGTTCCCCCAGTTCTTTTTCGGTTTCCAATGCCTGTCGCAGCGCTGCTTCAGCCTGCTTTTGCGCCGTAATATCGGTTGTGATGGCGAAGCTGCCACTGTAATTCCCGTTTTTGTCGAGCAGTGGTGAGCCAGCTACCAACAAATATATGGCCTGACCATCCTTACGCCTGGCAACCAGTTCATAGGATGTGTTTTCTGCCTGTTTTCGGAGATTGACCTGCTCTTCTATAATTTGCTGGTATGACTGGTCAACATAGTCATAGGAACGAGTGCCAAGCAGCTCTTCGCGCGTATAGCCCAGTAATTTGCAAAAGCGATCATTGACGTAGGTAATGCGCTCGTCTGTGTCGTACATGGCAGCGCCGCCTTGCATGGTTTCGATCAGCCAGCGGTAACGTTCTTCACTCTCGCGCAGGGCTTCTTCATTACGCTTACTTTCGGTGATGTCGCGCGTAACACCCACCAGCCCGATAATCTGATTATCCAGATTTCGCAGTGGGACTTTATTCGATGATGCCCATATCATGACACCACCCTGACCCATTGATGGTTGTTCATAGTTGAGGAGAGGCTTACCGGTACGGAAAATTTCTGCTTCCTCGGCCTCAAACTGTTCAGCCATTTCCTGTGGGAAATAATCAAAATCGGATTTCCCAATCAGATTGTTCGGATCGCTGTTGCGACGTGCCAGCGCATGAGCGACATTGGTCAGGATAAAGCGATGCTGGAGGTCTTTGATGTAAATGAAATCGGGTATGGTGTCGATAAGTGTTCGCAGGAGGTTGCGTTCTTCTGCCAGTCTTTCCTGGGCTTGTGTGCGTTCGGTGATGTCTACAATAAAGCTCATGACCAGCAAATCATCTTCTGTTTCGATGTAACTGAGGGCGATTTCAGCCTGGAATGTG
This sequence comes from Aggregatilineales bacterium, assembly GCA_044226645.1. Lineage (GTDB taxonomy): Bacteria > Chloroflexota > Anaerolineae > Aggregatilineales > Phototrophicaceae > CFX2. The sequence goes on from JBGAGR010000125.1 coordinate 2,542, forward strand.
GTTCCGTCCTTGCGCCTTACTGAAACTTCGGGAACTGCGCCGAGGGCACGGGCATGAGGTACCTCCTTAAAGTCCATTCGATTCTGTTCATGCTGGTCGCGCAGATGGTCAACTACGAGGATTTCAATGGTTTGTCCAATTAGCTCACTCCGTTGATAACCGGTGAGTTTCTCGGCCTGGTCATTGACAATTACGATAGTGCCATTTTTATCCGAGATAACAATGGCTTCTGGTGCGCCTTCCATCAACCGGCGGAATTTCTCCTCACTGGTGCGCAGGGCAGCTTCGATTTGTTTTTGCGCCAGCAGTGAGCCAATGGTCAGGCTGTAAAGGGCGAGAATATCCAGCAAAGGCTTGGAAGCAGGTTTATGCGTAATGGCGTTGTCAGCCACGAGCCAGCCCAGACTTTGTGCCCCATTCCACAAAACGGCTGCGGCATTCCAGCCATGCCCAACCTCCTCGCCGTTGGTATAAAGAAGCGTATCTTCATCCACACAGAAGCGTTCTGATCGTCCTATCGCCCGCTCTAAAATGCCATCGGGTTTGGGCGCTGAGCGGAAATTATGCTCATTGGTGATGTTCCCTTGCGTGTCGGTTCCGTAAGTACCGATGACCTGCTGTCCGTCGTAGAGTAACAACGCTAATCGTTCGAAACCCAGGCGCTGCAACCCTAACTGGACAGCTCTTTTATAGAAATCATCCAGGTGGTCGATTTGAGTGAGCTCCAAAGTGACTTCATGCAGGGCTTTCAGGTATTTTTGGAATTCGCGTTCCTGTTCCTGTTGCGCTTTGAGGGCTTGCTTCACTTTATTGCTTTCTGTGATGTCCCGGTTAACTGCGACGATCCCTATCGGGATACCGTTTTCGTCACGGAATAAGCCAATCGCTCCCATAATATAGACTTTGCTGCCGTCTTTCCGGCTTTGCTCAACTTCACTCTTCGCATAACCCTGATTCAGCAGTTGTTGCATAATGCGACTTCGTTCTGACTCGTCATCAAATTGGGTTTGCAGAATGTGACTTGAGTTTTTGCCAATCACCTCATCTCTGCGCCAGCCATAAGTGACTTCCGCACCGCGATTCCAGCTCTGGATGCGTAATTCCATATCTGTTGCGATGACCGCATCGGTGACAGTTTCCTGTAGGCTGGCATGGAAACGAAGCTGGCGTTCCTGTTCTTTACGTTCAGTGATGTCACGAATGGTACAAACCAGACTGGCCGCTCTGTTGTACTTTGCCTTGATATACCCCACACTGATTTCCGCATTGAAGGTTGTTTCATCCCGGCGCAGGGCACAGGCTTCAAAACGGGTTCCGCTGTGCTCCCTGATGACACCTTGTAGAGCTTCGGCGATACGTTTGGTGTCCGACTCATGAATCAGATCCAACAGTGAATGATCAAAATAGCTGTCAATAGGGCAGGTAAAAAGAGTGTTGAAGGCCGCGTTGGCCTGGGCGATATGGAGATCGGTACGCGCCAGCACGATACCTTCCAAACTGTTATTGAGAATCGCTTCGACCCGTTCCTTAGCATGATTGAGTTCAGCGGTGCGTTCGCTGACCTTTTTCTCAAGGGCGGAAACATCATAGGCATTTTCCAGTGCCAAACTGGCATACTGAGCGAACAGGCGCAAATTCTCCACATCTTTTTGCTGGAAGCGGAAGGGTGTTGCGCTGTCAACTGCTAAGAGGCCAATAATGCCCCCGCGTATTTCTATTGGAACGCCGATGGTGGAGCGAATCCAATCCGTGATAGGCAGGGATTCCCAATCATCTTTGAGTTTCGTATCGGTAATCAGATAGGCTTCTTTATTCTGACGAAGTTTCCAATATTTGGATTTTTCCAGCGAAAAGCGATAGTCTTTGAAAAAACTTTCGGCGTGGTCAGGGAAACCCCGAAGATAAGCAACACGTCCCTGATTACCTTCAAAAAGAATAATACTGCCAGCGTCATAAGGCACGACAGCGGCGGCATATTCCAGAAGATGTTCCATTATTTCATTGACATTGAGCGAAGAGGTGAGTGAGAACAGACTTTCGCGCAGAGCGTCGGCCAAGCGGCGCTGTTCCGATTCGGCTTCCTCCACTTGTTTACGGGATGTGATATCTCGTCCTACCCCCTGATATTCGATGATTTCATTCTGAGCGTTGAGAATCGCACGATCTTTCCAATGAAACCAGCGGACGCTGCCATCTGCCGCGACCATTCGATATTCGGAGGTGGCAATCTGTTGTGATGTACCTATTGCACTCAGGTGATTGCGAACCTGTTCCTGTTCTTCAGATGGAATGAGGTCGAAAATGCTTGTGCCGATTAGCGCATCTGGCGATTTAGCAAAGAGTTGGGCGTAAGCCTGGTTGACAAAAGTCAGCTTAAAATCGGAACGATAATGGCAAACAGGATCGATTTGATCTTCAACCATATGGCGGTAACGATTTTCGCTCGCCTGTAGAGCCTCCTTCACACGAGTTCGTTTTTTCAGCTCGCGGTGCAAAACCGAATACAGAGCCAGTGTCGTTACTGCGACGAACAGCAATCCTTTTAGAATACCAACCGTCTCCGTCTGCATAACGTTTCCGGCGAATATCCAGCTCGTGAGAATATCGGAAAAGATAATCCACAAGGCAGCAACGGTACCATATACGACGCTGACACGAATATCAAATCGTCCGAGGGATGTGCGCATATCAGGCCTCTATCTCCGGCTCCGTATTACTGATGTCCAAGTTCTTTTCTGAATATCAGCCTTACCCGCTTACAGGTTCCTTAAGCTCGATTAGCGTAAATTACATTCGAGTCTCAGCGCTGGGTTTACGGCAGGGGGAGTGGTTGATGCTTATATTTTCGGGATAATTCCCAGAATGAGATCAGCATTGTTAATTGCCTGTCGTATAGAGCCAATGTTAATTATTTATCTTAACATGAATTCTGAGACATCTGATATGTGTTTTGCAATGTCGGACAAATGTCGTCTGTTATTGTTGTCGAGCAGATGACGTCATGGATTTTGAGTGTTTGACAATGATCTGAAAAGGGCATAAACTAAAGGAAAACGAATAACCGCATTCGTATGCATTTTGATTCATTAATTTTGTTTTAAGGCGACAATTTTGAATACAAGCCAAATTGATGCTGCCTATCCGACTGGGACTTACGTCGAGTATTCAGGTTGCAGTGTTTATGATGGCATGAACGCGCTGGAAATCACCTTTAGCAATATCCAGCGCGTTGTGTTTAGTCTTGCCTGATACTTATTATTTAGAAAAAGGAGTTTTCACCATGCCACGACATTTCACACGCCGTCAATTTCTCCGTTCGAGTTTCCTGTTAGGCGCGGGATTAGGCATGAATGTGCCACGTCTGGCGCGGATGCAGGAGTCTACTCCAGAGCCGGAAGGAACACCTGAAGGGAGTATAGCTGTTCTGCTGGACGCTGTAGAAGTTTCGCAGGTTCATGATCCCTCAATCATCAAGGCGGGGGATTACTATTATGTCTACTGCACAGGTCGAGGCATTCCCATTCGCCGATCTCCAGATTTGCTGACGTGGGAAAAGCCATTTCCCGCTGTTGTTTTTGCCAATATCCCTAAATGGGCACAGGAGAAAATTCCGGGTCAAATGGACATCTGGGCACCGGATATTTCTTTCTACAATGACAAATATCACCTATATTATGCGGTATCGACGTTTGGCTCGAATCGCTCGGTAATCGGGTTGGCAACTAATACCACACTGGATTCGAAAGAAGATGGATACAAGTGGGTGGATGAAGGGCTGGTACTCGAATCCGTCCAGAGTAATGATTACAACTGCATTGACCCGAATCTGATTCTGGACGCAGATGGGGTTCCCTGGCTGGCGTTCGGGAGTTTCTGGTCGGGCATCAAAATGCGCCGCCTCGATTTCGAAACAGGGAAACCGACTGACGAGGATACCACGCTGTATTCGCTGTCGCGGCGGTTCGTGAATTCCGGCTCGGTTGAAGCGCCCTTCATCATTCGCAAAAATGACTTCTATTACCTGTTCGTCTCATTCGATTTTTGCTGTCAGGGTGTGAAGAGCACTTACCATGTCATGGTGGGACGTTCGGAGAGTGTTACCGGCCCTTATGTTGACCGGGATGGCAAAGAAATGATGAAAGGCGGGGGTACACAGGTGACGTTCCCCACTGACCGCTGGAAGGGGCCGGGTCATAATTCCATCTTGCAGGAAAACTATAAGGAATATATTGTCTACCATGCCTATGATGCGCGGCATGAGGGTGCGCCAACTATGCGGATTGTTCCGCTGGTATGGGATGCGGATGGTTGGCCTAGCACGGAGATATAACTACTATCCGCGTGCACTTATTGGGAAGGTCTAAGACCCTCCTCTGCTGAAAAAGTGTTATTATCGACTGACTCATAAGCGCATAGGCAAAATAGATTTACCTCTAAAAATTCAGGAAGGACTTTTGATGTATACCATCGGAATTGACTTCGGGACACTCTCCGGGCGTGCACTGCTGGTGGATACCCGCGATGGGCGCGAAGTTGCGACCTCTGTTTTTGATTATCCCCATGCTGTGATGGATGAAAAACTGCCGGATGGCAAACGCCTGCCGCCGGAGTGGGCATTGCAGCACCCGCAGGATTATTTGGATGTGCTGACGCATACCATTCCGGCTGTACTGAAGCAGAGCGGTATTTCACCCGATCAGGTCAAAGGCATCGCGATTGATTTCACTGCCAGTTCGCCTATGCCGGTGAAGGCGGATGGAACACCGCTGTGCTTTCTGGATGCCTACAAGGGCGAACCCCATGCTTATGTCAAGCTGTGGAAGCATCATGCGGGACAACCGCAGGCAGACCGTATCAATGCGATAGCGCACGAGCGGGGCGAATGGTGGTTGAAACGTTACGGCGGAAAGTATTCGTCGGAGTGGTTTTTCAGCAAGCTGCTGCAAATTTTGCAGGAAGCGCCGGAAGTTTACGCTCATATTGACAGCTTTATCGAGGCGGCGGATTGGGTGATCTGGCAGCTTACAGGTGTGATGACGCGCAACACCTGTACAGCGGGTTATAAGATGCTGGTACAGGATGGGCAATATCCGTCGCGCGACTATTTCGCGGCGGTTGATCCCGGCTTTGCCGATGTGATCGCCACCAAAGTGCAGGGTGGTTTTTCGCCGCTGGGTGGACGCGCCGGAGGATTGACCGAGGCGATGGCGAAGCAGCTTGGTTTGCTGCCGGGAACGGCGGTTGCGGTGGCGAATGTTGATGCGCATGTGACTGCCCCGGCGGTCAAGGCCACAGAACCGGGCGTGATGGTCATGATTATGGGAACATCGACCTGCCACATTATGTCGGGCGACTCGCTGCAAGAAGTTGAAGGCATGTGCGGCGTGGTCAACGGCGGGATTATTGACGGGCTGTATGGCTACGAAGCGGGGCAATCCGGCGTGGGAGATATTTTCGCTTGGTTTGTCGATCATGCTGTGCCGCCGGAATATCATGAGGCTGCCAAAGCCGCCGGACTGAATCTGCATGAATATCTCGAAAAAGAATCCGCCAAGCAGAAACCGGGAGAACACGGTTTGCTGGCGCTGGATTGGTGGAACGGCAACCGTTCAACGCTGGTCGATGTTGAACTGAGCGGTCTGCTGGTGGGCGCGACACTGGCTACACGCGCGCCGGATATTTACCGCGCGTTGATTGAAGCAACTGCTTACGGGACGCGCGAAATCATTGAAGCCTTTGAAGGGCGGGGTGTCCCGGTTAAGACATTGGTCGCGGCAGGTGGATTGCCGGAAAAGAATGCGCTGCTGCGGCAGATATATGCTGATGTGACCGGACGACCTCTGCGGTTGGGCGGGTCGGCACAAGCGCCGGCTCTGGGTTCAGCCATTCATGCGGCTGTAGCGGCGGGGATTTACCCGGATGTCCACAGCGCGGCGCTGGCGATGGGCAAATTGAAAGACGAAATTGTCGAGCCGATTCCCGAAAATAAGGCGGTTTATGACAAGCTGTATGCCGACTACAAGACACTTTACGATTATTTCGGGCGCGGCGCGAATGATGTGATGAAGCGGCTCAAGCGGCTGCGCAATGCCGCACGAGGAGAGTAGGAATCATGCTGCTGGAAAATCTGCGGAAAATCGTGTGCGAACTTCATGCTGAACTGCCGAACAATAATCTGGTGGCGTGGACGAGCGGGAATGTGAGTGCGCGTGACCCGGAAAGCGGATTGGTTGTTATTAAGCCGAGTGGGATTAAATTCCCTGATCTAACCCCGGAAAATATGGTGGTGGTGGACATCAACGGGAAGTTAGTGGAAGGCGATTATAAAGCGTCGTCTGATACCGCGTCACACTGTTATATCTATCGGCAGATGCCGCAGGTGAACGGCGTGGTGCATACCCATTCGCGTTATGCGACGGCATTCGCGGTAGTAGGGCGAGAAATCCCGTGCGTGACCACCGCGATGAGTGATGAATTCGGCGGGGCGATTCCCTGCGGAGGGTTTGCGCTGATTGGCGGTGAGGAAATTGGGCAGGTGGTGGTGGAGACGCTGAAGGACAGCCGCAGCCCGTCCTGTTTGCTGCAAAGTCATGGAGTGTTCGCTACCGGGACGAGCGCCGAAAATGCAGTCAAGGCGGCTGTCATGACCGAGGATAACGCCGCGATTGTGTGGCTGGCGCTGCAAATCGGCACTCCGCTCACGATTGACCCGGCGGATATTGATAAGCTGCATCACCGCTATACGCATGTGTACGGTCAAAAGTGATTTGTGATAGGGACACGATATATCGTGTCCCTACGAGAGAATTAGCTGAATATGTTTTCGTTTCTCCATTAGCAGTTGTTTTTATTCAAGGTGATTTTCACATGATTAACCTCAAGAATTTTGAAGTCTGGTTTCTGACAGGCAGCCAGCACTTGTATGGCCCGGAAACGCTGCAACAGGTCAACGCTCATTCTGAGGCGATTGTTCGGGCGTTGAATGATGCCGGGACGATCCCGACGCAGATTGTTTTCAAGCCAGTATTGACCACATCGGACGAAATCCGCAGCATTTGTATGGAAGCGAATGCCGCGCCGAACTGCGTCGGTGTCATCACCTGGATGCATACATTTTCGCCCTCGCGCAACTGGATCGCTGGTTTAGCCGCGCTGAAAAAGCCGCTGGCGCATCTGCATACGCAGTACAACCAGGATATTCCCTGGGCAGACATCGACATGGATTTCATGAATTTGAATCAGGCGGCGCATGGAGACCGCGAATTCGGCTTCATCATGAGCCGGATGCGCATGAACCGCAAAGTGATTGTCGGTCACTGGAGCGACCCGGAAGTGCAGGAACGCCTCTCTGCGTGGACGCGGGCGGCTTGCGCATGGCACGATGCTCAGGGGGCAAAGCTGGCGCGTTTTGGCGACAACATGCGCTCGGTAGCGGTCACGGAAGGTGATAAGGTCGAGGCACAGTTACGGCTGGGATATGCGGTGCATGGTTACGGTGTGGGTGATCTGGCTGATCTGGTGCATCAGGTGAGCGACGCGGAAATTGATGCGCTGGTCAAAGACTATCAGGCTCAGTATTATCTCGCGCCGGATTTGGAACCGGGCGGCGCTCGACACAGTTCGGTACGGGAAGCGGCGCGGATTGAAATCGGCATCCGGCAGTTTTTGGAAGCTGGCGATTTTAAAGGCTTCACTACGACTTTTGAGGACTTACATGGTCTGGAACAGCTTCCGGGTTTATCCTGCCAGCGCTTGATGGCAGATGGTTACGGCTTCGCTGGTGAGGGCGATTGGAAAACTGCCGCGCTGGTACGGGCGATGAAGGTCATGAGCAGCGGGTTAGAGGGCGGCACGTCCTTCATGGAGGATTATACCTATCACCTGAACCCGAATGGTCAAAAGGTGCTGGGTGCGCACATGTTGGAAATCTGCCCTACGATTGCTGAAGGCCAAGTAAATTTAGAAGTGCATCCGCTGGGAATCGGTGGGAAGGCTGACCCGGCGCGGTTGGTGTTTAATTCTCAGACTGGCTCCGCGATTAATGCCGCGTTGATGGATATGGGTAATCGTTTCCGTTTACTGGTGCATGATGTGGATGTCGTTCCGCCGGATGCGCCGCTGCCCAAGCTGCCTGTGGCGCGCTCTTTGTGGATACCGCGTCCGAATTTTAAGGATGGCATCGCGGCCTGGATTTACGCAGGTGGCGCACATCACACGGGCTTTAGTTTGTCCCTGACTGCCGAGCATATCAACGATTTTGCTGAGATGGCAGGGATTGAATTCCTGCATATTGGCGCGGATACTCAGATTCCGGCGTTTAAGAATGAACTACGCTGGAATGATGCTTATTATCTGCTGACACAGCGGATTTGATGATGTTTACGCAGCGGGAGGGCGCTTCGCAGAGACCCTCCCCTACACAATGATGCTGGATTTTAGGATTAGAAAAGCATATTCCCGTATGCGGCTATGATTCCCGACTACCTGTACCATTATTACGCCTGTGAGCAGAAGCCCTTCCGCAATCTCTCGGATTTACCTCTGGACGAGGCAGAGGCGGTTCTGGAGGTGATACGTCAGCGCCGTAAGGGGTTTGCCAGTCAGCGCAAAGCGGATTACCTGCAAATTCGCAGCCAACTGAATGGTCAAAAGGTGCTGGGTGCGCACATGTTGGAAATCTGCCCTACGATTGCTGAAGGCCAAGTAAATTTAGAAGTGCATCCGCTGGGAATCGGTGGGAAGGCTGACCCGGCGCGGTTGGTGTTTAATTCTCAGACTGGCTCCGCGATTAATGCCGCGTTGATGGATATGGGTAATCGTTTCCGTTTACTGGTGCATGATGTGGATGTCGTTCCGCCGGATGCGCCGCTGCCCAAGCTGCCTGTGGCGCGTTCTTTGTGGATACCGCGTCCGAATTTTAAGGATGGCATCGCGGCCTGGATTTATGCAGGTGGCGCACATCACACGGGCTTTAGTTTGTCCCTGACTGCCGAGCATATCAACGATTTTGCTGAGATGGCAGGGATTGAATTCCTGCATATTGGCGCGGATACTCAGATTCCGGCGTTTAAGAATGAACTACGCTGGAATGATGCTTATTATCTGCTGACACAGCGGATTTGATGATGTTTACGCAGCGGGAGGGCGCTTCGCAGAGACCCTCCCCTACACAATGATGCTGGATTTTAGGATTAGAAAAGCATATTCCCGTATGCGGCTATGATTCCCGACTACCTGTACCATTATTACGCCTGTGAGCAGAAGCCCTTCCGCAATCTCTCGGATTTACCTCTGGACGAGGCAGAGGCGGTTCTGGAGGTGATACGTCAGCGCCGTAAGGGGTTTGCCAGTCAGCGCAAAGCGGATTACCTGCAAATTCGCAGCCAACTGGAAGCGCTGGTACGAGCGGCATTTATCGCAAAAGGGGGACAGCCCATTCGCCTTCATCCACACTATATGATCCTCGGTTCATGCGATTGGGTGAAAAGCTGGTATACAGAGGGCTGCGAGATTCATATTCCGCTTCATTGGTTTGATGCACAAATCCTCAGTTTTACCTATGGCGATACCTTTCCGGCGATGCGATACGCCGATGGCAAGCCGTATCGCAAACAGGTTTATGCACTGGCGGAACTCCCCGATGTGGTGAAACAATATGGTCTGCCACAGGATTGGAATCCTGATGGCAAATTGGGGCCAGACCGCTATATTGAAGCGCAAATCTGGGATGACGCGCCGCTGCGAGAGTGGCTTGGATAAATTCGTGGAATTAAAGCGGACACGATATATCGTGTCCCTACGGAATGCAGTTCGGTTGGTTTGTATAGCAGATTTGATGGGTACTAGAACGGTTTGATTCAGGAGCATATTTTTATGACGAAAGACGCTCATTATGGTTATGCCCGGTGGCGGATGGTTCCGCTGGAAGCTGTATCGCTGACGGATGGATTCTGGGCACAATGGCAGAACCTGAACCGGAATGTCACCCTGCAACATGGTTACGAGATGCTGGATAAATCCGGCTGTTTCGATAATCTGCGTATCGTGGCGGGACAGCAGGAAGGCAAAATCCGAGGATTCATATTCCAGGACTCGGATATGTATAAGTGGTTGGAAGCAGTAGGCTTTGAACTGCAACTCCATCCGAACGCGGAATTGCAAAAACAGGCGGATGGCGTTATCGCGCTGATGGCTGCGGCGCAGGAGAACGATGGGTATCTGAATTCGCATTATCAGGCCGTTGAGCCGGATAAACGATGGAGCGATCTGGATTTCGGGCACGAGTTGTACTGTGCCGGACATCTTTTCCAGGCGACGGTGGCTTATTATCGCGCTACACAGAACCAGCAAATTCTGGACATCGCCACGCGCTTTGCCGATAATCTGGTGGCTACTTTTGGGCCGGGTAAGCTGGAAGGAACCTGCGGACATTCGGAGATCGAGCTGGCGCTGATTGAATTGTATCGTATGACGGATAAGCAGGCCTATCTTGATCTCTCGAAATTCTTCATCGACCAGCGTGGAAAAGGGGTGATGCGCGGTCTGGGCTGGATGAAAGCGGAATATCATCAGGATCGAGTCCCGGTACGTGAGGAAGATATTGTCGAAGGTCACGCTGTACGGGCGATGTATCTGAATTCCGGCGTAGCGGATTTGTATCTGGAAACCGGGGAACAGGCGCTCTGGACAGCACTGACGCGGCAGTGGGATGATATGACGAACGGGAAGATGTTCATTACGGGTGGTCTGGGGGCGCGGTATGAGGGGGAAGCGTTTGGTGATCCGTATGAACTGCCCTCTGACCGGTGTTACTGCGAAACCTGCGCGGCAATCGGAAGCCTGATGTGGAACTGGCGTATGCTGCTGGTGACGGGAGAAAGCCGTTTTGCTGATCTGATTGAGCGGACGCTGTATAACGGCATCCTGAGCGGGTTGGCGATGGACGGCAAGCACTTCTTCTACATGAATCCGCTGTTCAGCCGGGGCGGATATGCGCGACAGGAGTGGTACGCCTGTGCCTGCTGCCCACCGAATCTGATGCGGCTGCTGGCTTCGCTCGGTCAGTATTTCGTGACGCAGGACGCAAGCGGTTTGCAGGTGCATTTGTATAACTCGGCTGCGATACAATCCGAACTGCCTTCGGGGAAGCCCGTTAAGCTGGCGATGCAGACCCGTTATCCCTGGGATGGGGATGTGCAGGTGTCGATTCAGGAGACGGATGGTTCGTCGTGGACGCTGCGGCTGCGTGTACCGGAGTGGAGTTCGAGTGCGACGGTGAGCGTGAATGGACAGACGATTCAGAATCCGACGGTTGAAGCGGGATACATCGTGCTGGAACGGGCGTGGAAAGCAGGTGATGTTGTGCAGTTGACTCTGCCGATGGAGGCGGAGTTGATGGAGGCAAACCCGCGTATTGATGCGGTGCGGGACAGCGTTGCGATTCAGCGCGGGCCGCTGGTGTACTGCCTGGAAGGGAGCGATCATCCAGAGGTGAATCTGATGGATGTGCGGCTGGATGAAGATGCGCCGTTGGAGCCGATTCTGCGGGGCGACGTGGGCAGTGAGGCGATTGTCGCCATACAGGGAAAAGGGTTTGTAACGGACGCGAATGCGTGGAAGGGGCGGTTGTATCGTCCGGTGCGGAAGGCGGATGCCCCGCGTGAGTCTGTGCCGATTACCGCGATTCCATTTTACGCCTGGGGCAACCGCGGGGCGAACGCGATGCGGGTGTGGATTCCGCGCAGGTAGTCTGAGTTCCGCGGGTGATCGAGAGGTCGCCCATTTTTGTTACAAGTTATTGGTTATTAGTTATTAGTAAAAAGGCAAATACAGTTATTGGTCATAACGGCCAGAAAATTGTGGCTGTTGTGGCGCTGTGGCCACAAGGTACGGGGAAAATTGTGGCGGCGGCGGCTGTGGCTGTGGCTGAATTTTGTGGCTGTGACCGTTATTCGATTGTTCGAACACTATAATCATCATCATCATCATCATCGACATTGAAGGTTATGTCGAAAGTTGTCGTATACGGACATAGTTATTCCCGCCGAGCGCCACTCCGCCACCGCCACCGCCGAAAAGATAAAAAGGCAGGGTTAATAAGGGACAGATGGCGGGGGAAAATTCCCCTCAAAAAATTGGCAGTGGCGAAATGATGTTCCATGTTCAGCAGCAAGGTTAGAATCTGGTTTCGCGGCGGCGGCGAACAATTTTGCCGCTGCAATGTTTGCTGCAAAAGTAAAATGATTGTGGCAGGCCGTTGTATTCATCAAGAACAGGGTAACGCAAATCGGGTTGAAAAGGGCTACCTTTTGGTAAACTTTTCGGTATGAAAGCAGGTTATTAGTCGTTAGTTTTTAGTTGTTGGTTGTTAGTAAAGGAGAATCTTTGCATGAGCAACGGCGAGATCGTGTCTCGTCGGAGGGCTGGGGATTGAAAGGCTATTGGCTATCCCCCTCAATTTGGGGCGATAGGTATCCGCGCAGGATGAAATAATACATAAGGGTTTTATCTCTGGCGCGGAGTTTAATCTATGCAGCCTCATATTTTCCTGAGTTACAGCCGCAACGAGGTTCGTTTGATGCGGCGAGTGGGCGACGATTTACGCGCGTCGGGATTGTCGATCTGGGCGGAAGAATGTCTCGTAGAGGGTACGCCGCTTTGGGATAACACTACCGAGCGGGAAATGCTGGCGGCGGGATGTGTGGTGGTGCTGTTGACACCCAACGCCGCAAAGTCTACAGCAATACAGCAGGAGCTTGCTCTGGCGGAAGTTCATCATAAGATTATTTTTCCCGTGCTGGCGGCTGGGGATGCAGAGATGCCTGTGCCAAGTCAGGTTCCGCGTATCGATTGGGTGGACATTCGCACCGGAAAATATGCTGAGGGGATGCACGAACTGGTGGATATGCTGTATGTCCATCTTGGTTTAACCGATAACCCGGATTTTCAATTTCATACGCCGAGTGCGCCGCAAATCTATAAAGGAACGGTTTTTTATACTGAGCCGCTGCGTCCGCTGAGTGTGCGAAATCCTCTCGATCAGGTGAGGCTGTTCTGGTGGATGTTCATGAGACCGGAACGGCTGGCGGCTTATCAGGAACAGTATTGGGACGATTCTGCTGAAAAAGTTCAGTATGCGCTGGCAAGCACACTGATCTGGCTGCCGTTCTTAATTGCCCGACTGGCAACGAGTTTTAATCCAATTCCCAATGCGCTTTACACGCAAGCTGTATTTTCTCCACTGGAATGGGGTGGCATTCTAATTGGTTTGTGGCTGACTACATGGTGGCTGGGGCAGCGACAATTTGAGCGCGGGGATCAATTCAGGGTGAGTTTGCTGCTTTTTTTTCAAGTGCTGCCTGCGATCATGGTCATGCCGCTGATTCTAACGGCTAACCTGTGGTATAGCGGCATAGTGCTTATTGTGCTGGCTGTCCTATTCGGGGTATCAGGCGGGGTAGCGCGACGTATAAAAGGCAAGCAAGGATTTGTTTCGGCATGGTTTGGCGCAATGCTGGTTACAGCAGTAAATCCTCTCGCCATAGTTGGTGGGCTGTATTTGGTGATAGGAGCACCCTACGCAGTAGATGTGGTGCTGGATGATGCCCTGAAAACGCGCTATTCCTCGGAATTCAGCCGCCTCTTTTTCAGACTGTTTTTATTGGCGCGTGCAGCGTTGATCTGGCTTTATGGGTTTGGCGGACGGCCTGTGTTTATCAAGTAGTGCTGCCCATTGTGCTTTGTTGATGGTGTAACGGAGCATGTCTTGGGTGGGTCGGGGTGGAGTTGAATCCAGCGCATGATGTAGGCATCGGAGAGGAAGGACTAATCGTCAGGGACGGGTTCATGGGTGATACCAATCAAAGGTCATGTGGATGGTATGGAATTATAGGTATATAAGAGGGCGCTTCGTCCCAAAGGGAGGCTACGCACCGAAGCGCCCCTACGAGAGGAATGATGAATGTGGAATTTTTGCTCCTCCAAGACCCTCCCCACCGTAACAACGGTGGAGAGGGCAGAACAAGGAGTTAGCCGGGAATTGCATGTTAAGATTTTTGCCGCCAGAAGCTAAAGCCGTCCGGCTACCAAGTGCGGCAGGAAGCGATGGACACGATCTATCGTGTCCCTACAGCGTACAGATCAGCGTGCTTCATTTTTCTTCCAGAAAGGTCGCATCCTCGCGCATACGATCTGTTTTGATGTCGGACAGTTTGACCAGCGCCATGACACCAAAGCGCTGTCCGATATAGCTGCCGGGTTCGTTGAAGGATTCGAAGGAAATCCAGGTGTCATCCGCGAGTCCCGGCCTGAGCCACCAGGTTGCGTCGGCTAAAAAGCTGTCCGAACTGTCGTTGAGGTCGAAGGTGATGGCGTTGCCTTTGTGTCGCATGTAGTATCCGGGCAGGTTGACCGAGACAATGGATATGGCGGTTGGGTCGGCTAGTCCGGGTACGATATAGAACTGCGAATCGGCTAACGGGTCTATGGTCAGGTCAACACGCGCGACGACATCCATGTGACGGAGATAGGCCGTATCGTAGCTCTTCGAGCGGAAGCGCGAAACGGGCTGATCGGAAAAATCGGGAATCGGGTCGATGCCGTTATCACCCGATGGCGCGGCGATTTCTTCACTGGTGGAAACCGGAACACCAAAATTGGGCGTACCATCCGCGTTCCAGGTGAATTTCTGGACGCGGGTGGTGCGGAAATCGTCACAGCCTTTGGACGGGTCGCCCTGGGCGTGATAGACAATCCAATTTTCCGTGCCGTCAGGGGATTTGAAAACGCCGTTATGACCGGGGCCGTATACGCCATTGGCATCCGAACGCTGGAAAACGGGTTCGGGATTTTTATCCCACGAGGATTTACTAAGCGGGTCGCCACCGTTGTAGGTGAGCATCCCCAGCTTGTAATCCGGCGTGGCGCAAAAACTGGCGGAATAGATGATGAAGGTCTTGCCGTCGTGCTGCAAGGCAACCGCGCCTTCGTTGACATTCAAACCGGATTTTTCCCAATCGTATTCCGACTGTGAGATCATGACGCGCGAACCGCTGATCGTCCAGGGATTGCTCATGGGAGCGATGAAGAGTTCCTGATACTCACCCACCCATGATGAAAAGAGGAAATACAGCTTATCATTCAACTGCATGACGCTGCCATCAATTGACCAACCATCATTGGACGGGTCGAAGATGCGGGCTTTGTAGGTGTATGGCCCCAGCGGATCAGTCCCGGCGCTTTCCAGCACATGACTGCGCTGATTATCGAATGTTCCGGTTGTCCCGGCGGTGTAGTAGAAATACCAGTGAAGATTGCCATCCTCATCTTGCAGGAGATCAAATTCGGGAGCCCACATGTTGTAAGCGCGCGAAGGATCGGTTTCGCTGTAAATGCGCACTGGCGAGGCGATTTTCAAGCCTGCCAGCGTGGGGGATTTGCGCATGGTGAGTTCGGATTTGCCGGTGGTTGTCGCGAGGTAATAATTCCCCTGGTAGTAAACCAGCCAGGGATCAGCTCCAGCATAGGCGTTTAAGGGATTACGCAGCATTCCACCTTCCTCGGACTGCCCCTGAACAATCGTGACGGTCAGGAGCAAGATGAGCAGGACAAAAGCACCGATTTGCAGGGACACGATATATCGTGTCCCTACGAGAAAATCATGCAGTCGCGTATTCATGAGGCTTACAGCCGCGCGTCGATGGCGGTGAAGGAGAGCGGCGGGACAACCATTTCGGCGCGTTTATCTTTAATAACCGGAACCGCCACGCTGGTGGGAATGATGTTGTTGGGATTGGCGAAGGTATTGGCGGCTTTCGGGTCACTGCCGCCCATTTGATGCACGGCGGCGATGGATGACGGTGCACGATCCTGCCAGTGCAGTTCGACTTTCAGGCTCTCGGTCTGGCTGCGGTTGACGATGAACACGGCGCTGGTTTTGTTGGCTTCGTCGTAGGACGCGGATACGTCGAGCAGCGGCATGGTGCCGAACTTGGTGGTTTCGTAGGTGGGGGCGATGACGGCGGCATCCAACGCGGTTCCTGACGCGAGCTTGCTGAACAGGGCGATGGGGATAATGTGCGCCGTATGCCGGAGCAGCCCGGTCGCGTGCAGGTGATGGGTGAAATGACATTAACGATTTGCGCGAGGCAGGCGATTTTCAGCACATCGGATTTGCGGAGGAAAACGTTCATCCACTGCCCGACTACCAGCGCGTCTTCCAGATTGTAGATTTCTTCGCTGAGGTGCGGGGCTTCGGTCCAATTGCCGTTGCCGCTGCGGTCTTTGAACCAGACATTCCATTCATCCATGATGGACATCATGCTTCGAGCGATTTTTGGCTTTGACATAGCGCAGCACGCCGGTCAGGGTATCGACAAAGCTTTCGAATTCGGCGCTGAGGGCGAGATAGCTGGGAGTGTCGTCTTCGGTGTTGAGCGCGTAGTAGTGCATGGAGTGATAATTGACCTGATCCCAGCACAATTCGAGAGCGACACGATCCCATTCGGGATAAGTGGGCATGGCGGAATTGGATGAGCCGCACAGCACCAATTCGATAGAGGGGTCGCGCCAGCGCATCATCTTGGCGGCTTCACGGGCTTTTTTGCCATAATCACTGGCATCCAAATGACCGATTTGCCAGGGGCCGTCCATTTCGTTGCCGACGCACCAGTATTTCACATTATGGGGGTCAGCATAGCCGTGTGAGGCGCGTAAATCAGCATACTGTGTCCCGGTGGGAGCATTGCAGTATTCGACCAGATTGGCTGCATCCTGAATCGTGCCTGTGCCCATGTTAACACCCAGCATGGGTTCGCTATTGACGGCTTTGCAGAATTCGATGAACTCGTTGGTGCCGAAGTGGTTGGTTTCGATGGATCTCCAGGCCAGGTCGCGGCGGCGGGGACGGTCTTCGAGCGGGCCAACGCCATCCAGCCAGCGATAGCCGCTGAGGAAGTTGCCGCCGGGGTAGCGCATGGCGCGGTAATTGAGTTCGCGCAGGGCTGCCATTACATCTTTACGCAGGCCGCGTTCATCAGCATGAGGCGAGGCTGGGTCATAGATACCTTCGTAGACCGCGCGTCCCATGTGTTCGACAAAACCACTGAACAGGAGTGGCGAAATCGGGCTGATAACGCGATTGGTATCCAGATAGACATGTGCGGTTGAGGGGTGAGTAGCGGACATGCGATTTTTCCTCGATTGAATTAGTCAGTTTTTAGTGGGGCACAGCATTGCTACGCCCCTACGGAATTATAGATTATTCTTTAATACTGGCTGGCAGGCATCCGAAGCGAGATGATCGACCAGATCATGCAGCATGGCGACGGCTACCGGGTCGGGATCGGCATTGCTCAAAGCCGGGATGAGCGCATAGGTGGTCATCAGCACGATGCCTTTGCCATAACGGAATTGGGCGATATGGGCTGCCGCATGACCGACCCATCCGGTAATTTGTCCTCCCAAAATATCGCCCTGCACACTTTGATCTTCGACGGGCAGATTTTTCAGAACGCCCTTTGGCATAACCGCCGCGTAGGGCAGTGTGAGCGGATTGGAAACGGCTAACCGTTTGAATACATCCGGGCGGAGCCAGCTAAAACTGGTCATCCAATTGCCGCTGTATACGCCGCCGCGTCCTTCCCACCAGAAGAAGGGGCCAACACCGCTGCTGATATAGAGCATTTTGCCGCCCTCACGGACGAAGCGGAGTTCATTTTCCGTAGGATAGGTGGTGATAGCAACTGCGCCGGATGCGAGGCTGCGATTGACTGAATAGCCGTGAGTCTGCAACATGGCGGCAAGCGATTGATTTTTGTCGCTGATGCCTATGAGTGCATCGCTCACGGTTTCGACGGCTAACTGGCCTTTATAGGCGGCTTGTCGGGCGCTGGCAGGCAGCACCAATATATCGACATCATTTTGCGCCAGCGATGTGCTGTTCGCCAGCGACAGGCTTACGCGCTGGGTGCTGGTTTGGGGCGAGGGGGCAAAATGCAATTCCTGAATGCCCCAATCGGCAATTGAACCGCGCGATACAGGCTGAATGGCTTTTTCAGTCGAATGGCTGTTGAGCGTGACTTTGAGTTTGGCATTCGACCAATCCGCGCCGCTGAAATGCGAACCGAAGACCTGAAGGTTGAGCGGCTGGTCATCCCATGAGGCGTAGCGGGGCAGCCGCGGCATAATGACATCCGGCGTATTCACCGAGGCGAACAAATCGTGATAAACCTTTTTGCCCCGGTCAAAATCCATCAGGCCATTGCTTTCCCAGTAAATGTCGCTCAATTCGGTGATGACATAACCGGATAGAGCGGGCTGGCGGCGCA
>JBGAGR010000126.1:0-21296 GCA_044226645.1 Aggregatilineales bacterium
TAAATGGTGGACAATATTTTAGGTGAGAATTTCCCGCTTCGGTTGGTCTTTTCACCCCTCGCCTAGGCGTACTCGCCGGTTGGGAGAGGGGGCGGGGGTGAGGGCTTTGGAGCAATCCACCACATATTGCAGTCCTACCTCTACACAGGTAGCACCACATTAAACGGTGGACACTGATTTTCGGCTGAAGATTTATCAATTACACCCTCAAGATTGTCTTTGCTCCCCTTCGCCATGAGGGAGAAGGGGCTGGGGGATGAGGGTTTAATTCGGCATCCACCACTTATTGCAGTCCTACTTCTACACACTGGAGGATGATATTGGCAACCCAGCAGCGCGTGAAGCAGCCTCACTTGAGGGAGAATAAACATTGGCGTAGCGCCATTTCCCCTCGCGCTGCGCACCCCCTCCCGCTCGGCAAAACGGCAATGAGCGAGCTTCCCGCCATCGAGTGCCGTCGTTTCTCTGTTATTTCACGGATTTTTCCCCGTAAGACAACATAGCCTTCCCGTACAAGTCTCTGTTCCTCTCTGTTAAACAGAGCGTTAATAATTGCTAATCTTCCCGTGTGGGCAAGTGCATCGGGTATAATAGCGCTTCTAGACGTGGTTATATGGACGAAAAGCTTGACCCCAAACAGACTGTTCATTCTGACTTTGGCGCTTATCGTAAGTGCCTGTGGTGTGCTCAAACCGGAGGATGTACCAGCCACCCTCCGAGCCGCAAATACGGCTGCTGTCGCTGAAGCCACGACCATTGCCGCTAATTTCGCAGCCGATCAGGCAATGGTCTTGGGAACGGCTGCTGCGGCTGGGACATCCATTGCCGCTCAGAACAGCATCAATCGTCAGCTTGTTCTGACAGAGCGCGCCATCATTCCGCCCACGCCCATTCGCGAATCGGGTTCAGTCAGTCAGAATCCGCTTGGTACACCAGATGGCAGTAGCCCGCAGTTCACCAATACAGGCGTTGCTACCAGCGTCCGTGATTCAGACGGTTGTGCCAGTTCGTTCGAAACTCAGATTCCGCAATCGGCCTCAGCCATTTATATCAACACCAAAGCCACGACCATCAGTGGTGGGACAGTTATGGGTGTCGAATGGCAGTCGAACGGGCAGATCGTTGCTCAGGAAACGTGGACAGTTCCGCGTGATGAGACCAATTTCTGCATCTGGTTCAACCTTGATCCTGCGCGTGTTCCCTTTACGCCCGGTCTCTGGTCGGTTACGCTCTCAGCCGATGGACACCCTATTCAACCCACTGTGCAGTTCAGCATCGTTGAGGCGATGTCTGAAGGTAGTTGAAAAATAGAGATGTGCAGTAGAGCAGGGGGCAGCGTCGCTCGTTGAGGTTGGCACTTGGTAGAAAATGAGACACATGTTAGTATAGCGGTTTGAGTTCGGTCTCATTTGAGGGAATTTTTTGAAATATCGGCTGGCGCTGGCACTGATTGTAATCGTGATTTCGGGCATGGTCGCCGCTCTTGTTGGTGCGCAGCAGCCTACGCCAGAACCCACATCTACGCCCTTCCTGAACGTAAGCAGCGTTATTCGCCTCGATATTTTTGTGCGTGGCGGCCCCGGTACACAATATATACCGGTTGGTCATCTGGTTGCCGGGGATTTAGTGAAAGCGGTCAGCCGCAATGAGGCTGCCGATTGGGTCATGATTACCTACCATCGCAGTTTTGGCTGGATTCGCCGTGATCTGGCTTTTTGGGTGGAAGACATTGATACGCTTCCGGTCATTAGTGAAGCCAATCTGACTCCTTCGCCTGTCGCATCGCCCAATGGATTGCCGACTGGATCCATTATTCTTCTACCTACTGAAACACCTATCGGCAATTGGGTCTTATTGCAAACCGATGCTGAAAGCGGTTATGTACGGGCCGGCCCCGGACGAACGTATCTCCGGCTTGGACAACTTTATACAGGTGATGTAGTCGAGCCTGTGGGTCGCTCAGAAGATACCATCTGGATTATGATCCGTTTTGGCGATGGCTTCGGCTGGGTGCGCAAAGATTTGGTCAAATGGGTAGATGATCTGGCAAGCCTGCCAGTCCTTTTGCCGGATAGTTTGACCCCAACCATTACCTTTACACCGAGCGATACGCCTACGCCGACTCTAACACCAACAGATACGGCAACCGCGACCAGTACATCGACCTTGACACTGACCGTCACGCCCAGTAATACGGCGACAGATAGACCGACAGAAACCCCTAGCAGCACTGCGACGCTGACTTTTACGCCGACTCCAACATCGACAGCAACGCTTGAGTCTAGCAGCACGCCAACATCGACAGCAACACTCACACTTGTGCCGAGTGACACGGCGACTTCGACCCCTACCGCAACGGCTATACCCAGCGACACGGCGACTTTTACCCCCATTCCCAGTGATACCGTTGCGCCAACTCAGCCCCCAACCGATACCCCTGATCTATCAACTGCAACGTCCACGGAAGCCGCGCTTGTGGTGGTTGTTCCGACAGACACATCAATACCTGCGCCCACTGAAACACCTTCCAGCACCCTAACGCCGACTGAAACGGCATCGGTCACAATCACACCAAGCAGCACGCTTACAAAAACGCTGCTGCCTTCCTCTACACCCTCGGAAACCTCTATCCCGCCGAGTGCAACAGCCGTAACTTCGCCAACCACTGAGGCGCAGGTTGTTCCCAGTGCATCTGTTATCACGACTGCTGCGTCATCAGAAACGCCTGCCGCAGTGAAAACTGCAAGTGGAGCAGTTGTCGGAAGTGTTACGGCGACTCCAGTTGTGACGATAGAATCAGTTACACCCCAGAGTGGATTACCGCTTGAGGCCATTTTGGGGGGAATAGTGGTTCTGCTGGTCTTGCTCTACGTGGCTTTATATTGGCGCGGTGCGCTGGCCGTTGATCGCTACGCTGGCGGGTTTGTTGTGGAACACTGTCCAGTCTGCCAGCGCGGTCATTTGACAGTTGAGACACGGCAGGAACGGCTGTTGGGTATTCCACGTCCACGTCGGACGGTGCGTTGTGACGAATGCCGCTCGGTACTGCGGGAAACCACACCGCGACACTGGCGTTATGCGGTTGACCCGATTGAAAACCCCGATTTATACCGGCGCTACAATGGGCAGGAATTGGATGAACAGGCTCTGGTCGATCTGGCAAATCAGCCCGCTCAGGGAAAGCGAAATCCGAGTCCACGTAAGCCCGCTGCACCTCCGGATTTTGTAGATGACGATCAATAACTGAGCGAGAATCATGTTTCGTAAATTAACAGGACTTTGCCTGCTGCTGTTGATGGCTGCCTGCCAACCATCAACTGTGACACCCTTTGCGGCCACCTTACCATCCACTTCACATGCGACGAGCGCGGCTCAAGTAGCAACTGCCGTTCCTACGGCGAATCCCAAGGCCAGCCGCACACCTACATTGCCACCAACAGCGACTTTTACGCCGACCCTAACCCCGACTATCACGCCTACGCCGACCATTACGCCGACTCCCAGCGATACTTTTACCCCAAGTCCGACTCCATCCCCTGTTCCGATTGCATCAGCGACACCAACCAATCCAGCAGATGATCCGAACAACACACCTGTGCCAACCTGGACACCACCTCCTGCCGATCCCGGCTCGGAAATAGCGGATCACTATCATTTCAGCCGTCCGATTGGGCAAGGCGGTGTAACCTACGTTGCCCGTACTTACCCATACGGCAGTACATCAGGTGGGTTACAGATACATTTAGGCGTTGATCTGGAAAATCCGAGTGGGACACCCATTCTGGCGGCTGCGGATGGGGTTGTTTTCTACGCAGGCGATGATACGACGACGCAGTTTGGGCCGAAAAATATTTATTATGGCAATCTGGTCGTGATTCAGCATGGTTTTACCGCGCCAGATGGTCAGACTGTGTATTCCCTCTATGGGCATATGCAGCGTGTCGATGTGCAAACGGGACAGGCAGTCAAGAAGGGCGATCAAATTGGTATCGTCGGGGCGACAGGCGTAGCTTTTGGGCCGCATTTGCATTTTGAGGTGCGCGTGGGCAATGCTTATGACTTTCATTCGACGCGCGATCCGGAATTATGGATTTTCCCTTATCGTGGCTATGGTACATTGACGGGGCGCGTCACGGATGCTAACGGCACACCACTCTACAATGCGCCGCTTCAAGTCAAATCAGTGGATATTACCCGCTATGCTTTCTCTTATGCCGATGCTACGGTAAACTCTGACCCCGTGTTTGGAGAGAATTTTGTTTTGGGAGACTTGCCCGCGAATTACTATGAGGTATCTGTCAATGATAATGGACGGGTACGTTTCCAGAAATTGATTTACGTTTACCCAAACCGCAGTACGTGGATTGATATTCAACTGAAATAAACTGCGTGGGGCGGGTTAATGATACCCGCCCCACGCTTTTCCTTAATTCTGATACACGATAAAAGTGACTTTAAGCTGGCTGCCGGGGATGTCATCGACCCGAATCACGCCGCGATTTCCATCAGCAGTAATGATGCCGATTATTGTACCGCCATTCATCTGAGTGCGCAGGACATTTGCCTGGTTGACAACCGATGGGTTCAGCAAGTCCCAGTGAATCGTGTCCAACGTTACGTTAGGGATGACCGCGACCTTCGCACCAAAAATCCCATCCAACTCGGTTGCGGCTCCGTTCCAGTTAGCATCGCCCTGAACATTATTGCCTTCCAGATCGAGGGTGTCGCCGGCATTAAGCGTTTGTGAGCCTTGTCGCAGGATAGGCTTGTTGATGAAGTAATTGAAGTTGAACAGGTTATTGGTTTCACCACCTGGGCCTTCATTAATCTGATTGTTCAGATCAGCCACGATGACTACCGAATAACCGCCCGTGTTGCTAAACGTTCCTGTCAGGTTGGCGACCGTGCTTTGACCCGGCCCCAATGCAGGCACAACTGCGGAGGAGAACAGATTATTCGGCGGGAATGTCGCAGCTACGGCAAACGATCCAGCAGCCACACTTCCTGCATTACGCACCGTGACACTGACAATAAACGGTTGATTAACGATAATGGGGGAAGGTGCTGCAATCGCGGCATCAATCACAATATCGGCAAAGGGGGGTGCAGTCGGGCTGGGTTGAGGGGTAGGGGTAGGTGGTGGCGCGATAATTGGTACCGTATTGAGATTGCCAGCGACATCCAATAGATAAGTCGCCAGCCAACCCTGCTGTCCCCGGAAATCAATGACGACCCAGGCGAGGTCAATCGTTGCGCCGATGACTTTTGCCTGCTCATCTTTGTTCAGCTGACCGATAATGTCATAATTGGTGCTGGGACCACTGCGAACATTTTGGCGCGTTTGTTTAATCGTAATGAAAACACCATCTAGTGTGGCGGTTGGAGCAGGTGCGAGAGTAGCGCTTGGAGCAATGGGCTGGTCAAGTGATACACGCTGACTGTCCTCAAAACGCGCTTTCACCTGAGGCGCACCAAACTCACCTAATTGAACAACCGCTGCGTTGTTACCCGTTTCTCCACGTGCAAGCTGCGCTGGATGAAGTACGCCCTGAACGCCCCGGATATTATCCAACTGGGCTAGATTGGTTTGGAGTTCACCGGGTCGGTTGATGGCTGCTGCCAGCATCGTTATAGCATCGTAGCCAGATGCAGCTACTGCGTTTGGAATTTGACCGTAAGCACCGATGAAGTTGTCACGGAAGTTTTTGCTGACCTCGTCAGATGCTGTGAAAGGCCAACTAGTCGTAGAAATGATGTCGCGCAGTTGGTTAAAGGGCACCGCATTGCGGAAACCATCAGCTTCTGCCTGATTATAAGCAAACAGACCCGTCCAGCCATTATTCCGCAGACCGTTATAAAGCTGGCTGGCGCGGTTAGGACTGCCATAAGCGACTGCGATTTCCGGGTTGGCCTGAATAATCTGATTGACAATCTGGGGAATATCCAAGTCATTCTGAATTTGGAATGATGGCTGTGGAAGGACACCTAAGGCGGACGCGGCTGTCGAAAAGCCGATATTGCTGGCGGTGGTGTCAATGTCCAGTTCGAGCTGTACGGTGGCGATACGTTTGATTTGCAAATCATTGACCAGATAAGCGGCTAACGCACGTCCCTGATACACTTCGGCTGAGCGGATACGGAATAATTTCCCCGACGTATCGGATGTAAGCAGTGTATCACCGGTTGCAGGCGTAAGTATGGGTACATTGAGATTACGCAGTGTCGCCAGTCCATTTGCAACCTCGGTATTTGATTCAGGCCCCAGGACAGCGATGACGCTTGCCTGACTCAGTGCTGTTACAGCATTTGCCAGATTTGCGCCCCCGTTAGTGGGTTGGATAATTAATTCGAGACGGAAAAACGTTCCATCAGCGCCGCGTACCCCGCCCGCGTTGTTGATTTCCTGTACGGCAAGACGTGCTCCGTTGCTAATCGAACCACGTTCGTCGTCCAGAACGCCAATCCGGAATACAGGCGATTGTGCCTGTGTCACACTGATAACCAGCCAGAAGATGCTTATCAGTGTGATCCCCACCAAAAATTTCCAGGAAGATTTTTTCATAATTGCTGTGCTCCATAAACTTTTTCGAACCGTGCTTATCTCGATTGTAACAGCCTTAACGTTCCAGACAACAGCCGAGTGACCTATTTCCCCTATACGTTATAGGGTAATACCTTGATTTTCACCTATAGTCTGACTATACTGCTTTCCATTACTCTCGTGGTTGAGTTTTTACTGGAATAATAGCACCCTATGCAACGCGAACGTGTTGCCGATGATCTTTATGTTTTTACCAGCGATTTATATGCCCAGGTTACGGCTGGTGTTGTCATGACCAGTGAAGGGGCAATCGTGATTGATACGCTGGCCTACCCTGAAGAAACGCTTATGATGAAGCGTTTTATTGAGGTACGACTGGGAACAACTGTGCGTTATGTCATTAACACACATTTTCATGCCGATCATTCCACTGGAACCTGTTTTTTCAAGGGTGCGCGGGTTGTATCCCATGCACTTTGCCGTGAATTGCTGGATACTCGTGGCCGTGCTGGACTTGAAACGGCCAAATTGAATTCCACTGAAATGCGTGATGTGGAACTCATACTGCCGGATATTGTTTTTGATGGTGGCTCGTTGAATCTGAATGTCGGTAATAAAACACTGCAATTGTGGTCAACACCGGGGCACAGCGCTGATTCTATTGTATGCCTGGTAAAAGAAGATCGTGTCCTGTTTGCTGCCGACACTTTGATGCCAATTCCCTATTTTGTTGGTGGTAGTTATGATGATTTCCTGATCTCATTACAAAGCCTGCAAAATGGCAACTATGAGAATGTTATTCAGGGTCACGGTGAGGTTATTTTACGCGGCGAAGTCGAAGAAAAAATTCAGACTGACATTGAGTACATGCAAAAACTACGTCAGGCTGTTGACACGGCTCTGGTAAGCCGTTCACCGGAAGTCGCGTTGGAAGCCATTGATATTGAAAGTTGTGGCAAAAGCCGCATTTTATTAAATGGAACAGTGGGGCAGCTACACCGGCAGAATGTCATGACACTGGCGAATCAACGGCGTGAACTTGTACAGCTTTAAACGCATAACCCGCGACCTGCCTTCATCCTGATTCAGATTATGAGGTGAGCAATATGTCCGAACAAGTTTACCTGACCCCGGAAGGCGCTGAAGATTTGAAGCGCGAACTGGATGTGCTGATTAATGAGCGGCGGCCTGAGCTTGCCATGAAGCTTAAAGAAGCCGTTGCCGATGGTGATCTTAAAGAGAACGCTAATTATCATGATGCCAAAGAAAAACAGGCCTTCCTGGAAGGACGTATCCAGTATATTGAGAATGTTCTGCGTTCAGCTCAGATTATCGCCAACGATGGCTCAACCGATGAAGTGCGTATGGGGGCTGTGGTGACAATTGTTGAAGAAGGAACCGGCGAGGAAGAAAGCTACAGTATTGTTGGCGCAGCGGAAGCCAATCCTCGCGAGGGCAAAATTTCCCATGAAAGCCCGATTGGCAGCGCACTGCTAGGCCGTCGTAAAGGCGAGAAGGTGCGTGTCAAAACACCGGGCGGCGAAGTCGTTTTCAAGATCAAGCGTATTCAGTAACATTTGCTGCGATAAAGGAAATGCCCCATTCTTGTGAACGGGGCATTTTTGTTTCTTATTAATTGACGGGTGTAAAGTCGCCCGTACCACCAAAGGGATCATCATCCTGTCTGCGTGGTGGTGCCGCCGGGGGTATGGGCGGTGGTCTCAATGGCGTGCTTCCCCCACCGTAAGTCGGTGGTGCCGCCTGTGGTGCGAATGGTGATGGCGCTGGTGACGGCTGTACAGGAGGAGGCGCGAATGTTGGCGCAATCGGCGGCGGTGCAAACGGTGATGCGGCAGGAACTGCTGCTGCACTAACCGGGGCCGCCGCGACGGGTGCTTCGGAGGGACTCTTGCGCCATGCCTGGATTTCGATGGTCATCTTATCAAAGTAGCTGTTAGCTGGTAGTGGGCCACTGCCATAAGCCATATCCACGATACGCGCTTGCAGCCGCAGTGTATTGGTTTCGAGCTTGGCAACCGCACCCGGTTTTGCAACCACAAGCTCACCTTTGGTTTCGAGCTTGGAGCGGGTTGCCGGGTCATTGAATGCATGTTCCGATACAAAGACTGTGGTCAGCGTTCGCACGAAATCTTCTTTGTCAAACAGCCAGATTTCGATAGCAGTTACTTTTTCCGGTTCACCTGTGCCAATAGTCTCAGAGATGGTTGCGCCACATTCACCCAAAAATTCGTCATCCTTGTTCGCATCTTCAATGCTGAAGGAGTCATCATAAGCACGAGAGGGTGAATAAATCGAGACATGGCGCACAACTGGAGGCCCCAGAGCGCTGGCTGGACCCGCCGCCTCATCTTTAGAAAGTTGCTCCGCCATGGCGCGTGCGCGTTTGATTTCATCAATTTTCTGTGCGCCAGCGGCATCAGTTCCCTGAGCACCGCGTATTCGTTTGCGGATCGGTTCAACCACCATCGGGGTGAAGTAGAAGCCATTCAGCAGCGAACCGACGATAAACAAAACTGCGACAACAATCGGCCCTATAATGTATGGGCGAATATCTGCCAGAATATTGGGTGCACCAGGGGGAGTCGCAGCTGCAATCGGATCCGCTGCAATCGCCATATCAGTCAGTTGCGAAAGTCCTAGACGGTTCACAATTTCCAATGGATGGTCGACATAAGTAAGCTCTTTTGTCATGCCATCTACAAATTCTGCGCTCGGAACAGAGTTTGCCGTAACCTTGTCATAACGGTCTGCCAGAAGTTGAACCCACTCATCCTGCCATCCCTGTCCCAGTTGGCTGGGGTCGGCATCGTAAAGCACTTTCGCGTCAATCCCATATCCCCAGATGAGACCGACTATAAAAGCAACGACAACCGCAATAATCATGTTGGTCTTGGGTACATAAGTCTTTAGAACCGGCCAAAGACCTATCGCTGTATCGCGGATTTTGGCGATCATGTCATGCTGCCTTTCGTGTGAATCCCCTGATAGCGTCCGCTGTAAATCCTATTGTACCGGAAATTTCTGCAATGCAACAATGATAGTACCTTGAGGCCAGTTACGCTGGCTCTGGTGTTTTTTCTATCAGTTCGTCCATCGGATAAGTGCGCCCGCAGTTAGTACATTGGGCGGTTGTCTTGTTTTGCTCTACCAGTAGGTTACCACAATTTGGACATGGTGGTGCTAAAGGTCGTTT
Source organism: Aggregatilineales bacterium (assembly GCA_044226645.1). GTDB lineage: Bacteria > Chloroflexota > Anaerolineae > Aggregatilineales > Phototrophicaceae > CFX2. Next base: position 9,756 of record JBGAGR010000126.1, read on the forward strand.
CCAACTGGTAAACTCGCATTCAGGATAGCGCGAGCAGCCGTAGAAAGTACGACCCTTACGTGATTTGCGTGCGACAATCTCGCCGCCATGCTGCTTACCACACGTCGGACATGGAATGCTCATGCGGTCAACCCAGGGTTCAGTATACCGGCATTCCGGATAATTCGAGCAGCCAATAAATTTACCAAAGCGTCCATATCGTATGACCAGCGGATGACCCGATTCAGGACAGTCCCGCCCGACAGCCTCTTCTTGCCGAACATTCGGCATCTGCTCACGCGCGGCGATAAGCCTTTGGGCGAAAGGTTCGTAAAATTCGTGCAGCATAGGCCGCCATTCCAGATTACCCTCTGCGACACTATCCAATTCGTCCTCCATACGCGCTGTGAACTGGTAATCCATAATGTCCGGGAAATACTCGACTAGCAGATCATTAACGATTTTGCCTGTTTCTGTCGGCAGTAAGCGTTTGTCTGGCTTTTTCTCGATATATTCCCGATCCTGAATGGTGGCAACGGTTGGCGCAAAGGTACTAGGACGACCAATGCCATATTCCTCTAACGTCCGTACCAAACTGGCTTCGGTATAGCGCGGCGGTGGCTGCGTGAAGTGCTGTTCTGGCAGCAAACGGATTAGATCTAGCAGCTCACCCGCTGTCAAATCTGGCAGAATGCGGCCCTCGTCTTCATCCGGCGCGATGTCTTCATCATGCGCATCCTCATACAAGGCTAGGAAGCCAGGGAATTTGATGGTGCTGCCTGAAACACGGAAGATATAGGGCATATCATTTGGTTTTAGTCCAGCACTGATGTCTACCCGCAGTGTGTTGTAGATTGCATTCGACATCTGGCTGGCGACGAAACGCTGCCAGACGAGGGTATAGAGTCGCAGTTGATCGCGATTCAGAACGCCTTTCAGTTGTTCTGGCTCGCGCAGGACACTCGTTGGACGAATGGCTTCGTGGGCTTCCTGAGCGCCTTTGGTTTTAGTCTGATAGATGGGTGCTTTAGCTGGATGAAACTTTTCCCCGAACCGCTTCTTGATAAAACTGCGTGCTTCGGTCTGTGCTTGCTCCGAAACCTGTGTGCTGTCAGTACGCATATAGGTGATAAGACCGACGGTTCCACTCGCGCCCACATCAATACCTTCATAGAGCTGCTGCGCCAATGCCATTGTTCGCTGCGCACTGAAACTCAAGCGCCGTGAGGCTTCCTGCTGCAAAGTACTGGTGGTGAATGGGGCAGAAGGTTTACGCTGGCGTGTCCCGTGTTTGACTTCAGTGATTTCATACCGACTTTTTTCTAGAATATCCAGATGCGGCATGACATCGCTTTGGGTACCGAATTTGACATCCTCGCCTTTGAATTTGACCAACCGCGCGACGAAAGATCTGTTGTCGTCCTTGCCGTTCCGCTGCTGTTTTTTCAACTCAGCGTCCAGCGTCCAGTATTCTTCTGGGACAAAGGCTTCGACCTCGCGTTCGCGGTCAACGACTAACCGCACAGCGATACTCTGTACACGCCCAGCGGAAAGCTGATTGCGAACTTTTTGCCATAGCAGCTCAGTGATGTTATAGCCCACCAGACGATCCAGAATACGCCGTGCCTGCTGGGCATTCACCAGACTCATATCCAATTTGCGAGGATGAGAGAAAGCCTCCTGTACAGCCGATTTGGTGATTTCATGGAAAACTACGCGCTTGGCATCTTTTTCGCTGATTTCGGTTGCTGCCATCAGGTGCCATGCAATCGCTTCGCCTTCGCGATCAGGGTCAGTCGCGAGGAAAATCTCTCCTGCTCTGTCGACGGCATCTTTTAGCTCGCTGACAGTATCGCGCTTGTCATTCGGAACGCGATATTTCGGCTCAAAGTCATTTTCGACATCTACCGAAAGCTGCGTCACCAATAAATCACGCACATGACCCTTGGATGCTTTGACCACGTAGCCTTTCCCCAGGAAATTTCCCACACTTCGCGCCTTAGCAGGTGATTCGACAATCACCAGTTTACTGCTGCCGCGTCTCGGTGCAGGTACTTTTTTGGCAACAATTTTGGTCTTTGTTTTGCCTTTTTGCGCCTTGCGAGATGATCGTTCTGGCTTCGCAAGATGCTCGTGTTCCGGAGTTACGCCCATACGGAATAAATTGGTACCGCAAACCGGGCAGACTCCCTTGGTTCCTGGACTGCCATTCTGGGTATAAACTGCTTGCGGATTTGCCATCTCCCGCTTGGTTTTGCATTTTACGCAATACGCTGTTTCACTCATCCCCAATTTTCACCATACTCTACTAGCTGATCGTTCATAGATACTTGTAATTCTTGGTTCTCAATAAGTGGTTGACAACCTCTTTGACATCCTGTGAGCGATCTTTGTGGCAGATCATCAGGGCATCCGGTGTTTCAATCACAATAATGTCCTCAATACCAATGGTTACGACCAGCTTGTCACTGTAAACCAGCGTATTCTTGGTATCGAGGGTGAGGCTGCCGGGTTGGCGACCTTTGAATGCATTCCCAAATTTGTCCAATTTCAGGACTTCGAACATGGATACCCAGCTTCCCACATCATTCCAGCCGATGTCAACTGGGAATACTGCCATTTTCTCCGCATTTTCCATGACCGCGTAATCAATCGAAATGTCTTTCAGTCCGTCCCATACCTCTTCCAACTTGGCATCGAACTCACGTGTACCAATGGCTGAAGCAAGCTCAACAAAACTCTCATACATGGCTGGCTGCTGGCGTTTAAATTCCGCCATCGCCTGTTCTGCCTTCCAGATGAACATCCCGGAATTCCAGGTATATTCCCCAGAGGCCAGAAATGATGTTGCGGTAAAGGCATTCGGTTTTTCGGTGAAGCCGATTGCATGATAGGCCGTGAAATTATTGATTTTGTCCAGTTCTTCACCCTGTTGTATATAGCCAAATCCGGTAGCAGGGTAAGAAGGCGAGATGCCGAGTGTGGCTATGTAACCTTTTTGTGCCAGCTCGTATGCAGCGGCTAAAACTTGCCTGAACTCTTCTTTTTTGGAGATATGATGATCGGCAGTCAAAATCGCAATAGTGGCTTGTGGATCGCGTTTCTGGATGAACGTTACCCCCAATGCTGCTGCTGGAGCCGTATTTTTCCCATATGGCTCAACGATAAAATTCTGAGCTGGAATGCCTGGAGCATGTTCACGCAGCATATCGACAAATTTGCGACCAGTAACCACGAAAATATGTTCAGGATCGAACAGTGGTGCCAGACGCTCTACACTGGTTTTGAACATTGACGCATCTTCGACCAACGGAAGGAGCTGCTTGGGCGTATCCTGACGGCTCATCGGCCACAGTCGGGTTCCGCCACCGCCTGCCATAATCATTGCATAGTAGTGTTCCATGTGAGCCTCACTTTTGTGTTGCTTGTTGAAGGCAGCAAAAACGTTGCGCCTCTATTTAAGATCAGGTACAAGGCAGTATTGCATGTAACCGACAGATCGCACAAGCCCCTTAAGCTCCAGAATTGTTAACATACTGCTGACTTGCGCAACCGGCATCTCACATTGGCGAATTAAATCGTCAATGTGAATAGGGTCTCCGGTTAATAATCTGAGCAGTTTCATCTCCACCTCGTTGGCAGGAGCTATACGTTCAGTGGCAGCCCGTGTTTGGACTGTATCATGAGCGATATTCAATTCGTCCAATATATCACTGACGTTGGTTACTAACTTGGCACCATCCTGGATAAGGTGATTTGGCCCACTGCTCATGGGATTAAAAATGCTGCCCGGAACAGCAAAAACATCGCGCCCTTGTTCCGCCGCCGTTGTAGCGGTAATCAATGCCCCACTCTTTTCTGGCGCTTCGACCACCAGCACCGCCAGCGATAGTCCACTCATAATGCGGTTACGACGGGGAAAATTACGTGCTTCTGGCGGTGTTCCCACCGCGAATTCACTAATGATTGCCCCCTGATGCGTGATCTGCTGTGCCAGTTTGTGGTTATCACTGGGATAAATTTTGTCTATCCCACATCCCAGTACAGCGATGGTTCGTCCTCCGCCCTCCAGTGCGCCTCGATGTGCCGCTGTATCAATGCCGTGTGCCAACCCACTGATAACCGTTATGCCGTTTCCGGCTAACTGTTTGGCGAAATGATAAGCAGCATCTCGCCCATAGGGTGTGGCTTTACGAGTCCCTACGATACAAAGCGCCCGCTCATCTGCTGAAGATAACATGCCTCGAACATATAAAACTGGTGGCGCATCTGATAGTTTTCCAAGCAGAGGTGGATATCGCTCATCATCGAGTGTTAAAACCCACGCACCTGCTTTTTCTACTTTTTCGAGTTCTGCCTGGAGGTCAAGCTGTTGGCGTGTGCGCAGCAGGTTGGTAGTTGCTTGCTTATCCAGTCCGCTTTGAGAGAGTTCTGCTTCCGTAGCAGTCCACGCCCTCGCCAGATCTCCAAACCAGTTGAGCAATAACGAAAGGCGTTTTGCCCCGATTTCCGGAACCAGACTGAAACCCAACCAGTATTTACTATCGCTCACATTGCCTCATCGGATGCCCCTAACCGATTTACAGCATAGCAAGCGTTCGTTTGAATTGTCAAGCGTGGTTTAAGTGGAGGGGATCAATCCTTCAGGTGGATTGACGATCATAATGCCGGTTTCAACATCGGTGCTGAGGATCGTTTGATCGGTTGCTGGAATAAGAATTTCCCCGTGTTTGTCATTCTCAACGACATAAACATCGTTTGCGCCAGTTTCTAGAACATCGGTTATTTTGCCCAAAGAATTTCCATCTTCGGTTTTTACTTCCAGACCGATGAGTTGATAGAGATATAACTCACCCTCATTCAGAGGAACAGCGTCTTCTATCGCTACCATCACCAGAAGTTGTCGCAAATGTTCAGCCTGATCGCGGTCATTGATATTCTTAAGTTTCAACAACGCATACTGTTGGTGCATTCGTACATGCTCAAGTGGATATGCTGTAACGTTTGCTCCGGTGGGGTCTTCAGTTAAATAGACTTCTTCAAGGTCGGCGAGGTGTTCCGGGTAACTGGTCAAAACACGCATTCGCACTTCGCCCACGACACCATGTGGACGTAAAATTTCTCCAACGAGGAGAAATTGAGGTTGATCTGCTTTTGGAGTGTCTGACATCCCTAAATGATTTTCAGAATGACTCGGTTAGCCTTATTATGCGCTGAGGCACGCAGCAGGGCACGCATAGCGTTTGCCACGTTGCCACCCTTACCGATAACACGTCCTGTGTCTTCCTGAGCAACACGCAATTCAATTATTGTCGTTCCGCCTGCGTTGCGTCGCGACACTTTTACTTGGGCAGGATCGTCTACCAGACTGGTTGCAATGTAGGAAATCAGGTCTTCCATGAATTATCCCTTGATTTAGGGGCGTACAAACGCACGCCCCACTTTGTCGCATACGATTAGGATGCTGGTTCTTCACTGGCGGCATCAGCTGCCGCAGCAAGTGCAGCCGCAGCTTTAGCTTTCTTGGCAGACTGACCGGGGCCAGGAGCAGGGTGGCTGGTCTTCGGGCTAACCGTCCCAGCGGCGGTTCTGGCGGCCTCAGCTTCGGCGACCAATGCTTCGATGCTTTCACCTTTACGCAGGCGTGCAAAGCGTTCCATTGTGCCGGTGCGTCGGAACAGAGAAACGATAGCATCACTGGGTTGTGCGCCAACATTGAGCCAATACAGTGCACGGGCTTCATCCACAATATCGGTGGAAGGAATAGTGCGAGGGTTGTGATTACCGATGCTTTCGATGAAGCCGCCGTCGCGCGAACTGCGCTGATCGGCGACCACGATACGGTAGCTCGGCTGCTTTTTCAGACCCATTCGACGGAGACGAATACGAACCATGTTTGAGAAAACTCCTTAAAATCGCTCCCAAGCGTCGAAATGACGGGGAGCCACTGGCTAAAATTGTTTCGATTTGCCAGTAGCGGAAGGATTAGTCACCAGACTAACCTAGCGCAACCCGGAAAGTCCCGGAATATTGGGAAAGCGTCCCTTACGTATCTGGCCCATCAATGTTTGCATATCGCGGAATTGTTTGAGAACCTCATTCACATCCCGCACCTGCACTCCACTGCCAGTCGCGATGCGACGGCGGCGGTTAGCATTCAAAATTTTGGGGTTACGGCGCTCTTCAGCCGTCATTGAGCTAATGATGGCCTCAACCCGTTTCATGCGCTTTTCAGCGTCTTCCTGATTGATCTGGTTTTTGACTTTATCCATGCCGGGGATCATGCCCATTAATTGGGTGATTGGCCCCATTTTCTTAATTTTCTGAAGTTGTTCCAGAAAATCCTGCAAGGTAAACTGATTTTCCATCAGTTTCTTTTGCAGCTTTATCGCCTCCGCTTCATCGAAAGCTTCTTCTGCTTTTTCGATCAGGCTCAGGACATCACCCATCCCTAGGATGCGTGAAGCCAGACGATCCGGATAAAAGACCTCAAAACCATCTATCTTTTCGCCGGTAGCAAGAAATTTGATTGGGACATGGGTAACGGCGCGCATCGAAATAGCTGCGCCACCACGCGCATCGCCATCAATTTTAGTCAGGATCAGTCCGGTAATGCCTACCCGATCATTGAAACCTTGAGCGATATTAACCGCTTCCTGCCCTGTCATCGAATCTGCTACCAGCAGGATTTCTGCCGGATTGGTACGCCGCTTGATTTCCTCAAGCTCTGTCATCAACTCATCATTGATTTGCAGACGACCAGCAGTATCGAGGATGACGACGGCGGCATTGGCTTCCCGTGCAGCTTTAACCCCGTTTACCACGATGTCAGCCGGCTTTGACCGTGTGCCTTCGTCATAATACGGGACGTTTATTTGCTTGGCGAGTGTCACCAACTGGTCAACCGCTGCCGGACGCTGCGTATCCGCCGCTACCATGAAGGGCTGACGACCTTCTTTACGCAGATAAACCGCTAATTTCGCGGCAGTCGTAGTTTTACCAGCGCCCTGCAACCCTACCAGCATAATGACATGCGGTTTCTGACTGCTGGAAAAGTTCAGTTTTCCGGGTTCACCCAACGTCTCGATTAATTCTTCATGAACAATCTTGACGACTTGTTGACCGGGCTTCAGACTCTTGGCAACTTCCGCGCCAATCGATCGCTCTTTGACCCGTTTGACGAAATCCTTAACGACAGGCAGGGCAACATCGGCCTCAAGTAGCGCAATACGAACCTCACGCATGACGGTGTCAACGTCTTTTTCCGTTAATTTACCGACACGCCCCAGATTATCAAATATTCCCTGTAAGCGTTCGCTCAGATTTTCAAACATGCAGGTCGTTTTCCCCTATACCCAGCGGAGCGATTGTAGATGAGTGAACATGTTCCGTCAAGTGTAGGGCAAAAACGTATGAAGTGTATAAGCGTCTTTATACGCCAAGAAGTTTTGCCATGTGGGGCACAATATCAGTCAAATCCTTGAAGCCTTCAGCAAAGACGGCTTTTTCGCGACCAATAACCAGTGTAGGTACATCATTCTCGGTATGGTTGCGGCTGCCAATCAGTTCCATATTGCCATGATCGCTGGTCATAATCACCAGACCTTCATTGTCATCCCATGTATCCAGTATTCCTGCCATCACACCATCAAATAATTCCAGCAGATCGACTGCACGTTGCAGCGGCCCGCGATGCCCAACCATATCGGTCATCCAGTGGGTATGCATGGCAAAGGCATACTCGCGTGACATCTCGACCAGTTTTCGCCCCGCCTCGTGCGGCGTGTAAACAGGCGTGTCATCCAGCTTGAGATATTCGCGCCATGCCGTGCCTGTCCACTCCGGCGTAAGTGCTTTGCCTTCCTTCAGATCCTCAAGCCCGAATATGCGCTGCCCAGCATCAAATGCTGCTTGTTGGTAGCTGGAACGCAGGCTTTTCCCGCGATCTATTTCGTGATGCCATGCCGGAGGATAAGCGTCCAGCAATGCCGCTTTTTGCCCGCTGTCGATTACGCGCTTGAAAAAGCCGCTCTGAGCGATGATCTCACGAATAGCTGGATTTGGCTTCGGGCCATAATGCTCACCGAGTAGGGCAGGGACATTTTTACCTGTGAGAATCGCGGCCTGTCCGGTAGCGCTCTGAGGCCGTCCCGGTACGCCCAGACGTGGATCAGTCGGGATGAAAATCGCGCGTTCGCTTTCCTGCCATCCAATGTCGCGCAGCCAGCGTTTTCCATTGGTGAGCGCGGTCAGGACAGGCATCCTGGCGGTGACAAACGGGTTGACATCAGGATTGTCATCACCCAGACCAATCCCATCCAGAAAAAGCAGAAGGATGTGCATATTTATGAGTTTCCAAAGGGTAACGGCGTTTTGAGTGCCTGTGTTATTTCTTGTAGAGAGGGTGGAACGTGGGCGCGCCACACTTCCTGACCGCTCGAATTAAACAGTAGAAATTCCGGCGAATACGAAAAGTCGTACCGCTCGCGCAGCTCCTGCCCATAATCGGTATGAATGTCAACTCGCAGGATGTTGAATTGATCGTCGATATTGGAAATCAGCGTTTCGACTGCCGGACGCGCAGCCACACAGCCCAAACAATATTTACTGAAGAATTCGACGAAGGTCGGCTTACCATTGGAAAGGAGCGTGTCCGCCGAATTCACATTGTCCACATCACTCTGGGCAGGCCGTAAAATCAACCATCCAACCAGCAGTATCGTGCCAATCGCGATGATAGATGCAATTGTCAGCCGCCATTGAAACCGCAGCACCCGCAGGATAATCAACATTCCCAGCAGCGCGCCGAGGCTGATAAAAACATAGGAATACTGGTTGAAAAGGCTATTGATGCTCATCAGCGTATTCTAATAAGAATGGATTAGTTGCCCGTTCCTTACCAATGGTCGTCATATCCATGTGACCGGGCAGGATTTTGATATTATCCCCCAATGGTAAGAGTTTTTCAAAAATCGACTCCATGAGCACTTCGTAATTGCTGCCAGGTAAGTCTGTTCGTCCAATGCTCCCGGCGAACAAACAGTCACCGCTGAAGACAAGTTCCCCCTCACGCATGTAAAAGCTGATATGCCCCGGCGCATGACCCGGTGTATACAGCGTTTCCAGTCGGATTTGACCAAGTTCGATGACTTCTGGCTCTGTGGTCAGTAAACGATCTGGTTCAGCCGCTTCCGGAAATGGATGACCAACGAAACGCACCCCTTGCTGTGGCATCCCCTTCAGCAGTGGAATCGAATCACCATGTATATAAAATGGAGCGGCTGTGAGTTCTTTCAATTCTTTGCTTGCCAGCACATGATCAAAATGGGCATGGGTCGCCAGAATCAGTTTGATTGTCCATCCTGCATCCTGTGCGGTTTTGTAAATCAACGGCGCTTGATCGACAGGATCAATGACCATCGCTTCTTTGCTATCCCCATCAGCCACGATATAGCAATGCGTGGCGGCAATGCCCAGAGTCAGAATGCGGATTTCGACAGCCATGAGTCCCCCTTAGGATGCTGAATTGATGCGAGTGGTCGCGTTTGAGACTATGTGGCAGGCTCGATAAGGGTTTTCCGTCTGCGCAGCACGAGTTCAATCAAGGTGCGCAATTCGTCCATCTTGAGGACAACGGCTGTGCCAACGAAAACTGCCACACCGATGCCTGTTTCCACCACAATTTGCAGGATAGTGAAAACCAGTCCACGTCCATCCAACCCAATGGCAGTCCAGAGACTGTTTATGACAATAATTGCCAGTCCCATCACCAAACTGGCAGCTAGGGTTTTCATGACTGCTTGAGCCAGTGCATTTTCATTTGCGCCATGCCAGCGCCGTCGCAGCAGCCACAGCAGCGTGAGCACTTCAAACGCGACACCTAATGTGTTTGCCAGTGCCAGTCCACCAACATTTCCAACCTTGGGAATGAGTCCTAACTGCGGGAACAGGCGTATAGCCATATTTATGCCGCTGACTGCTTCGACCTGGACGACACCGCTTAAAATGAAGGACAAAACGAGATTGATTGTCGCTCCACCCAATGCTGCCCACAGTGGTGTAAGCGTGTCTTTATCTGCATAAAAGCTCCGAGCGACGACTTCTAACGCCGAATGGACAACCAGCCCCAGCGCGAAAAACCGCAGTGTGCTGTAAACCAGTACAGAAGCCGAAGCATCAAATGCGCCGCGCTCTAAGAGGCTAATTAAGGGCTGTCCGACCAAAATCAAGCCAACAGCGGATGGAATTGTGGCAATCAGGATGAAACGCAGCGCTCCAGACATGGCATTGCGCTTGCCACCCTCGTCTCCGAGTTCGCTCAATGATGCCAGTGTGGGAAAAATAACCGTTCCCATTGCTGTCCCAATCAGCGTTTCCGGGATCTGCATCAAGCGCCAGCCCCAGTTGAGTGCGCTCACCGAACCTTCGCCTAGACGGGAAGCAATGTTGTTCATCACAAGGAAATTGAGGCTGAAAACGCCTAGACCAGCGATGCGCGGCAGCATCAGCCGGATGACCTTCCATAGAATTGGGTCATTTAATCCCAATCCTAATTTCCAGCGAATACCAAATCGGATTAATCCCGGCACTTGAACCGCGAAGTGCATTGCCGCGCCCAAAACAGCGCCGTAGGCTATACCATGTACGCCAAAAGGTTTAATCAGAAAACCTGCGCCAAACAGGATGCCAAGATCAAACATGATGGGGGCGATAGCTGGCAGGAGAAAGGAGTTGTAGCTTTGCAGAATCCCCATCGAAATGCCGCTGACGGAAAAAATCAGTGTACTGACGAGCAGAATACGCATGAGTTCGACGGTTTGCGCACGCCCCGCTTCATCAAAACCCGGCGCGACAACATTGGCAACTAGCGATGGGGCAGTCAGGAAGACAACCATGCTCACCAGAAGTGTGGTCGTAAAAACGGTGTTGATGACATGGCTGGTTGTCCGCCATGCGCCTTCCATATCATCGCGCGCCAGAAAACCACTGAAAATGGGGATGAAAGCATGAGCCAGCGCCCCGCCTGCGATGAGCGTAAAAATCAGTTCAGGGATGCTGTTCGCGGTGACGAAAGTATCCCATTCACGCCCCACACCGAACACGTTAGCGATAATCACCGTTTGCCCTAAACTGATGATCTTAGCAAGCGCAAATGCGCCCATCACAATCAGGGTCGAGCGTGCCAGTTGGCGGTTGCGTTTTTCAGTGGATAGTGCAGCCATGTTTCAGAGCAGTCCTCAAAACTCAGGCATTGAGCGAATTTAACGCATCCTGAGCGATGGTAAATTTGGGGTTGTGATTAAGAGCCTGCCGGAATGCACTGGCAGCTTTAGCCTTATCGCCCTCAGCGGCATACACCTGTCCTTGCCAGTAGTGGATTTCCTCAACATAATCCCCACCGTTATTCATCGCTGCGTCAATGAGTGCCTGCATATCGCCATAACGTCCGACATTGTAATAGGCTTCGAATGGGCCAAATTGGTACAGCGTGATTCGCCAGGGGAGGGTTCCCAATCGTCTCGCCTCGTCAAATGCACTCACCGCCCGGTCATATTGACCCAG
>JBGAGR010000127.1:0-21217 GCA_044226645.1 Aggregatilineales bacterium
CATGAGCAGCAGACTGCCGACGGCTTGTCCTGCGTCCGCCAGCATCATCACCCAGCGGCGATCCCAGCGGTCTACCCATACGCCTGCGAAACTATTGAACAGCATCGCTGGAAGTTCGTTGAAGAATGAAACGAGCAGCAGCGGCGCGGCCTGTCCAGTATCAACAAACACGCGGATACCAATCGCCACACTGGTCATGCGGCTGCCTACCAGCGAAAGTGTCTGTGTGATGACGAGGATATAGAAGGTGCGGAGGCGAGTCATGGCGTGGATGATGGCATGGGTGTTAAGTCGATAATTTCAGTCACGTCGCCCATATCAAGGTCACTTTGGCCTAAATGAGTAGGATAACCATACACATCATCATACTGAATATCGCAGACAAATATAAGCGCGAAAGCGCATGACCGCGCTTTATCAAATATTCGATCTATTGCAGGCTGCTCAAAACCTGCATTACTTTTAACCAGTAATCCATTTTTGATGATTTCCTGTCCTATGTTGAAAAAATCTCCTCCAAAAATGCCATACTGTACCGTTACGGAATAACTTTTGATTTGTGCAGACTGCCACTTATCGTAATTGCTGTTAACGGTTATTAAGGCTGATATGCTGCTCACGATGTAGATGAGGGTGCAAATTCCGAGAAGAATCAAAATACGAGTGAGACAGCCTCGGCATGTCCACCGATCAAATTCATCGTATTGTTTTTGAGGCTTTGACGAAAATGCATCCATATTGATTTTTTGACCGAAAAATTACCGGCGGGGCGAAATTTCCCGCCGGAAGCATATGACTGATTTACGGCTGTTTCGGCAGTTCGACCAGCAAAATAGTATTGCCCTCGGAATCGTGAATCATCATGTTGGTACCCCAGGGCTGCGGATCAGGTTCAGCAACGATTTCGATGCCCTTGCTTTTCAGGTCAGCGTGCAGCCCTTTCATATCGACCACGTTGAAGGTGACGGCCTGCGATTTGCCGACCACCTGCTTATAGTGTTCCCAGTTCTGATCGGGTAGGTAGAGGATCACATCGGTTGCTGCGCCTTTGGGGGCAACCGCGACCCAACGGTTGGGTGCGCCGGGATAAAGCGGCTGGTCGGTGCGCAGTTCAAAGCCGAGCTTGTTGACATAGAAATCCTTGGCGCGATCCTGATCGGCGACAAAAATGCAGACCGTTCCAACGTGGGTAATCATGTGTATCTCCTTCATGTATATTGAACATTAGTTCTTATTCTACATGAATTTGCGAGCGGCCACTTGTAAAAATTGGACAGGTTCTAGCGGGGCCAAATGCTGCTGATTTCGAGCTGGAAACCTGTGAGAACACCGCGACCTTGCAAGGTGTCGCCGTTGTGGTATGTTTTGACCGCTTCGCCAGCTACATAAACTTCCACTTTTTCATCAACGGGGTTAATCAACCAGACTTCGCAGCCAACACTCAGATAATTGGCTACTTTGCGCGTCATTTCTTCGTCCGAATTTCCTGGCGAACGGACTTCAACGACCAGTTCTGGGGCAATTTCTGGATAGGATTCGGTAGTGGTTTGAGGTTGGCGCTGATAACTGATGAATGAACAATCCGGGATGTACTGGTCACCCGCAATGGTATAGCCACCATCTGCGCCTTTTATACGACCCAGCTTGCGTGGATAGACGAAAATCGCCAGCAGACCAATGATGATACCTGCGATTTCGGCTGCTTTGTCATTGGATACCAATTCGATAATCTCCCCGTCAATACGTTCAAAACGTCGTTCCAGATTCTCAGGGGACAGGGCGAGTTTCATGAACTCGTCGATACTCACGCGCGTCCTGAACATTTCAAGACTCCTCGTTAGTGAACGAATTGAATTGATTATAGCTTATTCGGGATTACGGATGTGGCAGAGGCTACGACAATCCATCAATGACGGGAGCGGGACGCAGCAGGCCGATCAGAATAGCGAGGATGACTTTAATCATGTAGTAGATGGAACGCAGGGCGGTGATAGAGGATTGACCTGCCATACGAGCTTCCATTTTGACCGGAACTTCACGCAAGCGGATGCCTGCCCGGTGCAAAATGACAATCGATTCGGGTTCGGGGTAATCATGAGGATAGACCTGGGCGCATGATTTGATAGCGCGGCGGTTGCAGACGATGAAGCCGGATGTGGGGTCGGTCATGCGCTGGCGGATGATGCCCGAAATCAGGTTCGCCAGAATCAGGCTTCCGGCGCGACGGGCGGTTGAGGCGACATAGCCACCTTTTTCCAGATAGCGCGAACCGATAATCAGATCAGCTTCGCCTTTTTCCAGTTCCGCCAGGAGCATGGGAATATCACGGGCGGCGTGCTGACCATCACCATCGCTGCGGATGGCGATTTCATAACCCTGCATATCGGCGAACAAAAACCCGGTCTGCATACTGGCACCGATGCCGACATTGTAGGGCAGTTGCAGGACAATTGCGCCAGCTTCGGAGGCGACAGAGGCGGTATTATCAGTCGAGCCGTCATTGACCACCAGCACATCAGCATAGGGAAGCTGTTGACGGACACGTCCGACCACAGCGGCGATGCTGTCTTCTTCATTGAGCGCCGGGATAATGACGAGGGTTTTGGGATTAGTAGTCATAAGCGGTCAGCTTACAGCGGTTGTGCTTCAGGTGACTCCATTGATTTACAGTCTATCGATTCTTCACGGGAATAGAGTGCGCGTCAATAGCGGGTTAGACCGCGCAGGGGAAACGGTGGTCAGAAATGCGGAGAAGTGAGGGGATAGAAGCGACTCTATCCCCTCGTAATTCACTTTAGGGCGCATTCACGATAAAGCTATTGTATTTGCTCCAAGCGCTCCATTTGCCTACGCTGTTTTTTGCGCGGACATGCCAATAATAGGTGCCGTTATTGGGCCAACTGCTATTGGTCTGGAACAATGTGTTCCCGTCTATTTCCGGACTGGTATACACAATGTCGGTAAACGTCGAATTGCGCGAAACCTGTACTTGATAGACTGCTGCATCCGTGATGCGATTCCAGGTGAAGGTCACATCCTGAGTTATGAAGTAATTGGGTGCTGGAGCGGCCTTGGGCAGGGATTCGGGAATAATGTATTGACCCCAAAATCGACCCACCAGCGTATAGCCTCCACCTCTTGCCACGAAGGGATTGGTTTGATCGAGTGCGCCTCGCAGGGTGAACACATTGTTATTGTCGCTGCTGGTTCCTCCGCCCGTTTCGAAGGTTGACTGGTACAAATGGTATTCGCCACCCGTTTGTGCGCCAGTTTGCTGGGCTATCCCCGACAGCAGCAGAGCGACCACAAACCACAAACCACGTTTCATTATCTTGTTCATCATGACACGACTTTCGTGCTGTGCCGCTTGATTGACCAGACACCAACAAGTGCTAATCCAACCAGCATCAGGGCAGCGTCATGCAGGTTGATTCCGGCAGCAGATGTTGTACCTGTCGATTGTTCCAATGCGCTTAATCGGGATTCAATGTTATCCAGTTTTGTCTGCAAATCGGCGTTTTTTGCCTGTAAGTCAGCGATTTCAGCATCCTTACTCTGTACTATTTGATACAAGCCTTGAATAGCTGCCAGGGCGACTCCTTCTGAGTCGATGGTATTGATATGCGTGTTGTCTTCGCCTACACCGAAAGCGGTATAAAAATCCTGCGCCATCGGCCCGATGTGGCGGATACTTGCATCCTGCGAGATGTAATTCCAGGTGGCGATGGGCATCTGAGCGACTAAATCGAGAATGGTTTTACCGTTAACGGCGGCGATGTTAGCTTTCATATTCCGGTCACTCAGGGATGACCATGAACCGCCGCCAGCAGCCACCTGTACTCCGGCGGTTGGTGTGCCTACACCATCTACTGCGGTAATGAACTGGAAGCCACCCGTAGCGCGAGCCATAAATTGATTTAGTGCAGTCGCAGTTACGTTGTAATCAAGGCTGTCTCCCCAAACGAAACTACCGTCGAGGATGGCCTGAGCATTTCGTCCCGCTGCAAATGCGTAGGGTCCCCCAGCCACGTTATTTTGTCCGCCGGGGACTGTCGCATATGAACTACTAGCTGCATTATTGCCGCCTCCACCTACTGTGGCGCGATCGCTGTTTGCCGTGTTGTTGGTTCCACCGGCAACTGTGGCATACTGGTTGTTTGCATTATTTTCAAGTCCACCGCCTACGGTAGCGTAACGCGCGTTGGACGTGTTGTGATACCCTCCGCCTACCGTTGTCCAAGAATCTGTAGCATTATTCAGTTGACCGCCGCCGATAGTGGCTCTACTACCGCTGGCAATGTTGTAGTAGCCTCCGCCTATCACCGACAGTATGCCGCTGGCAGTGTTGTTAAAACCACCGGATATTGTGGCGTATGGGGCGGAATCCGGACTCGGAGCGCTGTCACCAGCCCAGTTTCCAGCGCCACCGCCCACAGTGCCATAACTATCACTTACACGGTTTACACTGTCATAATTGCCACCGCCACTGATGGTTGCTCCGACAGCGCTGTTGTTAAACAGCGAATTGTTAACATAACCACCAACCAGATTTGGGCTTTCATCCTTATATTGAACAGCCAGGCCATACAGCGACAAGGCATAAGGAACAGCGGTGATGGGCTGGCGCGGGGAAAGGATGGTGTAACCGCCGCTGCCTGCCGGACAGCGCACGGAAATTTCCAAAAAACGATCCAGGCCATTGAAGGCTCCAGCGCCAAAATTGAGCTGCACTGTAAAGGAACCCTGGCTAATGGTCACATTAGTCCGGTCAAGGGTGCTGCCAATCTGTGTGCCGTAGCTGTCCTGGTTAAAAAGGCCGAACTGCATGTCGCATATGGCATTAACAGGGCCACCAGTGTTGCTAAGATATCCTTGATAGGTGAAGGTTGAGCTGAAGTTGTTGGTTTGAGCAAGGGTGCTGCCTGATGAGAACAGTAATAGCGCAATCATCCCCAGCGTGAGCAAATATTTTTTCATGAGAGGGAAAACTCCTGAATAACACATCAAGAATCAAACTAGTAATACTATTCGGACGGATTTTATGGCGGTTTTAGCCATTCAGCAACCTGAGCTTTGTCAGTATATTTCTTAAGCCACATGGTCTGAATGGACATCGCTTGTGAACAGACATCCGCTGATAATGACCATAATTCCGGGTGATAAAAGAGGCGTTATGTATATTCCGAAATCCAATGTCGAAGAGGATATGAGTGTTCTGCACCAGTTCATGCAGGACAATAATTTTGCCATTCTGGTTTCACAGCACGAGGGACAGCTTACGGCGACTCATCTGCCGGTTTTGCTGGATACGACACGGGGCGACTACGGTGTCGTTGTGGCGGCGTTCGACAGGGGGCAGGAAGTGATGGTCATTTTTCAGGGGCCACATGCCTATGTGTCACCATCGTTTTATGAGGTGCATCCGAGTGTGCCGACCTGGAATTATGCGATTGTTCATGCATATGGCCTGCCGAAAATTATCGACGACCATGAGCGCTTATATACGATGCTGGATAAATTGGTACACCGGCATGAGGATTTGAGAGAGCCGTCGTGGGAAATGAAGCTGCCGGACGATTATATGAATAAGATGATGGCGGCAGTGGTCGGATTCGAGATTGAGATTACCCGGATTGAGGGTAAGTATAAACTGAGCCAGAATCGTACTGAGGCAGACCAGCAGCATGTGATCGACCATCTAAGCCAGAGTGATTATGCATTGGATGGGCAGACAGCCGATTTGATGCGTGAACGGCGGAAGTAGAGCGGTTTGTGTGACCAAACTTTTGTCTTCGGTCAAAAGTGATCTGAAAAACAGGTGAAAACAGGTGAAGTGTTTGAAATAGTTTGTAATATTCGGTCTATGCTGGGGGACACGCCCACCAGCAGGGGCGCATGTAGTGATAATCGGCGGGTGGATTGGTTTCGAAATAAATCTCCACCGGAGCGTTCCAAAATCCGGCAGTGCGGAGCGGGTGCTGGACTAAGGTGCGGAACTCTAAACCATACTGCGGATAGATCGCGATGTGATTATCATACTGCCCCAGATAAACACGTGAGGGACGAATCCAGCCGTTAGCAGGCCAGCCGAGCGCGAACCACACGGCGCTGAACGGAATCGCGGTTCGGAGTTTGATCGAATCGACTACCCCATTATGAACTGCAATTTCACCTGCTATCAGGAATGGTGTTCGCAGCACTGAAGGCTGTGTGCCATTCCAACTCCATGAAATCGTGCCATCGCCTTTAACGTCCGCATTCCCCAAAGCATCATGATTAAACTCAATATTGGTTATCCAGGGGTGGGCGTTAAGGAGCTTAAAAGCCTCATCGCCGCTGGTCAGGCCGGGATGAATCCCCAGAAAACAAGGAGCGCCGCAAGACGGAATCAAGATTTCACGCAGGCCGTTATCATCATAAGGCTGTGCGCGGATGAGTCCGGCGATGGCGGCGAACAGCAGCAGTAAGATCGGGATGAGTCTGAGGAATAGTCGTGTCATACGGGTGATTGTAGCATTTAGGCCCATGCCCGAATAGAATGGGGAGAGGTGTTTTTCGGTCATTCAAAACAAAATTGAACAATGAGAATCCGGGGACACCGAGAGATTAAATATAGTGCTTTGGCTATGCAGGGAGTTTATGTCGTTGAAGCAGTGGTGGCAGCGTTGGAAAAAACAGCTCCTTATCGGCGTGACGCTGGTTGTTGTGCTGATCGGAATCATTGGGGCGCTGTGGGTTACGAATGTGTTTGGCTGGCGGGCGTGGCGCTTGCAGGAAGTGGAAAACTTCATTGGCGCATCTGTTCCGGCGGGAGCCAGCAACATCCACTTCGCCACGCAGAATCAAAAGACACGCATTGTCTGGCTGCGCTTTGATGCTCCGTCCGATTTTGACATCACCACCTTACTGAAGCAGATGGGGATACAGTCTCTACTGAAGAGCGGATTCACACCGTTCCCCGCCGCGAATCCACAGGAAGCGGCTTATGATTGGTGGGATGCAGCCAGCGCCAGCGATTATGCCGGATTGTATGACAACGCCGGGCAGAAGATCATCGAAGTGCTGCTGGATAACAGCCGCCAGACTGTTTATGTACGTGCTTATGCCCTATCCAACTAAAGTCCGCGTATCAAAAGTTTGTGTTTTACTGGTAGGTTGATAAAAGAGGATTATTAGCATGTCGCGTTTGGTAGTTTGTTATCGTATAGAGGATGCCAGTACCCTTACCCGGCAGATTGTTGACCATCTGCGCGGAATTTACCCTACGTGGCCTATCCTTGAAATTACGCAGGAACAGCCGTTTCACGAACTCCGCAACGATGATACGGTCATTTTGTTGATCGGCGCGGCATGGGATGTAGGCGGTATGCGTGGGCAGCGCTGGCTGGATAAAGCTGATGATGTGGTGCGTATGACCATCAGCGCGACACTGGTGAACCGTACTATATTCCTCATTCCGGTCTTGCTCAACAATAACCCTGCCCCGCAGGAAAGCGATCTGCCGCTCGAATTTGAAAAGCTGAGTCACCAGGAATTTTTCGAATGTCGCAGTAACCGCTTTGAAAATGACATGAATCTGATCGGTCATGCGCTGCGGGTGCGCTATGCCTCTCGTGGTAGGAACCGCTGGTTGGGTACAACCATTGCTCTTGTGATTCTGCTGTTCCTGTGCGGCGGTACATTTGTCTTTACCCGTACTCAATCGTATCGGGATTTTCTGGTCAATTTTCAGGATGCACTGGAACGGCTGGATTCCAACAGCCCGGATTATTACTATAATCTCGGCTGGGAAAGTTACGGACAGGGCAATTACGGTCAGGCGATCAGCAATTTTTCGAGGGCGATCAAACTCCGTAATAATTATGTGGCTGCGTTTGACGGTTTAGGCTGGAGCTACTATCAATTAGATGATTTTGAGAAAGCGCGGGAGAATTTTGACCGGCAGGTCGAACTGGCTCCCTACTCGCTGAAAAGTTATGAGGGACGTGGGCAGTTTGAACAGGCCATCGGTGATCTGGCAGGGGCGATTGCAGACTTTGAAAAAGCATCCGCCATCAGCCCGAACAGTGAGCTTGTTTTTATGGAGCTGGCGCAAGCCTACCAGCAAAACGGCAATTATGAAAAGGCTGTCGCTGCCTTCCAACGGGTGACACAGATTAATTCGGGGAATGCAGATGCCTATCGCGGACTGGGCGAGAGCAATGATGCCCTGGGAGAAACTATACCAGCCATCCAGGGTTATCAGCGCTATATCGAACTGGCAGAGACACCTGATCCTGCTGTCGTGGCACGGGTACAGGAATTGCAGAAAAGTTAAATTCCTTAGCTCATTCCAATCCGCTGTACAGCACGAGTTTTAATTGTTCCGCCAGCATGTTGCCGGAAATCGACCCGGTTTGCATAGCCTGAAGGATGTTCTGATGGATTTCGCCGACGCGCTGTTCCGAAAGATCGGTGCCTGTCATGACAAAGACCGGGATGTCGCGTGTTGCTGAATTATTCGAGAGTTTTTGCAGCAGCATATCCCCCGACATGCTGGAAGGCGCGGTCAGGTCAAGCAAAATAAGGGATACGCTCTGCTGTTCCAGATAACTTAAGGCGGCTTCTCCGCTTTCAACCTGAATGACCCCATAGCCGACACGCTTGAGTATTTTCGCCAGCGCGGTACGGTCAATGCTGCTGTCATCGACAATCAAAATCGCGTCTTTGGGCTGCACTTTGGCAATATGATCCAAAGCGTTCAGCAGTGCTTCCCGTTGGATCGGTTTGACCAGATAATCCGTTGCCCCTAAATTGAGTCCTACGGCGCGCTGTTCCAGGGTAGAAACGATGATGATGGGAACATTCACGGTTTTGGGGTTCTGCCTGAGCTGCGAAAGGGTTTCCCATCCCCCTTCATTGGACATCATAATATCCGCGATGATGACGGCTGGATTAAGGCGAAGGGCTAACTCCAACGCCTGAGCAGGGCTGGTCGTGCCCACCACCTGATACGAATCTTCACTCAGATAATCCTGTATCAACTGCAACGCATTCGAATCATCATCCAGAATGAGCACGAGCGGCTGATCCGGGTTGTTTTCTTCCGGCAGGGCGAAGGTTTCATGGCGGATTACTGGTAAGGCAATCGTGAAGGTGCTGCCTTTGCCGAGTTCACTTTCGACCCAGATAAAGCCCTGATGGAGTTTAATCAGTTGCAGCGTAATGGTCAGACCTAAGCCGGTTCCTTCGTATTTTCTCACGGTAGAGCCATCGACCTGACGGAAAGCCTCGAAAATGATGCTTTGATTCTCCGGGTCAATGCCGATGCCTGTATCGGTCACGGCGATCAGTACCCAGTCGCCATCCGGCAGATAGACATGGGAGGGGGGAGTCTGTCCAATGATTTCGCCATCATGCAGGGAAAGCGAACTGACCTCCAGCGTGATGCTGCCCGTTTCCGTAAACTTCACCGCGTTGTCGAGCAGGTTGGTCAATATCTGGCGCAGGCGCTGTCCATCTGCCCGTAGTTCAGGCATATCGGGCGGCACACGCATATGAACCTTCAGCCCTTTTGCCTCGGCCTGTGGGCTAATATCGGTAATGGCATCATAGACGAATTCGTTGACCGAAATCACCGATATTTCCAGCGTCATCTGTCCGGCTTCGATTTTCGACAGATCGAGAACATCGTTAATGAGCGCCAGCAGATGCTTGCCACCCACATTCACACGCATCAGACGGTCATTTTGCTTCTCCGTCAATTCACCGTAAACGCGGGTCAGCAGCAGTTCGCTGTAGCCGATAATCGCATTCAAGGGTGTACGCAGTTCATGGCTGACATTGGCAAGGAACTGACTTTTTAAGCGATTCGCCGCCAGCGCTTCTTCATAAAGCTGGGCGTTGTTGATGGCTAAAGCCACTTGCGCGGCAATCGTCATGCAGGTTTCATGTTCTTCCTGTGTAAAGACGCGGTTGGTGTAGGTGCTGTCCAGCCCGATACAGCCAATCACCTTTTTACGGGCGATCAGTGGAGCGAGGAGGGTGGCGCGGGTGCCCTCGCTTTGCAATGCCAGACGGTAAATATCGTCGCCGGCTTCATTTTCATAAACCGCCAGCGCCGTTGTGCCTTGCAGCAATTTCTGGAAGGTGGCGTTGTCGCTTACGGCGATGCTGACACCGATATTCACCGATGACGGATATTCCGCTACCAGATCGGCCTGTTCGCCGGATGGTTGAAGGAGCAAAATGCTGCAATGGTCGCAGACGAAAAGCTCAGTCATCAGACGCGCGGCACTCTGTAAAATGACATCGCGTTCGAGTGATGAACTCAGAATGATCGAAATGTGATGGATAGAAGCTAAACGCCGCGCACGCTGGTCGAGATCATGCAGGGCGCGTTCGGCATCGGCATGAAGACGCGCATTTTCAACCGCAATGGCTGCGTGTCTTGCCAATGCGAAGGCTGTGCTGGCATCTTCGTCGTTATAGAAATTCGGCTTGAACTTTTCCAGCGTGATGAGACCGATGACCCGGTTTTGAATCACCATCGGCACGCCCATCCATGAGCGTGTTTGACCGCTGCCGGATTCTGATGCCGGGGCGTTCCAATTAACATGCTCCTGCACATCGGCAATCACGGCAGGCTGCTGCGAAAGAATGACATGCCGCCCCAGACTGTTTTCAGACAAATGCACCTCATGGCCTTTGGTGGAACTGTGCCTGCCCTGACTGGCGGAGATAATCATCTTGAGTTCATCGCCTTCTTTGGCGACAGGCAGCATGATTGCCGCGCGGTCATATTCGGTGACACGATGAATCTGTTCCAGAATCCGTTCCAGCACTTCCTCATAATGGAGGGTGGAACTGACCACCTGACTGACTTCGATTAAGGTACTGGCGACTTTGCGCCGTTCCTGTTCGTTCAGCAGGAGTTGGCGGGTTTCCAGTGTGCGTCCGATATGCGCGGCGATGATGGTGAGCAGCGAAAGATCGGGATCGTTGTAATAGTTGGGCAGTTCATTCTGGATGCTGATCAGCCCAATGACTTCGTTACGGCTGTTGCGCAGCGGAACGCCTAACCATGAACGCGCTTCTGCGCCTGGTTCATCGACATTTAATTCGATATTGAGCGCGTTGATGCGTTCCCCTTCAGCCAGCAAATCACGGAAATGCAGGGTGATGCCATATTGGATAACGGCTTTGCTCAGTCCTGAAAGCGGGATGCTGCCGTAGTAAACCATCATGTCATCCTGCACGACCAGCGGCAGTGCAAGCTGCTTTGAATTCCGATCCATTAACCCGGCAAAAAAGG
Organism: Aggregatilineales bacterium; assembly: GCA_044226645.1. Taxonomy (GTDB): domain Bacteria; phylum Chloroflexota; class Anaerolineae; order Aggregatilineales; family Phototrophicaceae; genus CFX2. Next base: position 11,294 of record JBGAGR010000127.1, read on the forward strand.
AGGTGGTATCAAACAGGGTGGAAATCTGCTGGTAGACAATTTCCCAGAATTCCTCATTGGTGAGCTTCTGGGTTAATGTCTGGCTGAATTCGTTGATGTTGGTGAGAAGATCGCGCCAACTGGTATTGATTTCTATCTGACCGACCCGTGCAGCCAGGAGCTGTCCCAGCAGCATAGCTTCCTGACCCGCGCCGTTCTGAATCCGGTCAGCGTTGGTTGATGCATCCAGCCAGAGGATACCCTGCAAATACTGCTCATGATGCAGCGGGATGAGCAGGGCAGGCGTTGAGGTCATCAGCCCTTCAATGGGATGGTCACTGTCCAACCAGTAAGGAAAATCCCATTTTTCCCATATCAGCCATGAATCCGGCGATTCAATCCAGCGCAGCACCGCCGGGTCAACTTCAAATCCGGCTGTTCTGTAAACCTGTATACTGGCGTGCTGGCGGTTAATCAGGGCGACCAGACTGTTTCCGATATGCTCACCCAGCCAGCGTGTGAGCGTTTCGGCGGTTTGCCGGGGTGTATCTGCCCGGTGAATAGCATCTACCAGATGTTGAAGATCGTGTAAAGAAGTAGACATTATTTTGGAAATAAATACCTCAGTGTGGCGCAGCCAGATACCTTCCATTATGACATACTTTTAACAGAATATCGTGAAACAATTCCGGAAGATTGCCTATATGCTTGCAACTTTTACTGCCTAAAAACGTATAGGAATAAGCAAAGGTGAATACAGGAGAAATTGATTATGGTATCCAAACAGCGCGCCGATCAGGTATCGGGTGGTGTTTTTCTCATCGGTCTGGGCATCATCTTTTTCACGCACGTTGGCTTCTGGCCCTGGATTCTGTTCGTTATTGGCGCGTCCAGCATGGCACGCGGCATGGCTGAGGGGCAGGCCTGGTACAACGTATCTGGTGGATTGTGGCTGATGGGGCTGGGTGTCGTTTTCCTGCTCGGCTTTAGCTGGCCTCTGCTGCTGATTCTGATTGGTGCGACCATGCTCATGGGCTACAGCTTCAAATCATCACGCAGACATCATGATGACGATGAACAGGTCATTTACATTCCGAAGCAGAAAAATGAAGATAAGCGCAAGAACGAAGACCTCGAAGACGAATATGTGTAGCGCTCTGCTGCTCTGAACGGGATGGGCACTGTCTGTCCCGTTTCCTCGCTGGATTTTGCCCACTTTTCACTTTTGATTTTCTCGCTATAATTAATCTAACGGTGATTAGATTATTTTGGAGTCCTCCAATGGTTGCTCAAGTTATGACGCAGGGTATTTCATTCGAACTCAGTGAAGAGCAGAAGATGCTGCAAAAGATGGCGCGTGAATTCACCGCTAAAGAAATTATTCCAGTTGCAGCAGAATTTGATGAAAAAGCCATTTTTCCAGAAGAGATTTTTCATAAAGCGCGTGAACTCGGCATCGCCAACATGAACATTCCGGCGGAATACGGCGGGGTGGGTGCTTCCGCTGTGGATGAAGTGGTTGCGGTGGAAGAACTGGCTTATGGCTGTACCGGGATCAGCACCAGTGTGGGCACGAATGGTCTGGGTGATCTTCCGATCATTCTGGCGGGTAATGAGCAGCAAAAACAGTATTGGCTGGGCGAACGCCTGGTTGATAAGGGGCAGTTTGTCTCCTATGGTGTCACGGAAGCCGCCGCTGGTTCGAATGTGGTCGGCATCCAGACCCGCGCCGAAAAGAAAAACGGTCATTACGTTATCAACGGCTCGAAGACCTTCATCACCAATGCCAGCCACGCCAATTTTTTCACGGTGTTTGCCAAAACTGACCCGAACGCGGGACATCGCGGCATGACCTGTTTCATTATTGACCGTGAAATGCCCGGTGTGAGCGTGGGCAAGAAATTTGATAAGCTCGGTCAGCGTGCCAGCGATACCGCCGAAATCGTGTTTGAGAACGTGGAAGTCCCGGCGGAAAATATGGTCGGCGGCGAAGGACAGGGCTTTTATCTGGCGATGAAAGTCTTCGATTACAGCCGTCCTGGTGTAGCTGCCGCTGCGGTGGGTCTACAGCGCCGCGCGTTGGAAGAATGCGTCAAATACGCCAAAGAACGCGAAGCTTTCGGTGTGCCGATTTACCAGCATCAGGCCATTGGTCACAAGATTGCCGATATGGCGATCAATTACGAAGCCGCGCGGATGCTGGTGTGGCAGGCGGCATGGAGCCTCGATGCAGGTGTGGTGAATCCGCGCATCGCTGCTTATGCCAAAGCGTTTGCCGCTGATATGGCGACCAAAGCTGCTGTGGACGCGGTGCAGGTCTTTGGCGGTTACGGCTTCATGAAGGAATATCCGGTGGAAAAGCTGCTGCGCGACGTGAAGATTTTCCAGATTTACGAAGGCACCAGCGAAATTCAGCGCAATATCATCGTGCGCGAATTGTTCCGTTAGACGCAACCGCACTGAAAATGACGAAACAGGCTCATCATCGAGCCTGTTTTAATTTCTACAGCCTGCCGAAACGCATATTCAGTATCCCCTCTTTTTTAGGGGGTTCTACGAAACCGTTTAACAATAGTATGTATAATAAAATTACCGAAACTATAGCACCACTATAAACCACCCGGTTAAATTTTCGTCCATAGGGGGGCAAATGTATTTATTTAGATTTCGTCTTCGCTTACATCCTCGTGTTTTTCAAACAATTTTTATCGCTGCACTGGTTTTTACAGCGCTTACGATACAAATCCTGATTTTATCGCCACAATCCGTTCAGGCGGCGGGAATTACAGTCAATTCATTGGCGGATGCCACCGTAGCAGGCAATAGCGCTTGCACCTTACGCGAGGCCATCAACAATGCCAATAACAACAGCGACAGCACTGGCGGCGACTGCCCTGCGGGTTCTGGGGCTGATACCATAACTTTTAATGTAAATGGAACCATCACGCTGGGTTCGACCCTCCCGGATATAACATCGGCTATGACGATTGATGGTACGGGGCAGACCGTTGCTGTGAGTGGGAACAATACCGTCAAAGTATTCCACATCGCTGCGGGCGGCAATCTGACACTCAACTCCCTTACGATACAGAACGGCAATGCGGGGCCATTTTACGGTAATCGCGGCGGAGCCGTCTTTAATGAGTTGGGTGCGTTGATCGCCACGAATGTGACATTTTCCGGCAACACTGCGAATCAAGGTGGTGCGATTTATAGTGATTACACCAGCACCCTGACCACCTTGACCAATTCAACCTTCACAGGTAATTCCGGTGATGAGGGTGCAGCCGTTTATGCGTTTAATACGCTAATCACCATGACCAACGACGTGTTTACCAGTAATTCTGCGACATATGGCGGCGGCGCGCTGTATAACTGGGGAACGATGAACGTCAGTGGGAGTACCTTTACGGGTAATTCCGCCTCAACTAATGGTGGTGGCATCTACAATTACGGCACAATTACCATCACGAACAGCACGCTTTCCGGCAACACCTCCGCAAGCGGCGGCGGCTTCTATAACTACAGCAGCACCGTGACAGTGAATAACAGCACGATTTCGGGTAACACGGCTACTGGAAGTGGCGGCGGCACGTATTCATCCTACGGCACAACCACCGTGACCAACAGCACGATTTCGGGTAACACATCTGGCGCAAATGGCGGCGCTTTCTACATTAATGGTACAGACCTGACCCTCACCGCCGATACGATTTCCGGCAATTCAGCCGTGACGGGTGGTGGCATGTTCAGGGATAGCAGCATTGTAGGCGAAACTCGTCTGGCGGGGAACATCTTTGACACCGGAGCCAGCGGGGCTAACTGCGTTACTTTTAATACCTGGGATATGGGCTATAACATATCGGATGATGCATCCTGTAACTTCGATTTCTACAGCGGGTCACGCAGCAACGCCGCGTTGAACCTGAGCGCACTTGGTTTTAATGAGGGCGGGAGCACCAAGACCCATGCGCCGGGAGCGGGCAGCGCAGCGATTGCGGTCATCCCGTATGGCACGACGATCAATAACAACGGTGTGACACTGGCCTGTAATGCTTCCAGCGTCGATCAAAATAATATCAGTCACCCGCGTATCGCGAATGGGTCTTGCAGCAGTGGCGCGGCGGAGGCTGCTGAGGCGGTCATTACATGTTCTAGTCCAGCCAATATTACGACAGCACCTCAGTTGAATGCCTGTTTGATCTGGTCAAACGCCTATCCCGGCGCGGATACCTTTACGCTGGGCGCGAATATCACCTTAAGTGGTGAACTGACGTACATACTGAGCGGCGTGACCATCAATGGCGGAGGGCATTTCATCAGCGGCAACAATGCGGTGCGCGTCCTTCGCGTGGCGGCAACGGGTACCGTAACCCTCGATAGTATCTTTGTTCAAAATGGTTCCGCTACAGAGGGCGGTGGCATCTCCAATTCAGGTGTCCTGACGATTTCTAACAGCACCGTTTCCAACAACACCTCCACGAATAATGGCGCAGGTATCAACAATCAGGGTACGTTGACGATTTCCAACAGCACCCTTTCGGGCAACTCAACAACGACGACCTATTTCGGCGGCGGTGCCATCTATAACATGGGGCCTCTGACGATTTCCAATACCACCATTTCCGGGAATACCTCCGCTTCCAGAGGAGCCGGTATCTATAACGACTACGATTATGTGTATTCCACCGGTGGTTCGGTGACGATGACGGACAGTTCCATCTCCAACAACACGGCTACAGACTGGGGTGGAGGTCTTTACACACGCGGAGGAACAACAGACCTCACGTCAACGCCTTTCACGAATAATACATCATCTACCAACGGCGGGGGGATATACGGCGGATACGGCGCTACCCTAATCGTGAACGATGGCACATTCTCCGGCAACTCCGCCACGAACAATGGTGGCGCGATTTACACTGAGAATGGGCACATCCTGACCATCAATGACACCTCCTTCAGCGGCAATTCGTCAACTTATGGCGGTGCTATCCTCGCATTTGGCACGACAACCGTAACAAACAGTACGCTTAACAACAACTCTGCGACTACGAGCGGGGGTGGCATCTACAACGGCGGCACCGCAACCCTATCCAATACGACGCTCTCGACCAACTCAGCCACCTATGGCGGCGCTATTTTTTCCGATGGTACGACAACCGTTACTCAATCGACGATTTCCGGCAATACTGGCACGACGTATGGAGGCGGTATTTTCGGCTATTCGGGCGGGACATACCTGGCTGGGGTTTTATTACACAAGGGAAGCAGCGGGGAGAACTGCATCGTCCAATTGGGGAGTTTCTATGATAACTTCTATAATCTCTCGGACGATACCAACTGTGGTTTCTTCCAGCCGGGATCGGCGAATAATATCAGCTTGCAGCTCGGCTCACTACAAAATAATGGAGGGCCGACAAGAACTATTCTCCCCAATCTTGGCAGTCCAGCTTTAGACCGTATCCCCAACGGAACTGCTATTTCTAACAACGGCACAAGCTATGTCTGTAATCAAAATGCTCAACCTCTTGATACCGATCAACGGGGCGAGCCACGTCCCTCTATCCTGTCCGGAAAATGCGATGTAGGCGCTGTCGAAGTCAATTTTGACTTTAGCGCGCAAAAACCTGTTCTTGTCAGTCCGACCAATGGCAATAGCGGTAGTGTTAATCCACTCAAGCTGGTCTGGAATGGAGTTCCAACTGCCACGTCCTACATCATCCAGTTGGACACGGCTAATCCACCGGGCATAACCATCGCTACCGTGAGTGGTACGACCTATACCCTGCCCAGCGCGATAGCAGTCGGGACTTACTATTGGCGGGTGCGGGCGGTCAATGCCGTCAACGATCTATCTGACTGGAGTAATATTTTCAGCTTTACACTGGTGTCCCCTGACAACGGCGCACCATCAAACAACTATCAGGCAACATCAACACCCACCTTAACCTGGAATCGGGTGAGTGGGGCAACCGAATATGAGATTCAGGTGGATAATACCCCCGCATTCAACACTACACTTGAATTTACAACAACGGTGCCAGCCAGTTCATTATATGTCACAACTGATCCTCTGCTGGATGGTACCTACTACTGGCATGTACGTGCGCGTCAGGCGGATGGTAAGTGGGGCGCATGGAGCGTTACCCAAAGTTTTCTCGTTGACGCACCCTGATGGCGGTTGAGTGCAATAGCATCGTACGCGGACAATTCCGCTAGAATGAAAAAGGGCGAGTCAGTGATGACTCGCCCTTTAAAAACCCCCGATGAAAACTCCGTATCACGGAATCTTCAAAGTCTGCCCTACGTAGATGGCATTCGCATTAAAAATATTGTTGGCGGCACTGATGACAGCGACGCTTGAGTTGTATTTCAGGGCAATGCTGAACAGGGTGTCGCCCGTCTGCACCGTATAGAAGCGTGGCGCGGCGGGTGCGGCGGGAATGACCAAGCGCTGTCCGGTAAAAATGAAATTCTGATTGCTCAGGTTATTGGCGGACATAATGGCCGCGACAGTTGTGCCATAGCGCGTTGCAATGATAAACAGCGTATCACCCGCCTGTACAACATAAGTGCCGGGATTGGTCTGCGGCGTGGTCGGTGTGGTCGTGCCGAATGAAATCACTAGCTTTTGACCCACAAAGATGTAGTTGGGGTTGATGAGATTATTGGCGGCTGCGAGTGCCTGCCAGGTTGTGCCAAAACGTGCGGCGATGGTTTTCAGCGTATCGCCAGCCTTCACAGTATAGGTCTGAACGCCGCTGGGAGAACCGGGCGGTGGGACAGTTTGCGGCGGCACGATGACCGATGTGTCAAAGGTGATGGGCAGCAGCGATAAATCGGCATAGGTGCGCAGATAAATCGAGTTCATCCAGCCGAGCGTACCATCCGCCAACCGAACCTGTACCCATGTGCCGCTGGATGCTTTTCCGACCAGCGTCACCTGTGTGTTGTAAGGAACACTGGTGATGATGGTGAAAACAACCCCCGGCCCGCTGCGGAGATTCAGTTTCCCTGAATTAACCGCCGCTGCTGAACCTGCCTGAGCAGAAACGGACATCACCGGAAGCGTGAAGGCCGTTACCAGAATAAGGAGTAAAGCGATCAAGAACCATTTTTGAGGAAATTTTATCCCGTGCATAGCGGGCATCCTGTGTAGCTGTTGTGCTGATAACATAATCTTACCCCGGTTGAATGACCTGCGCAATTTTATGGCTGAGGTCACGCCTTACCACACAGCATTTTGTCAGCCACCATCCGTGACACCTATCAGGAATTCGGTCAATGAAAGAATCCTTGTAAGGAAGATTAACGATTTGCGACATTTTTAAATCGGTTCAAATTACTTTCACTATTCCCACTTTCAGGTACAATAACCTTATTCGTTATCTATCAAAAAGATATGTCCAGACATAGATTATGAGTAGGCTATGACTGAAACGATACAGACTCCCTGGGTTATTGATTTATACAATATGCAAATGCCAACCCCGCAAAGGCTGCGCATTGACGAAGAAATGATTATAGGCCGTGTTGTTCAGGGCGATGCGAGTCCGCCAGACATCGATCTGACACCTTATGGAGCGGAAGAGTTAGGGGTTTCCCGGCTTCATGTTTCCATTCGCCCGGATGAAGACCGCCTGATGGTCACGGATTTAGAAAGCAACAACGGAACCTTCCTTAATGGCAACCGCCTGAAGTCAGAGGAAAAATATTATCTGAAAAATGGCGACCAACTGCAACTGGGGCGGCTGCGGTTGGACATCAAAGTTATCATTTCCCCCGTATATAGTGGGAGTGTTCACAAACAGCCCAGTCTCCAGCTTCAGGATCAGATGCGTGCGGGAAAAGGGCAGTTGGTGATGATTGTCGAAAAAGACCCGGAAGTTGCCAATGTGCTTTCGACAATTATGGAACACGCGGGTTATACCACCCGTATTGCTCACGAAGTCGTCGGCGCGATTCGTAATTACAACCAGCGCCGCCCGAATGCCATCATCATTGACCCTCTGCTGCCGGATATGAGCGGTCTGGAATTCTGCCGCTATGTCCGGCGCGATGTGATGCAGAACAGTATGCCCATCGTGGTCATCAACAGTACTGAAAATGTGCTGGATGCGGCTCAGGTGATGCAAATCGGCGCGGATATTCTGCTCGACAAGCCCATCAGTGCCAAAGAACTGCGGCATGTCATTTCGTCGCTGATTTACCAGCATGAGCTAGGTGGCGCGGCGATGTACACCAAACATCTTGTCGGAACCGCGCCCTTGAAGGCTGTCCCGGCGGATACACGGCGGAATGCCTGTGTGCTGTTCGTGGCAGGGTACAGCGATGCGCCTATTGTGCTGACGATGGCAAATCCCATCAGTTTTGGTCGGGCTGGCGGTACAGGTGGCCTGAAAGCGCATATCGACTTATCGCGCTACGAGGCGACTAATTCGGGCGTTTCGCGCATTCACATGACGCTGCATTATCGTGACGATCAGTTTTATGTGGAAGATATGGAAAGTGTGAACGGCACGTATCTCAATGGCGAACCCATCAAGCCGCGCACACTGGTTGCGCTGAAAAATGCTGATGAAATCCGGCTCGGTCAACTGCGGCTGTATATTTATTTCCTGACCGATCAGGAGCGGGCTGGCCTGAAGGAAGGCGAATGAAGTTTCAGTATCATGCGGATATTCTGACCCGTTTTCCAGAATTAACAGGCGGTGTCATTTTGGCGCGGGGGCTGCGCAATGCCGCTACGCCGGAAGCGCTGCTGGCGGCCTATCAGAATGAGCAGCAAGCCGTTATCGCGCGGATTGGCTCCACGCCACTGAGCGAATTACCCTCGCTGGCAGGCTGGCGCGCGGCTTTTCGCGCTTTCGGCGTAGACCCCACCCAGTACCGCAGTGCTGCTGAAGCCCTTCTGCGCCGTCTGACCAAAAAGGGCGATATTCCCAGCATCAACACACTGGTTGATCTCGGCAATCTGGTCAGCATTCGCTACGGCCTGCCTGTGGCGATCATGGATACGCAGGCCATGCAAGGCGCGTTGACCGTTCATTTTGCCGATGGAAGCGAACGCTTCACCACATTGGGCGAAGCTGAAGTTGAACATCCCGAACCCGGTGAAGTCGTTTTCTCCGATGAGACTAAACTGGTGAGCGCACGCCGCTGGTGCTGGCGACAGAGTGAGGGCAGCGCCGCCGGTGAATCGACGACAGACGCGATCATCACCGTCGAAGCCCAGCATCCGGCAGGCCGCGCCGATGTGCAAGCCGCGCTGGATGATCTTCTCAAGCTGCTCAATGACTATGCAGGCGGCACATTCGTCTCCGGTATATTGGGACGAAATCTCCAAAGCAGTATCGAAATTCCTTAGCCTAAACCGTTGATTCTTACATTCTCTGGAATACTCATTACAGATGTCTTCCACCAAAAGGTGTGATTTATGGCTGAACATATCGATGTATTCATTAGCTCAACTTCGAAAGACCTGACTAAGTATCGTTCCAGAGTCAAAGAGATCGTCGAGCGTGCTGGTGCATTCCCTATTGCGATGGAAGAATTCGATGCTACTGAACGCAACGCGCTTCAGAAATGCTACGATGAGCTGCAAAAGGCAGAAGTTTTTATCGGTATTTATGCTCATCGTTATGGTTTCATTCCTGATAGTAGTATGACCTATTCTACGATTGCTCAGGAAAAACGAGCGGGCGATGGAAAGACCAGTATTACACATCATGAGTACCTGTGGGCGCTGGAAAAAGGTTTGCCCATGCTGCTATATCTGGTGAGTGAAACTGACGAAGATGATAAGCCCCTGGAATGGCCGATTATTTATGTAGACGGTGAACCTGAAAAATCATACCTCGCAGATTTCAAGCGGATGATGGCCGATAAGCATGTTGTTGATTTCTTTTATTCCCCGGATCGTTTGGCATCGCGGGTTGCTAC
>JBGAGR010000128.1:0-21099 GCA_044226645.1 Aggregatilineales bacterium
CGCGCCGGATTTGCAGATGACCCTCATCCTGCCGCCGCACAATCCGTCGCCGGACGATCTGCCGCAGAATGTGAATATCGTCACGACGAAGGGGAGGGGCGGCAATCTGGGCAAAGTCTGGTTCGAGCAGCGCACCTATCCACGCATGGTGGCGCAGGTTGTCGCGGACATCGCCCATGTGCCCTATTGGGCTTCGCCGCTTTCGTCGCCTGCCAAATTGATTACATCGATTCTGGATGTGATTCCGGTGGCGATTCCCGATTATTCACGCGGATTCAAAAATCGGCTGTATACCTCGCTGGTGAGCGCATCGGCACATGGCTCGGCGCATACCATCACCATCAGCCACGCAGCGAAAGCTGATATTGTGAAGTATCTGGGACTGCCCGAAGAATCGATCACGGTGACGCATCTTGCAGCGGATGAAGCCTTTCATCCCCGCATAGGCGCAGAGCGCGATGAAGCTGTGCGCCAGAAATACAACTTACCCGATCAATTTGTGCTGTATCTGGGCGGCTATGATTTGCGCAAACAGGTCAATCAACTGCTGCTGGCCTATACCTATGTCGGGCAAGCGGAGGGCGATAACATCCCACTGGTGCTGGCGGGTAAAGAGCCGGAATGGGGCACGTATATGTTCCCCGACATGCGCAAATACGCTGACGAACTCAACATCAGCGATTATGTGCGCTGGATTGGCTACATCGACGAGGAAGATAAGCCCTCACTTTACCGACTGGCGGATGTGTTCGTCTTCCCCAGCATGTACGAGGGATTCGGACTGATGGCGCTGGAAGCGATGGCAAGCGGTACGCCTGTTGTCGCCAATGATGTTTCCTCGATACCCGAAGTGGTGGGTGACGCGGCTTTTCTGGTGAAGGATGGCGATGCACGCGCGATGGCGGGAGCGATTATCGCGCTGCTGCTGCAACAACCCTTCCGCGAATCGCTTATCAATCAGGGACTCGCCCGTGCGACCAATTTTAGCTGGCGCAAAACCGCGAAGGAGACTCTGGCAGTCTACGAGCAGGTCATGAAATTGTGATAGACTCATCTCATCACTAGGTGAAGTGAAATCGATGGCTGAAGTGATACTCAAGTTTTACACAGATACGCATATTGCAAAGGCCGTCGCAACACAACTACGTGCGCGTGGGGTTGATATAGTGAGATGTGAAGAGGTTGGTATGGCGGAGGTTGATGATACCGCACATCTCGAATATGCCACTGCTCATGGGCGTGTCATGATGACACACGATCAGGATTTTTTAAGGCTGGCTTCCGAATGGCGAACACAAGATAAATCACACGGCGGTATTTTCTATATCCAGCAGTATCTTCAGGGCAATATTGGGCAGCTAGTCAAATATGTATTGGAATATAATGAATTCGTTGAATTGGGTGCGGCCACAGTTGAGGCTGATATTGCCAACCAGGTAATCTATATCGGATGAGGTGCGAGATGGAAACCCCGGTCAACCATATCGAAATTGTGGACGGTAAAGCCATGATTACAGGGCGGCAGGTAAAAGTGAAGATGGTGGCAGGCATGTACCTGAAAGCCGGAGCAACCATCGAGGCCATTATGGAACAATATAGTCTCACGGCTGCTGAAGTACACTCTGCTCTGGCTTACTATTACGATCATCAAGTGATTTTTGACGAAGAAGACCGCCAAATTCAGCCTATGCTCGAAGAAGCACAAGCGCACTCGGAAGATCAACTCGCTAGAATGCGTGAAAATGCGAAAAAACTGCGTGGGGAGTAAATGGCTCAAAAACCCGCTATCTCGATACACGATACCACCCAATTTCTCCGCGAGAAGTTCAACGAGGATTTGGAAGAACTCACCTTATTGAGCGGCGGGGAATGGTCACAAGCCTATTCCTTTGTGCATCATCGCAAAAAATATGTCCTGCGGTGGTGTCACTCATCAGAGACATTTGAGAAGGATGCCGCCGCCAGCGTTTTCAACTGCGAGGCCATGCCGATTCCCCAGATCACGTACACTGGCAAAGCCTTTGATACCTTCTATGCCATTTCCGAGTTTGCCGAAGGCGACTTCATCGACACACTTTCCCCTGATGCGCTTCAGAACGCCCTTCCCGCCCTGTTCAATTTATTCGATGCCCTGCGCAGCGCGAATCTGGCGCACACGAGCGGTTACGGCGGCTGGAATAAAGATGGTGTTGGAAGCCACACAAGCTGGAAAGCCTTCCTGCTCGATGTGCGAAACGATCATGAAGATAATTTCTTGCAGGGCTGGTACGCTCAACTGGCAAATTCCAGCATCGGGACAACCGGATTCGACCAGCTTTACGCCCAATTTGAAGGGCTGGTGGAAAAATGCCCTGAAGTACGCCAGCTTATTCACTCCGATTTGCTGCATTACAATCTGCTGGTATCGGACGCGAAAATAAGCGCGGTCATCGATTGGCAGTGTTCCCTCTATGGTGATTCGTTGTACGATGTCGCCTGGTTTATTTACTATGCTCCCTATTATCCCCACTTTGCGACAGCGGAAGTTTCCCAAAAAATCCTGGCGCATTTTGAATCCGGTGCAGCCGATCAATCCAACCTGAAAGTACGCTTGCTGTGTTATCAACTTCATATCGGACTGGGGTCGATTGCCTACAATACCTTTAAGAAAGACTGGCAGGCCGTACAGGACGTGATCGACTACACCCGCAAGGTCGCCAATCAGATGCATATCTGACCCAACGCCAGCGAAACGCTAGTCGATGTGAAATGCCTGTATACTCGGTTTATACAGACCGTCTGATGCGGAGACACAACAGGCATGACTCCATATTCCCTGCTCATGAAACTTCGGCATAATTGGCCTCTGATTTTAGCTGTAATGGCCTTAATCATTGCCATCGGTTTCCTGTTATTTCCCCAACCAAGTCAGGATTACCCGCCGCATGGCTTTGGTCAGACCGTGAATTACTGGGAACTGGTCAACCGACCCGCTCAGTCTTATTCGGATTTCGGGGTCTGCCTCGGTTTCTGGGTGCTGGTGCCTTTTGCAGCTCTGTATATCTGGCGGCGGCGAAAACGGCCTCTTGTTCCCATAGCTGTATTTGTCATGATGCTGGTTGCCAGCCTGATGATGTGTTCGAGTGCTGCCCGATCTATCCCTTCAGTGATACTCAAGTGGGAAGATCGCGGCACAGTTCAGTTCGATAACCACATCTATCATCTCGCACGTTTCGAGTATTCCCGTTCTTTCGATATATGGGCTACTCAATTTGAATTGTACGAATGCGATTTTGCTGACACACAATGCCAGCAGTATTGGACTGTTGCGGATACTTCAAGCTTTGTTACAGCACAACCATCAAAAGCCTCAATTACTGTTGATGAAGCGTTGAATCAACTACAAGTTGTAATCAATGACAAAATTGCGCTCAGGCTAGACCCTGCCGTAGTAGATGTTCCTGAAGATTTATTCCCTTCAGTACCCATAACCCTTGATAACGTGGAAAAAATAGCCGATCAATTTGAACTAAATGGCAGAGGCGGCGATGAACTGGCATGGTCGCCCAGTGGTGATAAGCTGGCTTCGCTCGCCTCTACCGGGTATTTATGGCTTTATAGCTTCAGGGATAGTCAATCAGTTGTTCATTCACTTTCTGCGGATTGGTATCTGAATCGTATCAGCTTCAATCGAACAGGTACGCTTCTGGCTGCTACGGATAGTACCGATGGTGACTTGTGGTTGTGGAATCCTGTTTCGGAAGAAGTCGTTCAGAAGAGTTCAATCAGTGATGTTGGCGATGTGGCTTTCAGTTCTCAAGCCGATATTTTGGCTTATGGTCGCGATAGGGAAATTGTTTTACAGGATACAGTGACGAATAAAGAAATTGCTGTGCTAAAAGACCAGAATATCCATTCACTCACATTTAGTCCTAATGGCAGCATTCTGGTTGCAACGGTTTATGATGACGAGAACAGTAGATATATCATCCATCTGTGGGACATTCAGACAAAAACGCTGAGGTCTGAGATAGAACTGGAAGCACATCGGTTTTATCCATCTCGGATAGTTTTTAGCCCGGATGGTAAATCTATCGCTTACGTGGCTGGACATGAGTATGCTAATTCAGAATCAGGAAGCCAAATTCGTATCTGGAATATTGCCAATCAGACTGAAAAATTGCATATCGATTTAGAGTCGGGTCAATGGGTGAACAGCGTTGCTTTTAATCATGACGGAATGCTGTTGGTCGCTGGAAGAAGTGATGGTGTTATGGATATTTGGAATCCAGATTCGGGAGAACTTGTTCTGAGCCGAAGCGTCGGTCAATCTGGCATCAACAGCATCGCCTTTAATCCCGATGGAAATGTGTTGGCAATTGCAAGCAGCGATGGAGCAGTACATCTGTGGAGCGTAAAACCATAGTGTGATATAGAATGCGCCGTTTTTTGTAGGGACACGATACATCGTGTCCGTTGCTTCCCCCTGCTAACAACCCTCTCACCGTTAGAAAATTCACACCGAAAAGTTTACCAAAAGGTAACCCTTTTCATCCCATCCTGTGCTACTGTGTCCATAGTGTTGGGTTATCCGATGGATTATGGAATCTCAAATGGCAAAATCGCATCTATTTTGCAATCTTCGCAATTTGAGATTGCACACAAAATGGTTGAATTTACGGGGGAAAATCGTGTCCAAACGGCAAACATTGCAGCAATCCCCCCACCCTGCAATCTTTGCAAAGCTGGAAGCTGGAAACCGCATTTTGCAGCAAAGACAGCGGCGACCAAAGGAAGTCCCGCGGGACGGCAAATATTATCGCCGCCGCCGCGAAACCATATTCCAACCTTATAGGGGCACGCAGCGCGCGCTGCGCCATTCTCCCGTGACGCAGCGCACCCCCCACCCCCTGTTCGCGCTGCCTTACTGGTTAGCCACCTCGAAGGACTGCGTTGCGCTCCATGCGCCGACACTGCTGCCGTTGAGCGTCCGTACCCGCCAGTAATAGACACCGTTCGCCAGCGATGGCGTTTGCAGGCTGAGAGTGCTGGCAGAAACTGTAACGGGCGGCACGATCAGCGGATCGCTAAAGGTCGATGTGGCGCTGATCTGGACTTCATAGCCCGTGACATTGGGGATGACATTCCAGGTCAGGACAGGCGTATCGGTCAGGTAGAAGTTCAGCTCTGGCGTAGCCGCAGGAGCGGCATAACGCAGGGTCGCGGTATGGGTTTTCTGTGCGCCGAGTTTAGTGGGGCCGCTGTAACCGGGGCCATTGAATCCCTGGCCGCGATTGACCGTAAAGCTCAGGATGATGGTGCGGTCTGCCGTAATCGGTGCATTGAGCATGTTAACCATGACGGTTTTAGTCGTATCACCGGGATTAAACGTGACGGTTTGCAGGCCGAACGGCTCATAATCGACTCCTGCAACTGCTGTTCCACCGCTGACCCAGACATAAGCCTTAATCGGTGCGTATCCGGCTTCGAGTGGGGCATCCAGTTTCATCTCGATTGGGAAAGTCGAGCCGAGAATCAGGCTGGAATCGTGGGTAAATTGCAGGGTGCGCATGTGACTGTTAGTCACAAACTCATACGAGCCTATGTCGCAGGCGGAGGCAGCCCGTTTTACGCCGCGTTGGTCAAGGCTGTTGATGGGCGCTGCGCTGCAAATGGTGCTGTCGCCGTTATCAATGGCTGAACTGGGCGGAGTGGGACCGGAAGAATTTGTCGCGCCACCCTGATCGTAGAGTGCCGAGAGGTTGATAGAGGAAGAAACCGTGAAACCGGGGCAGGTTCCATCATCCGCCAGACTGGATGTACTGTTGAAGGTACCGGAATTATCACAGGCGGTGCCAGTGATGTTGGTGCCGATAATGCTGTTGTCGATAGTCGCTGTGCCGGTGTTGTAAATCCCGGTGCCGCTGGTTGCTGAATTGGTCATAAAAGTCGAATAGGATACATTCAAAACAGCCGGAGCAATATTGTAAATGCCTCCGCCGAGGATAGCGTTGTTGTGGGAAATACTGCTGTTGCTGATCGTGACGGTGCCAGCCACATTAGCTATCCCACCGCCGTTGCGGGTATCCGTCGTAAAATTGCTCAGAACGGCGCTGCGGTCAATCGTCACAGTTCCGCCATTGTTATAAATGCCGCTGCCTTCCGAGGCGAAACTGGCACTAATTGTAGTGTTCGTAATGGTGAGTGTGGCTGAGGTGTTGTTGTATACCCCGCCGCCGAGGAGCTTTATAGCGGTATTGCTGTTCAGGACGCTGTCGGTCAGTGTCACATCGCCATTGTTGTAAATGCCGCCGCCAGCACCGAGGCCACCGCCCACATTCGGCACACTCCGCCCGCGCTGTAATCGGCACCAGTGGCATTCACCAGATTGGCATACAGGCCGCTGCCCAGCATGGTAATTGTGCCGTCGTTATACGCGCCGCCGCCGCACGGCTGGCTTGAACACACTGTCCCGGCTGTTGGCTCGCCATACTGGACAATGACATTGATGAGGGTCAGGCTGCCCCCGGTTGCTACCCGAATCAGCCGAAACTTAACGCCATTGGTGTCACGCATAATGACGTGTCCCTGTCCCTCAATCGTGATGTCAGAAGTAATGGCTGGCATCCCCGTATCACCATAAGTCCCGCTGCTCTCGGAAGGCGTTGTCAGCGTGATGTCGGCGGTCAGGAGGATGGTATCTGCACCGGAAGCACCATTGGCGGTGTTAATTGCATTCACCAGCGAAGCCGCATCTCCGGCTGTCATGTCTGCCGCGAAAGTACGCTGCTGTGGAGCAAAAGTGAAGATAACAACGACCAGCATACTGGCTATGGTGAAGCCAACTCGTTTGAGCATATTGAGAACCTTTTAGCATGGTAATTATTGTAGGGAAGCATGAGCGTGGGAAGTATGTGCCTCTTCCAACACTACACTCATTTTCCCCGGTTTATAACAATGATGCCTTAAGAAAATTAAAGCGGCCTATCAGAGATAGACCGCCTGTATCTGTGAGCAAGCCTATGGCACAGCTACTTCGAACTGCTGGACGGTGCTCCACGCGCCAACTTTATTGTTGGGATAGAGCGCCCGTACCCGCCAGTAATAGATGCCATTTGCCAGAGGGTCGGTGTCGATGCTCAAAATGTCCCCGCTGACGGTCACTGCCGGGAAGGCATACGGCAGGGCGAACAGCTTATCCGTATCGACCTGAATTTCGTAGCCCGTCGCGTTGGCGACCCGATTCCAGGTCAGCGTTGGCGTATTCGTCCCATCGAAGTAATTCACTTCCGGTGTGGCATTGGGCGGTGATATTGGAACTAGGGTGATGACATGTGACAATTGGTTGCCTTGTTGAGCCGGGCCAGTGTAACCGGGGCCATATTGTGTGGCGATGCTGAGCGTGATGCTGCGGGCTGCTGAAATCGGCGCACTGAGCAAATTGACATTTATCACTTTGGTCGTGTCACCGGGATTGAAGGTCACGGTTTGCACGCCGAAGGGCGTGTAATTCGTCCCTGCAACGGCTGTGCCGCTGCTGACCCAGATATAGACCTGAATAGACGCGGAACTGGCAGGCAGCGCAGTGCTCAGGGAGAGTGTAACCGGATACGCGCCGGGGCTGTAGGCGGTCTGACTGGAAGGCGCGTCGAACTGTACGGCAGGGATAATAGCGCTTGCTTCAAAAGCGCCGATGTCGCAATCGCCTGTTTGGGGGCTGTTGGCGGTGCCATCGCCATCGATGCCGCGCCCAACACCGCGCTGATCGAAAGTATTGACTGGTGCGCCGCTGCAAACCGTGTTATCGGCTGCGTCAATGGCAGAACTCCCTGATAGCAGGGCAATTGTCTGCGTGTTACCGCTGTTGTTCGTCAGTGCGCCCAGATTGAGGGAGGGACTATTGGTGAAGCCGGGGCAGGTCGTGTCATCCGCCTGACTGAAGACAGCGGTGAATGTGGCAAAGTTGCTACAGTTGGTTGGAGTGGCCCCACCTTTGCTGATGATGCTGTTCTGGAAGGTTGCTGTCCCGTTATTGACCACGTTACCGGAAAAGCTGTTGATATTGCCGGACAGGGTGCTATTGATGACGGTGATGGTTCCTACATTGGATATACCGCCGCCGCCGCCACCGCCAGCCGTGTTCCCGGAAATGGTGCTGTTGATGACCGTCATACTGCCAGCATCGGTGTGTATCGCTCCGCCGCTCACATTGGCTGAATTGCCCGTGAAAGTGCTGCCGCTAATCGTTAGGGTCGTCACACTTTGCACCGCACCCCCATAAAAGCTTGTCGAATTGTTAGAAAAGGTGGTGTCACGAATCGTTGAGGGGGCGCTGCCTGTATCCTGGTATAACCCACCGCCACCATTGAAAGCGCTGTTATTGGAAAACACACTGCTGTTGACGGTGACAGTACCTTTGTTGTAGATACCACCACCCGCTGTCGTTGAATTATAGGCAAAAGTGCTGTTGGTGACGGTGATGGTGCCGGAACTGGTATTGGATATACCGCCACCCCAATCATCGGCGTGATTGCTGCTGATGAGGGTGTTTGTGATGGACAGTGTACCTTCGTTATGAATTGCGCCGCCACAGGAGCTGGTGAAGGTAAAACATGCGCTGCCAGGTGTTGCTATTCCGTTGCTCAGGGTCAGGTTGAGCAGTGTCAGACTCCCACCGCTGGCGACGCGGAGAAGGCGAAAATCAGCCGCCGCGCCACTGCGGGTGATGCTGTGTCCCTGACCTTCTATCGTGATGTTACTGGTGATAGGGGGCAGACCAGTATCACCGAAAGAGGCACTGCTTTCGGACGGAGCTGTCAAAACGATATTGGCATTTAGAAGAATGGTATCCGCTCCGGCTATCGTGTTTGCCTCGGTGATGGCTGTAGCCAGGCCAGCCGCATCTCCGATAGTATAGGTGGCAGCCAGTGTGGGCTTCTGAGGTAATAACACCAGAACAAAAGTAGCCACTATCATCACTACAGTATAACCCGCTCGTCGTAGCATCTTCAGGCCTTTTCGATAATTTGATTCCGGGGTGAATATGACAGACCTCATGAACATGAAAGAGGATTCCATCGACATGTCCAGTATATCCGTTTTTGAGGAGTTCGATACAAATGTGGCAAGACAGCCATCCTATGGTTGTTTCTGGAAATAAAAATCCCCCTCCAGTGTTGAAAGGGGATTTCTGGAAATCTATGCAGTCAGAAACGATTTAGCTATCCGATAAGGGGACAATCAACCGTGTATCCGTATCACCTTCGGAAACCCAACCCTCATAGCCGGTACGATCTCCTTCAACTACACGGACGTACCAGCGCAGGACGTTGCCATTTTTGCCTTCGCAAACCGGGCCGTCCAGCACTTCGACTATCGTACCCGCAACCAGCGGATCCATCTGATATTTTGCTCCGACTGAGCGGAAGAAGAACATGCCGCTTTGGAGCAAACGTCCACGCATACCGATATCAAGCTGAGGGGTGAGCGTATTCGGGCAGTCGATGTTCCGGCGCGGCTGTTGGGCGCGTTCCAGACTGACTGGCGCGAGCAGATAATAATCCAGCCCTTCACTCAGCCAGCCGATAGCACCAGTATCCAGTTTGACTTCCCACCATGCCGCTGCTTCGGCACATTTGGGGCCGCTGACCACCTCGAACTGTGTGCCGAAGAACAGCGTGTCTAAATCGCCAGCACTGCCGCTTGGCCCTTTGCGAATAGTCAAACCGAGATCGAAATTGACATAACCCGGAATATTAGGCTCCAGGCGCGAAACCAGTTTGGTACGGCAGGAGAAGCCCTCATCGACGAATTGTTCATCCGGACGCGGGAAAACGGTATAGGGCGAGGTGTTTACTACGCCGATGTCCAGACGAGTCGAACGGGGTGCGCCAAGCTGAATGATGCCAGCACCATAAGCACGGTCATCTTTGGGGACAACAAAGACTTGTGTCAGTTGACGTGGCAGTTGATCGACAGTCAGTGCCGGGTCTTGCTCCATCAGCAGCGCCGCGATACCCGCTACGACAGGCGACGCGGCAGATGTGCCGACGAAAGGTTCGCCATTGAAAGGTTCCACATTCGGCAGAATGATCTCACCGGGAGCAGCAATATCTGGCTTCTGATACTGGGTGATTTCCAGACCGCGTGAGCTGTAAGACGCTAATTCGCGATTGCCATCGACGGACGCAACCGTGATGACATTCCGCGCGTCAGCCGGAGCAATGACCGAGCCTTTTTGTGAACGGATGTCATCCGGCAGTGGGGCGAACTCCACAAATACGGCGTATTCGATGTTTTCCTGGAAGTTCAAGCCGGCATTTTTGATGCGAATATCAAAGGGTTCCTGCACATTGGAGAGATTGGCAATTTCAAACAAAGGCAAACTACCATCTAATCCCTGATTGCCTTCGCTGGACGCGATGACCTGCTCAGTGTCATGGCTGACGATTTCCAGATCGAGATTAACCCGTTGGTAAGTTCCGGTCTGCTCATCATATAGCGGCGCGGCGGCATCTTTCCAGCTTAAGAGGACTGTTCCGGTATAAGGATCATCCGGACTGGCGGATACTGTTACCGGACGGGGCAAGCCCGTTCCGAAGATGAAATCATGATAGCCATCGTTATTGGTATCCTGATAATTGCCGGAGATATAGCCCCGGTTGAAATTCCCGGCGGAATTCACCCACAGCACATCCTGCTGGAACATACTGTTGGCGAACTGCGCCCACTCGCTCTGACCATCCAGCGGGAGGACGGGCAGCCCTACCGAGTGATTGATGATTTTGACCCCGCGTGCCACCATCCAATCGGCGCATTTACGCAGGTTGGCAACTGTTCCCTGATAACGACAGGCATACAAATCGGCGTTGGGCGCGACAGTACGCACGATTTCCAGCACTTCTGTGCCATGCGTGATCTGATCGGCGTTGTAATCCCCTAATCGGTCATCCGGTGGGATGGAAACTTCACCCGTTCGATCCTGAAAGGCCTTCAGGCCGCCGAATCCGGTATCGATGATGCCCACGCGCTGCCCTGCTCCCGTCCATCCGGCTTCATGCCATGCCTGAATGCCGTAGTCGATGAGCATCTGTTGTTCTGAAATCGGGTGGATGGTCACGCCGCTCACGCTGGAATTGACCAACCCACTTAAGTCAACTTCGCCGCCGTCAGATGGTGCTTCGACTGTAGGTTCCTCAGTAACTTGAACCGGAGTAGGTGTCGGCAGTTGATTATCGGGCACTTTGGGCTGCCATGCCGGGGAATTATCCGAGAACGCATTATCCGTCAGGCGGCGCAGGGCTTTACCATCCGGTGTCATGGTGTAGATTTCGTCACTGTTATCGCGGTCTGTCACAAACGCTAACAGACTGCCATCGGGCGCAATCGTGGCACGTCCGCTGTTGACCTTGAGAGTTGAAATCTCCTGCGGCTGGGCACCGTCCGATTTCATGCGGTAGATATACCACATCCCGTCGCGGTTGCTGTCGAAGAAGATGTCGTCTCCAAACCAGACCGGAGCGCCATTCGCCGGGCCAACCGATGTGATGAGCTGGACACCATCGCTTGCTATGGGACGGCGGTACATCTGGATTTCGCCCGTATTTTCCAGTTCCCAGTAGACCAACTCGGTTCCATCCGGCGACCATGCCGGATCGCCCTTCAGAGTGCCGCTGTCAGTCAATGCCTGTACATTACTGCCGTCGCTGTTGCAGATGAACAATTCGCGCCCACCGCCGTTTCGGTCAGAAGTGAAGGCAATTAAGGTTCCATCTGGCGACCAGGCCGCGTCGTAATCGTTGAAGGTTTCACCCACGAAAAGCGGTTGAACAGCCGTACCATCGGCATTCATGATGTAGAGGGTGTCACGCTGGTCACGATCACTGTTGAAGATGATCTTATCGCCACCCGGCGACCACGCTGGATTCCAGTCACGGGCGGGGTTATTCGTCAGGTTCGAGACTGGATCGGACTCACCGTTCTGGGTCATGAGAAAAATATCATCATTGCCGCGCCGGTTGGATACGAACGCGATGCGTAAATCGGCATTCGTCCCGCTCTGCGCCACCGCCGATAAACCCGCTATCGACAACAGCATGACCAGTACACTCAATAATATGATGACGTGTTTATGGTTTTTCATCCCATCCCCCTAAAAATCACAACGCCTGTCGTCAGGTTTACAGACTAGATCGGCTCGGTTATCCTTGCGCACCGTGACATCTAACAGACCGTTGTCATACCAGAAAATATCCCCGCCCACGAGTTCCTGCTGATAGGTCTTGTTGGCAGCACATTCGTCAGGAATAGTGGGTGTTTTGCCTTGCAGCACAAACACCAGACAGCTACTGGCGGCTACCTTGCTGCTGGTCGTTGGAATGCTCGTAGCATCGGGCAGACCGAACTCGAACTTGCTGGTTGCGAGGCGCATATCCTGAATATTGATGTCGTTGGCAAAATAGATGGTGAATGAGTTCTCATCACTGAAGAACAGGCTGAATCCTTCCAATGAGGTTGTTTCACTCTGAACATAGATTTTGGACTCAGGTGGTGTTTCACCGGGAATAACTTCCACATCGAAGTACACTTTTTTGAGTTCTTCCTCAGCGCCAATACCATTTTCCGGTATGGCGGGCACGTAAAGTCGTACTTGCAGATGCTGTGTGCCGATGACGCTACGATCCTTGGGAGTCAGTTCCCATTCCCAGTAATTCACTTCATCGTCCCGAATTTGCAGCAGATACCTGGAGGGGTCGCGGTCAAGTTCAAAGTTTTGCAGATCGTGCCCCATCAGCTCCGCGCCCATGTAGTGATAAGCGGTGATGGATGATGAATCCTGGACACTCGTACCCGGAACCGGAGTCGATGCGCTAATCCCCGGCGGAATGACTTCTACCCGTATGCGGAAGCTGTCATTAAAATTCACCTGATTGGGCGCTAAGACCTGACTACCCCAATTGCCTAATTTTTGCTGAGCTGACGCATTGATATTCTGCGATTCAATTTGCAGCGCGCCCTGTCCGAGCAGCGGATTCGCGGCGAAATTGATGTTCACAAATACGGGCTGCCATGCCGGGGAAGTATCATTTTCGGGCGTGTCGGTCAGACGGCGTGGATCACTGCCATCGGCATTCATCACGTACAGATTGGAATTGCCGTCCCGGTCACTCATGAAGACGATTTCGGAACCATCCGGCGACCACTCCGGACGGGCATTTTTGAATGTGTCATTGGTCAGATTAGTGATGGCACCGCTGGCGATGTTGATAGTGAAAATATCAGTTGAATTATTCGCGTCGGCTGCATAGTAGGCGATTTTTGAGCCATCCGGCGACCAGACAGGCCACAGATTTTGCCCTGAATCAATCAGTGTCTTAATCTCGCCTGTCGCCACGTCTACCGTATTCAGAATCGCGGCTTTATCCACTTGCTGCCAGTAAGTGATGTGCGTTCCATCTGGCGACCAGTCCGGTTCGCTTTTCACCTGTCCATCGGTTGTGACGCGGCGGACTGTTTTATCCGTTACATTCAGGATATAGAGATCGAATCCCCCGTCGCGATCCGAAATAAAGGCGATTTCTTCCGCCACAGGTGACCAATCTGGCGATAAATCCCGCGATGAACTGTTGGTCAGGTCGGTCTGGTCGAGGCCGTTGGCCTGCATGACATAAATTTCCTCATTGCCATCCCGGTCACTGTTGAAGGCGATTCGCGTTCCATCCTGTGACCATGTGGGATGCCAGTCGCGCGATGTTTTGTTGGTCAGGTTACGGATGCGATTGGTTTGTAGATCGAGAATAAAAACCTCGTCATTTTTTTCCGGGTCGGATACGAACAGAATGAAAGGTGTGTTTTCCCGCGCGGCTAATCTGCCCAGCGGCACAGTCAGCAGGATGAACAGCCCCATTAACAGTAAAAACCCCCGTGTCTTCATTGAAATCTACCGCCTCCTCGAATGATGATTCCTTAACTTCCAGTAAAATCGCAGCGTCCAAATCCATCGGCTGGTTCACAACGTTCTCCGATGGTTGTGCCAGCCCGCGTTAACGAAATGGGTTGATATATTCCCCCGCTGTACCAGAAAATATCCGAATCGGTCAGGGGAACGGAAATTGTTTCATTACAGCCCAGTGGTGTCGCCGGATCGGTTCCCTTGCGTATGTACTGTAAACACAGGCCGCCTTTAATCAGATAATCGACACCGATGAGCGGGCTGATATGGTCAGTAAGCAGGTCTTTCCTGTCGGATGTTTCCAGTGTCAAGCCTGCCAGATGCGAATCGCCCACTAATTTGACCGTCAGGCTGTCCTCCCCGCCATAAATCAAGGTCAGATTGAATGACCCGATCTCACCTACTATCTTCGGTTGGTTGGGCTGACTCAGTATGAGCACGACAGCAATCACCAGCACAACCAATACAGCAGCGCCGCCCAAAAGTAAGGTGCGATTAGCGAAGGGCGATGGCTTTGAGATGGGTGGCGCTGGTATAGGCGCAGGTGATGGGGGAACATCCATTGGCGCGGGAGGGCGCGGTGGCAGCCGTGCTGGTGGAGTGTTCACAGGTGCGGCGTTAAGCGCCGAATATCAGAGGGCACGGACTCATCAATTTGGAGTGTCTCATCCATCCGAAGCGGGATGATGGTCTTGTTCAAATCCCGCGCATATTTCCATTCCCGTTCGCAAGCCTGACTTTTCAGGTAGCTTGGCGAGAGTGCTAGGATAATGATTTCCATTGATTCGATGTGGTTGAGAATTTCTTCCCACCAATCCTGTCCCACTTTGAGTTTCTGGTCATACCACACATCATGACCGGTCTGTTCAAGCGCAGCGACCAGTTCCCTGATCTGCGATTCCTGCTGGCGCTGATAACTGATAAAAACCGTTTTAGTCATCGTGAAATGCTCATTTCATGGATCGTGAGGGATACAGCGCTTTTCTACACTGTATCCCGTGCAGCGCTGTCTGCTTACTGATTCACAATGGGTATATCGGTGCATATACCCCGTGTATGAATACCATCTTCCCGCACCCAGGAGTTATCAATCAATTTCCACCACAGGGCACCCGATGGGCGGCGGAATCTGCCGATAACCTCTATCTCCTCTCCAATGGGGAGAGTCCCTAGAACCTTAAAGCTGGTTCCGGGGCCAGTACGCTGGTTGACACCTGTATCGGCGACGATTTTACAGGTGGTGTCACCGACAGCTAAACCCTTATCGAGCGGCTCCAACCAGTATTCTTCCGAATCGGCTTCCGGTGTCCAGCCGATGACACCCTGATACTCGACCTGATACCAGGCGTAGCTTCCTGCACAGAACGGGCCATCCAGCACATCAAAAATCTCTCCCGGTGGGATACGTCCGACCAGGGTGGCTCCGCCGTTCGGTTCTGAGCGTATCCGGTTGCCATTATCGCCCGGTACCACACGCGCCTGTGTCCCAACCAGTATGCGCGAGGGCAGTGTGCCGGGGCAGACAACGGCTGTCGGTGTAAGACTGGGCAAGGGTGTTTTGGTGATGGTTGGTGTTTTCGACGGTGTAAAGGTCAGCGATGGTGTATAGGTTGAGGTCGGCGTGTAGGTTTTCGTCGGCGTAAAGGTCGGCGTTGGGGTGCTGGTAAAAGTCGGCGTATCGCTCGGTGTGGGCGTGTTGGATGGAGTCGGTGTTTTCGACGGCGTAAGGGTCATAGACGGTGTAGGTGTGATCGACGGTGTGAGCGTATCGCTTGGTGTCGGGGTAATGGTTGGCGTATAGGTATTGGTCGGCGTATCGCTCGGCGTAGGCGTGAAGGTATTCGATGGAGTCAAGGTAATGGTCGGTTCAAGCGTATCCGTCGCGGTTGCGGTATTGGAGGGTGTCGCGGTAGGTGTCAGGTCTTCAACCGTGATGCCGACCAGTTCTTCGAATGTGACTGAAAAAGTCAATTCGTAATCGTAAGTGCCGTCCTGGGATTTTCCTTTGAAGCCCTGCACAATCTGTGAGGGATATTCGACATCCTTGAAATCCTGTACCAGCGGGAGAAATGCGCGTTCGCCCAATGGAGTCATAACCGTGCTGAAAGGGGTTGAATCGTCCTCATCAAAGTAGATGACCAGCCCAAAATTCGCGTCGCAGATCTCACGTTTATAGCTGATGTCACTCATATCGCGAGTGTCTCCGGCAAAAAGGTTGGCTGTCCAGACAAAACGGAACTCATTGTGCGTTCCAGGGTTGACCACACCTTCTTTGAGGATGGGGCCGAGTTCCACGGTCATAACAGCCTGATCGCCATCCACGCCGAAATCACGCGGGCCTTTTGCTTCTTCCGCGTCTACGATGTGAAGCTCCTTGAGCTGAATGACCGCCTTCTGGGGGCAGGGTTGAACGGTTTGCGTGGCAACGGCAGGCTGTGTATTGGTGGATGTAGGCACAATTTCTGGTAATTTCGCCACAACTGATTGAGCGACTCCATAAATTGCATCGCGCTGAGATTCCAAATCCGCGCTAATAGAAACGGCCTGCGCCACGAGAAAAATGCCATCTTCGACCTGATAGGTCAGAATCAGGGTTGCGTGACCATCCAGCGTTATGGTTCCAGACGCAACGGCTGAATCGCGGTCATTGAGTACGAATGGTTCTGGGTCTGCGTCGTAGCTGGCAACAGGATAGGGGAATGCTTCCTTTGCGTCGAAGATATTAATTGCGCGTTCAGCATCGACCAAACTCAACGTGAGCAGCGCCGATGGGCTTTGCAATCCGAGTTCATTGGGTTCGGTTAAGGTCAGCGCGGTGCCGCGTCCAGCCATCTGTTCAAGCTGCGTAACCGTCCAATTGTCGGGATAGGAAAAGGTAAATTTTACGTCCCCTGCGGTTAGCCCCTGTGTTACGGCCTGCCCGGTACGTTCGCCGCCCTGCGCATTGACGGCCATTACAGCGATGACCAATAGGATGAATAGTGGTAAGAATCGAAAGAGTTTCTTAGAACGACTCACGCTGCCCCCTTGATGATGTATTGCTGACGCGGATCGGTCAGGCTCAATGCACTATAACAATATTGACCTTTAGTGTTGAACGATACACTGCCATATTTCGATAATAGGGTATTATCAAATTGATATACGCAACAACATGCGTTGTTGTGTTTCAGAGTGAATCGACTGCCCGTATGGAAAACTATTTTATCTGCAAATTGCTAAAAGACAACTTCTTAACTCGCAATTTCAGCTTAACAAAGAAATGTTAAAGTGGTGTTATACAATTGGAGTTTGCGATAGGCGGCTAGGGCAGAGGAATCAGGGGAAAAAGCAACAGCTTTCCTCATGTTTCGCTGTTCTTCCAAATAGTACCGTATGCAAAACTACAGCGGTGGAAATATGCATTGGGTTTTTATTCCACCGCTGGTCAATTGAAAGCTGTTCGATAATATCGCTTTTAGCTTTTGCGAGGCTGACCCCGTTTTTGAGACCTATACGCCTGCTGCACGCGGTATCAGTTTGATGGTCGCGGATCGTGCCTGTTTATTCACGACACTGCCGATAATGTTTTCGGCATATCGTCGGTATTTGCTGCGGTAGGCGGCATCAATCGGGTCGTTGATCTTGTCGTCAGCATCTACTTCTACGAAAGTGACATCCTTGCTGATGCCGCCAGCCTCAATGCGACCTTCGTGGCGCGTCTGTGTGCCGCGAAACCAGCCGTCTCGCCCCTTCACCGCCCGGACGTAGAGGTCATCACCGTGACGGACGACCCAGATTATCACCGGGTTTCGCAGTGCCCCGTCTTCCCGGCGTGACTGGATTTCCAGTTCCTCAGCGCTGCCAATTCTGTTTAGTTCATCCGTTGTCCAGCTTGCCATCAATTCACCTCTTTCAAACACTTCTCATCAGTGTTCATTTAGTCAGTAGCGATCTCCCAATACAGTAATCTTTGACATAGCATCCTTGATTTCACTGAGATCGGTCGATGTCAATTGGATGTCAACCGCTCCATTGTTCTCATCAAGACGTTCAAGCCTGCGGGAACCCGGAATCGGAACAATCCAGGGTTTCTGAGCAAGTAACCACGCCAGTGCAATCTGCGCCGGGGTTCCGTGATGTCGGGTTGCAATCTGTTCCAGCAGATCAATGACAGCCCGGTTTGCTTTGATCGCCTCCTGCGTAAAACGGGGATTACGAGCGCGAATGTCGTTTTCCGCGAATGTCGTATTTTCGTCAACTTTGCCCGTCAGATAACCACGTCCGAGCGGACTATACGGTACAAGTCCAATCCCCAGTTCTTCACAGGTGGGCAGAATTTCGGCTTCAATCGGTGTCCACCAGATCGAATATTCGCTTTGCAGGGCAGTGACGGGTTGAACAGCATGAGCGCGGCGGATCATCTCAGCGTTCGACTCAGAAAGTCCGAAATGCTTTACTTTGCCTGCCTGAATCAGGTCTTTGACGGCTCCTGCCACATCTTCAATCGGGACATTCGGGTCTGGTCGATGTTGATAAAACAGATCGATGGCCTCGACGCGCAGGCGTTTGAGTGACGCTTCGGCAACCCGCTTGATCTGTTCAGGACGGCTGTCCAGACCAGTACCCGGCGACGGGCCTTTGTCTCCATTGTGCTTGAAACCGAATTTGGTAGCGATGATGACTTGATTTTTAAATGGTTCCAGCGCCTCGCCAACCAGTTCCTCGTTAGTGAAGGGGCCATAGACTTCAGCCGTATCGAAGAAGGTGATACCCCGGTCAACTGCTGCGTGAAGAAACTCGATCATTTCCTGATGGGTTCCAATGGGTGCATCACCGAAAGTCATCCTCATGCAGCCCAGACCCATCGCTGAGACTTCCAGACCGCTGTTTCCAAGTTTACGTTTCTGCATGTTTCCTCTCCTTGCGGATATTGTCATAAGCAGGGATTGGTCTAAACCCTCCCTGAGATAGAGTGCGATACTCAACGACCCGTCATTTTCAATACTGCTTCGGGTAGGCGAGCGCCTTGTATGGTGATCTTCGAGGCAGCGGTTTCAATCGCCTGTAAATCGTCAGGTGTAAGTTCGATGTCTGCTGATCCCATGTTCTCTTCCAGTCGTGACAGCTTGGTTGTGCCGGGGATGGGAACAATCCAGGGCTTCTGAGCCAGCAACCACGCCAGCGCGATTTGTGCTGGGGTTGCCTGCTTCTCTGCCGCCACCTTGCCAAGCAGATCAACCAGCGCTTGATTGGCCTGCCGAGCCTCTGGTGTAAAACGAGGCGAGATATTGCGGAAATCCGTCTGGTGAAAGGTGGTGTTCGTATCGATTTTCCCGGTCAGGAAGCCTGCACCCAGTGGGCTGAAGGGGACGAAGCCAATCCCCAGTTCCTCGCATGTCGGCAGGACTTCGGCTTCAGGGTCTCGTGTCCACAGCGAGTATTCGCTCTGGACAGCAGTGACCGGCTGGACAGCATGGGCGCGGCGAATCGTCTGAGCCGCTGCTTCGGACATGCCGAAGTGCTTCACTTTACCTGCCTGAATCAGTTCCTTGAGAGCGCCAGCCACCTCTTCGATGGGTACATCCAGATCAACGCGGTGCTGATAGAACAGATCAATAGCCTCTATTTTGAGTCGCTTGAGTGATGCTTCAGCCACCTGTTTGATGTGCTCTGGTCGGCTGTTCACTCCACCTGTACGCGATCCCGTGTTGGGATCAATGTCAAATCCAAATTTAGTGGCGATTACCACCTGATTCCGAACAGGGGCAAGTGCTTCGCCCACCAGTTCTTCGTTCGCGAACGGGCCATACGCCTCTGCCGTATCAAAGAAGGTGATACCGCGTTCCACAGCCGTTCGGATCAGCGTAATCATCTCCTGCTTGTCTGCTGCTGGGCCATACGCTGAACTCATGCCCATACAGCCGAGGCCGAGAGCCGAGACTTCCAGACCACTGTTTCCAAGTTTACGCTTCTGCATGTTCTAAATTCCTCCGGTTTGCATATTCCATCGTTTTCTCCTTGTATTTCTATGCTGTCGCTATGGGGTTAGCAGCCGGGTGAATGAGAGCGAGGCTAACTTCCAGTTGTCATCTTGTCGCACATACACTTCTGTAACCATAAATGGATTGGTGACTTCATTGCCGCCAACAACCGCTAACAGGGTAATTCTGTTTAAAAGGATGGCAGTTGTGCCAATGATATTCACCGATACTTCATGAATATCCGCTTTCTTGTAATGAATTCCTCCGCTTTCAATGATATTGAGTTCTTGTTCTTTTCCCCACGATCCTCCCATATGGACAAACATTGACTTTTCATGGAAGAGGGAATCAAGGAGGTCTATCTTGCAGTCTGCCATCCATCGCCATTTCTCCGCAGAGAGATGAATAACTTCTGCTTCCAGATTTGCATTTTGCATTGTTTCCTCCTAGTCATTACCTTACTCATCAGGACTGATACTGCTCGTCGCTGACGTGTTCCATCCAATCAACCGCTTTGCCGTCCAGATGTTCCTGAATGGCGATGTGTGACACTGCCGTAGTGGGTGCAGCACCATGCCAGTGTTTTTCTCCCGGCGGTATCCAGATCACGTCGCCCGGATGAATTTCCTCGATTTCTCCGCCCCAACGCTGTACCCTGCCGCAGTCAGCCGTCACAATGAGCGTTTGTCCGAGCGGGTGACTGTGCCATGCTGTCCGAGCGCCCGGTTCGAAAGTGACACTCGCGCCACGTACTCGCGCTGGATGCGGTGCTTCAAACAGGGGATCAACACGTACCGTACCCGTAAACCATTCCGCAGAGCCTTTGCCGGAAGGTTGAGAACCGTTTCTTTTAATATCCATTTTTGAATATTTTCCCTTTGACTCGTTTTCGGTAACTGAGGAAGGCTAACCATACCCTATTTCAGTCATTCGTTACCGATTAATCATCGCTGTGATTCCTGCTTGAAGAAAAGTCCAGCTCGTTTGCAAGCACAGTGTGGTTCGTTCTGTGTCTATGCGCTCATTATAGGCACTCTGTAAGATGGAGTGATAGAATAATCGTCGAGGATGATTGTATAATTCTGCAAAACCGCAGGATTAGCGGTGCAGAAGGCTGTGAGGGGGTTCAAATGGATGTGAAGCGTGAGGCACAGCGGATGCAAGCCAATCGCGAGGAACTTGTGGAACGGATTTCGCGCACGATTC
>JBGAGR010000129.1:0-21198 GCA_044226645.1 Aggregatilineales bacterium
ACACCCTGCATAATCGTTCTGGTGAACTGTGGTCGCCGCTGGTCGCGCTCGCTGCTTTCTTCGAGGAACATGGGCAGATTGATGGACTGCTGGAAGCCATTGTCAAAGCTGCAGAGAGTGACGAACAGGTCAGTGAGGGCTTTGCCCTCAGTGATCGTGAAGAAGCGGTACTGCAAGCCCTTGAATCCTTGACGCGCGGGCAGACCGAAATTGTGTGGATCAAATCGGCGATCTTACGTGAGCATGTGGCAAAGCTGTTGGAACAGCCGTCAGAAAAGCTCGGCGATGCGCAATGGATTGGACATATTCTTAAACGGCTGCACCTGCTGGATGACGCACGCCGCAAGCGCGGTATGGATGGCATGGTCTATGCCGTACAACCAGCTGAGGTACTGGATATGATGCGGCGCTACGACGTCGCAGTCATTCAGGAATTCAGCTAAAACCCTTCATACCGTTCATACCCTACATACCCTTCCCAGCAAAGAATGAAGGGTATGTAGGGTTATATGCTGCTGTATCGATGTAATAAAAACCACAAATGATTTTCGTATGAGCGGGTTTCAAGCCCGCTCATACACTTGGCAACAAGTGATTGTTAAGATATTAAATGCCAATTCATATTCCTCATGCTCACCGCAATTCAGGTGTTTGCTTAACCTTTACCTCATAGCCGCAGAATAAGAAGATACGCGAAATTGCCCCCACACTTGCGGGAATTTCAAATGCGCCCAGCATCCGCTCCTGTCCGTCATGGTCTATATCAGCGCATATGTTCAAAACACCGTGATACAAATCCGGCCATTCTGCGCTGGCAACACACTCTATGTCTTGCACAATCTGGTCATCCTCGTCCTCACCTCTGTCGGGCGGGATGATGAATTTCACGACATGATGTGCGCTTGGCCTTGCTCCCTGTACCTCAAACAGAATTTCCACCCGTTTGACGCTCAGGCTCCTGTTACCTGGAAGGTAAGCGAACATGCTGCGCTTCAATTGAAGCTGGAGCCGCCTCACCGCCTGATCGTCTTTTAACGGACTCTGGAAGGCGTACCAGGCATTAGTCATCTCGTGCTTGACATCGAAGAAGCGTAGGCCAGCATCCGGCAGGTAGCGCTGTGCTGATGCATTTGCCACCTTCCGCACCACATCACCACCTTCCCTTGCGGTGTAGTTCAGGTGAAGCACCATATCGCTCAACGAGTCCGGATCAAAGTAATTGTTTTCTGGCGGCAGTTCAATGCGCCAACGGCTCACTGCGCCAGCAAACTCAAACGGCAGGTAGCGCTCGTCGCGGAAGTTGAGTTCAAACATACCCGAATCAGTTTGCCCGCTGGATGTCGCGATAGCCTCGGTGGCTGCGTATTGCCTGATGATCCGTGAGTCGTCCGGCAGTGCTTCATAGCCATCCCAGTCCTCACCACAGCACCCAACTGGAGGATCATTCAGGCGCGGATCAAGGCGCGTTGTGCTGCTTAGAAGCGTCAGGCGGCAGTGAACCCCTGTGTAAGGCCCCACGACACACGGTATGGTGAGCGAGACATTCTTGATACGTCGCATAAAATGACCTGGGTAGTCAAGATCAAACATCCATTCCGGAATTTCAATCTCACAGTATCCTGTGGTCTTGAGTTGCAGGAATGCCATCGGGAAATGCATCCGCAGCGAGAAGTGTTTTGTCAGTTCGTACTCGCGCAGGTTCTCATCGAGATAGGCTTTTTCCATCTGCCTCAAAGCCAGCATCAAACGCCCCCCGGCTTGCAGACCCTCATGCAGATTGTCCCAGGGTTCGCAAGGAATAAAACTGCGCGCGGTATGACCCCGCTCAATGTTAAACTTGATCTGCGTTTGGAACGCGCTGTTTAGCGCCAGCTCATACATTTTGTGTTGTTTCGCTGCCGTTTCTTTTTGCAGCCACAGGAACAACGCATGGTTGGTGAACTTATCGCGCAGGTAGTTAAGATTGTCTCTGGAGAACTCAAGCTGCTGCTGTTGCATATTCAGCTTGTGCAAGGCAATATCACGCTGTCGCTCCAATGCCAGACTCTGACGTTCGATCTGTTCGAGTTCGATGTCAATCACCTTTACCTGATGCCGCCATTCCGCCTCACGCCGTGCCCAATCGGCCTCAGTGCGCGACAACCCGCCGGTCAAGTCAGCAATCGCAGCCAGATCACGCGAGATTTGTGCCGCAATTGAGAATATTCTGCCGAGCTTATTCCCGATAGGAAGCTGCTGTAGGAAAACCGGGCTGCCGAATATCCCGGCAGTGCCGACCCATATATCCGGTACAACACCGATACCCGAAGCAATTCCCTCGGAAATATCAGCGGCCGCGTGCAGTCCAATCGACACCCCGACTTGCGCCTCATAGGCAATCTCGCCAGCAATTTTACCGGCTTGAATAAGGTTGGCGTAGTAGCGGCGGCGCGTTTGAGCACCCTCTCTGGTCTTTTCCAGCGCTTGCAATTGCCAATCCGCCGCGCGCCATTCGTTCTGGGCGGACGAAATGCCCAGCGCTAACATGCGTTGATCTTGGTCGGCGTGGATGGCTGCCAGCAGTTCAGCATCGCCTTTTTCATAGGCTCCCTGAAGCGCGTCCTCCAGGCGTTGAACTTCATTGGTAACCTCCTGCGCCTTTTGCAGCAGAAACATGAAGCGATACGGACTGTTCGGCACACACCACGGGTCATCGTCCGGGCAGCCACAGGCCTCATTTTGCCAGCCTTCATGCACCTTGCTGTTTCCCCAAAACGGCATGTCCTTGTTGGGACGGCCATTACGCAGGCGATACCCATTCAGGCAGGCGTGAATTAAATTCAAACGGTCTTTCGTCTGCTCGTATAACGCCATCAGACGTGGGTTCAGCGCTGGGAAATGGGGTACAAAACCGCCCACCGTTTGCTGTACTACGCTCGTGTCTGCTTCAATCACTGTCTGCGGCATATCGCCTTGAATCTTCGCCATCGTATCCAGCAGCAGCCGGGCGATTTGAAATGCTTCTGGCGCGTTGCGCTGGCGCATCAGGGCATCAACCCAGTGCAGCATCGTTTCCTGGTGTAATAGCAGCATGGCTCGCTTTCGGGCGACATCATCCGAAGGCGCACGAGTATCGCAGCAGGCCGACAACATTCCTTCTAAAATAACCAGTTCAATTGGCTCCTCAGGAATGGGAAGGGGTTCCTCACCATTCTCACCATCCTGCGGCTGACACTGCGCCCACGTATTGTCCTCTTCAAGCGGATTATAGAATATACCGTACCACTTCAATGCCGCTTCAAACTGGCAGTGGGTGCGCAGCGATTCGCCAATAGCCCAGGCCGGAGCGAACAACGACGGCGGCATCAACGACTCGCCCGGTTCGAAGTAGGTGAAATACGGATAACCCGCAAGCTCTCCGAAAGTGGGTGGCGCAGGGGGTGGGTTGGCACTTGGGAGGAGTGGCAGCCGGACAGCCGCGTCGGTTGCCATGTCATAGCGAAAACCAGCAGGTATTTGAGGCGTATAGCCAATAGGGGCAATACCGCCCTGTACCTCAAACGTGAGCGAGTCGCCCGTCCGTCCCCGGAAAATCAGTTGTAAGATCGTGGGGTCTTCAATTTCGACACCATCTACGGATTGGCGCGGTTGCTGGAATTCGCCATTATGGACGCGACACCAGGCTAAATGCACCATCGCATTAGGATCCCAATTCAGCAGGGTTGGCAGGTGCTGTAACTGATGCCAGTCGAGCGTCTTCATAACCGCGTCCTGATGCACAGCCTCGTAGAAGCGCGAGTCCAGTATCCAGAAGTAGTATTCGTCCATGACAGGTTCATGATTGTGACCGCATATCTCGCAGCAGCCGGGATGCCCGGTCACAACGTGCGGCTCAAACGGAATGGATGCGGGTGGCACTCCTGCGGCAGCCACGCGGATGAAGCACACCCCCAACCGTATCGCAGCCTCTATCCACCAGGGGAGCGGCTTGCTCTGGTTAGGAAGCTGCATAAACGCGCGCGCTAAAAAGATGACATCGTCGCCATTGCCACCATCATCGTTCCCGCCGTCTCCGTTGTCTCCGTTGTCCCCATTGTCTCCGTTATCATCATTGTCATCAGGATTCTGCACAGGCGGAATATCCAGGCCAACGGCTGCTAACCATGAGGGGCGTGCCTGCCGTTCCGGTGTACCGAGGAGATCGAAGCCCTCAATCGGCGTGAAGCCCTGCATGGTAGCGGGTTCGCGTTTTTGCAGCAGCGTCAGGCCGGGATAGCCTGGCGGCTGATTGGTGTCCCAATGGACTAATCCACCGGGCATGGGTATCGTCAGGATTTGGCGGCGTAGTTGATCTTCAAGGAAGCGGAACGCTTCACTGCGCCGTGCCGCCTCGATTTCATCCCACTCAATGTGATTCTCGCGGTACAGCTCGTGCAGCTTGCAAAACTTCCAGGTGTGGAAGGTGACGAAGGTGCTGTCCCAGAATGAGATGAAGCTCGCTCCAACCATGAAGCCTGCCTCTAACCCTAGACGGCTGCGCTGGACAAAGATTTGCGCCGCGCTGATAGCTTCCTCAATACGGCTGGCTTTTTCGCACAATCCAACCTCGACATCCAGCAGCAACAGTTCGCTTAGGTCTTTGGGTTTACGCGCGAAGTCCCCGGATGGAAGCTGAACACGGCTCATGCTGCATAGATAAGCCAGCAGTGCCGCCCGCGCTCGTTCGCGTAGTCCATCATTGAGCTGTTGAAGGTCTTGATAACGGCGGGGCAGGCCATTTTCAATCAGCCCGTCGCGCACAAAGCTCGTCAGGTTGGCGATCCCAAGCTGTATTTCAGCGGAGGGATCATCGGCTGCCCACAAAGCAGGCTGTGCATCAGAAATCTTTTTGCACAAAAAGTCTGCCACAATCTGTCTCACGAGCTGCTCGGCCTTCCATACCCGGATAGGTAAGCGTTCGTCCAGCATATCAGCGGTTGTTAACAAACGGTTGAAATCGTAGTTCAACACCAGATTGGTGTTGTTCAGGTCAACACCCATGTAACGCAGAAGCTGCACATCGAGATTGGGATGACCTTCCGCGGCCTCGTGGAACAGCAGCCAGATCGGCGGTTCAGGCGCTTGCTCGGTTTCCTTCCGCAAAGCCACATAATCGAAGATGCGTTCCCACCAATCGAATAGAGCTTGCTGGCGCTGTGGGCTGGGCTGGACGCGCTCATCTTGGGCGGCTGTCGGCGGGAAGTAATTATCCAGCAGCGGCAGCAGATTAAAATCAAATACCGCCTGATGCTGCGTGTAAACGCCGCCGATCAGGTAGTAACTTGATCCCGCGAATTCCTGCGCGTGCGCCAGCATATAGCCAATTTCCGACTCGCCCGAATCCGCTTTGGGTTGGGCAGACAGGCCGAAACGGTGTGCAAACAGAATCGCTTTGAACGCCCGTTGATAGGTACGGCGGATGTCACGCAGGCTGCTGCTGTAGCGCGCTTGCAGACAGTCGAACGCCGTCCCCAACAGAGCTTTACCAAGACCATGTGAAAGCAGTTGATCTTTACGATCCTGATACAAGCGCTTAAACGGAATTGCCATACGGGTATCATTTGTATCCGGGCCAGAATACTTCAATTGGAAACCCGTCTGATGGGGCACGATGATTTCGGTGTCGTTTAAAGCCGGTGCAGGCTGGCGGAATTCAACCGTCAGCTCATAGGCACCGCGCTTAAGGTTCAGCGGGGCATCCATACCGCCTTGCTGATCTTCACCTTCTTCATCATGCTGGTGGTTTAGGAGTATCCATGATTTCTGTCCGCGTCGCAGCTTCACAGTCCATCGTGCTGGTTCAGCACGTTCGAAATCGGGCAGTTCGCCTTCAGGGGTCGGCGCTCCTGCCCAGAACTGATATGAGCCATCGCTTTCGATGAGCAGGATACCGTTCCATTTCACGCTGAAGCCTTGTGCGCCACCCAGCACTTCGCCATCTGTATTGGCTAACGCCAGCCCATTTTGCACGTGAATGAACTGCTGCTGCTGGGGCGATATAGTGAAATTCAGTGCAGGGATCAGCGTCGGTATGGCTGCATTACCGGTATTCGGTGTTTCGCCAAAGCCTTCCAGTGGGCCGCGCAGTTCACGCCAAACCGGATTTGTCAGCACATATTCACCGAGCAAGCCTGTCCCTGAGAGACCCACTAACGCTGCGAAAGCGCCACCGATGGGCTGCGCCGGATAAGGCGCAGGCGGCACTTGACCATTATCGGCTTCCCATTGTGCGCCACTAGTGCGGTTCTCGTCTGCAAACAGGTGTTTCAACAGTTGCCAGGCGACATCCTCGCCATCATCACTCGTTCCGGTTGCGTCTGCAACATGTTTTGCCAGATGCTTGGCAATTAAATGGCAGCGTTTATAGAAGAGGGCGAAGGCTCGCTGAAAATAGAGCCAGCGTTTTGCCTCGTCCGCTTCCTGAATGAGATGACGCTCGGCATCAGCAAGGTTGCTGAACAAAAACGCGAAATCGGCTAAGTCGTGGCGCGGCATGAAATACAAGTCCTGTACGGCCTGTATTTCAATAGGAACAAGCGGGCGGATGCGGCTCAGTTTTTCCAAAACGGCTTCATCGAACAGGGGTATTTCTGTCCACAGTTTCTGGTCGCCCGTATGGTAGTGGAAAGGGCCTTGAGCGGGCGTGTTCCACATCGCAGCCGGTTGAGGCGCTGCCAGATTCACGCGATAGAGACGATTGAGAGGGGCTACGGCAAAACCGCTCTGTTCCAGAACGCCGGGGAAAAAATGCTCGCCCAATGACGTTAGACGGTTAGGTGCGTTCAGGCCGAACTCCGCTTGAAGTATGCTGGCGATTTGCGACCAATCCCACTGCGTGGCCTCTTCGTCGCTGACTTCGATTTCCACGAGTGTGCGCCGGAGTTCCCAGAGCGAATAGGTATCCTCATCGTCTGGTAAGTCCAGCGGGTTTTCCAGGGTTTCATCGTTCGTTTGCAATGGGAATGGATCGACTCCATCCCAATCTTGCGCTGTGAACAGGAACAAAATATCGCTCACGATAAAATTGGAGGCGTAAATCTTCGCCAGCACTTCCATAAAGCGCAGCGTATGCGTGGGATAGGCGAACCACGTAGTTGCTGGTGTCGTTGAATCGAATTCCGCCAGATTCGACAATGGATCGAGCTTGTCCTCGAGTAACTTCATGAACTCTGCGCTGCGATGTGGACAACGGTGAGTCGTCTGGGCGTAATGCCCAAGGCGGTGAATCAGTTCATGTACCGCCCAGTCCCATTTATTGGCGGCTGGCCCGACCCACAGCGCCAGGAGATGGGTACGATCTTCGCCTGTTGCGCCAGCAGGAACGGGCATGTCATGCCGATCAACCAGCGGCAGTTGGAAGTTATCGCGCAGCATCTGGAAAGCCACCAGTTGTCGGATGAAATCCGGGTTTATTTTTGTACCCGCATAAAGCCCAAGTACATTGCAGATGTCGCAAAGTTGGGTAAACGTGTACTTAGCCTTGGGGACATCCTGTAATTTACGCCACAACCGGATGAATACCGCCAGCTTCCACAGAGCACCAGTAATACTGACACCCTCACCGAAGCGGATGACATAATCATCCAGACAGCAGGGGTTGCATTCAGGAAAGTCAGGGTCTTTTCCGTCCCGACGAAAAGCGACAAACCCGGATTTCCACAGCTCGACAAATTCACAGTAATCGAGTCCGGTACGCTTAAGGAATTCAGGAACCCTGACAACGATGTCCGTCCAAATCCGCGCGCTTTCAAAGCCGTAGAGAGTCGCGACAAACAGGCGATCCGCCGCGTTGTTACCGAGGACCTTGGTGAACAGCAGTTCATATTCTGCTTTGGTAATACCCAGATATTCGCGTGCGGTATCAATGCGTACCGGGTAACGCCACAGGTCGTTGCGGAAACCAGCCGGTTCGGCTTCCGGTGTCAGCACAAACTCGGTAATTTTCTCGCGGAAGCGGCGCATGACCTCGAAGCGGCTTGTACCTAGATGTCGCAAATAGGTGCGGGCGATGTCCGACGCTTGAGCGTAAGGCAGGATTGGGGCAGAGAAGTCACCTCGTAAATTATCGTAAGCCGCGCCAGCCTTGACAGGTGTCGCGGGTGATGAGTGTTCGGGCAGCGCTGCGAGAAGCGTTTCCGGGTTATGATGATACGGCTCGGCCTCGTTTTCAGGCGCACCCGGTGCGCGGAGTGGATGCTGGAAAAGCGCCGTTTGAGCCGTGTCATATACAACCCCGCCTACAGCCGGATTGGCGGCCGCCATGTATTCCAGGCACTCATTCACCAGATCAATCATCGGCAGCGGCGTTTCCAGATTGGCCTGTGTCGCGCTCAGGCTTCCTACATCGCCACGTCTATTGGTTAAAGCTTGCAAAAGCGATACATCGCCTTCGTTGCCGCTGCCTTCAGGATTTTCGCAGGTCGAATGATCTGTAGCGGTCAGCATCTCGTGCAGATAAGCCACCGGGCCGAGCGGCGACAAGTGCAGTGGTGGAATACAATTCCGGAGCTGTCCATTCGGATTGATAGGTATGAAACTGGGTTGGTTGGGCTGTGGCGGCTGCTGCGCGCCATTAGCGGCTGTATATATCTGGTTGGCGTAATCATAAGCCACAGTTCCGATTAGCGCGGCTTGAAACGACTGCCCATCGAGCGCGGCAATACTGGCGGCATCCGTGAACCCACGTGCATAGAGCGCCTCAACCAACGAGAAGCGCATTTCAGGAGGGGGAGGAGCAGCGGGAGGAGGGGGCTTAGTCAGTTGGTAAAGGTCGCCAATGATATGCAGCGCACTGCCTAACCACTCCGCCGCTTTACTGTCGTTGGGAAAAACCGTACTTACAGCATTATCGAAACGCGCCAGATCGGGCGCTGCGTCAAAGCTGAAGGCCGCGCCTCCCCCTGCATTGTATGCACTGATAAAGGCTTGAAAGGGATTATGAGCCGGTATTCCCAGACTTGGCAGCGCACTTGGATTGATAGTGGGGTCATTGGCAGCGACAGACACCACATCGAAGAATTCTCGCAGACGGCGGATGAATGCTTCAACACGTGCGCGTGCTGTTCCGGGCTGCGTGAAAGGCGGCAGTGCGCTTTCCGGCAGATTCCGGAAGAACCCACGCCAGTCTTCATCGGTTTTGGCGATCAGGTCGTTTACATTCGCCAATCCAAAATCCGCTGTGATCTGGTCGCCCAGGAAGATATTTGCACCGAAGCTATGCCCCTCGGTTAACACATACAGCACTAATTTGAGATGAGCCTGCTTCAGCGCTGCTGCTGCCGCATTCGCCAATACCTGTGTATTCCAGAAGGTGGCAATGTCGGGCGTAGCATTATAGTTCAACCACGCTTGTGCCAGATCATGAACCAACACAGCGGGCGCGATCTCCTTGAAGTGCGGATAGGGGTCGGTGGCTGTACCCAGCGCGTGCAGACGACGTGCTGCCTGATAGCGATTAACATTCGCATCTTCGGCAATGACGTGCTGTGTGTCAATGGATTTAGTCAGCAGTTGGATGAGCTGCTGCTCACTCTGCGTATACACCAGCCTATAGCGCTGC
Organism: Aggregatilineales bacterium; assembly: GCA_044226645.1. Taxonomy (GTDB): domain Bacteria; phylum Chloroflexota; class Anaerolineae; order Aggregatilineales; family Phototrophicaceae; genus CFX2. The sequence continues at coordinate 9,578 of JBGAGR010000129.1, forward strand.
TCAGGGTCAATATTGACTGGCAGATCGGCTGTCAGCGCATAGAAGTATTGAGCCGGAACAATGAATTTTGGGATCATAGTCGGTACCCTATTATTTCTTCTCTAATCCTGCACGTGACGAACGATTGCGGGTAATATCTGATGGTCAGATAATCCCTAATTGGTCAGAATCACTTCGACTTCCTTGATCTTGCCGACCTCGGTTGCAGATGCCGCCTTCACAGGGAATTGGAAGCCCACACTCCCGGCCTGATTACTTTTTTGCTCGCAGTACAGCGCCGCTGACAGCGAATAGATATAGCGGCTCAAACGATCAGCTTCGGCATCGTGACTGGCATGATATTTGACCTGGTCGGCCTCAAAAGTTTGCCGGGGAGGATCAATTTTATCGGTGTCATCCCGACCGGGAATATCGGTGGTATAAAACTGTTCGAGCGTGTATTTTGTCGGTTTCGGCAGCGGAAACAGCGTGCGGTTATACACGATCTCGAAAGCGATATGCTTACATTGCTCTGGTGTCAGGCTGGTCAGGTTGTAGTTGTTGAGCTGCGGATCAGCATTCAGAACTTTAATGACAGCCGCCAGCAAATCGGCAAAGGCGGGCGGTGTGCCATCTTCGGGCATCTCCACAAAGGCCAGAGCCGGGTCTCGGTCACGTTCCGGGGCAGGCAGCGCCACATAACTACTGGTTACGGCAATGCTCTGAAATTGACCCGGCGGCGGCATGTTGGGGGCAGTGTGGATGTCAACATTGTAATTCAGGCTTTGATCGTGAACAGGCTTTCCATTCCGCGAAATAGTCAGCTTCACATCACTGTGAATATATTCGAGCCGTCCGGCGGGAACCTGAATAACAGCAGTCGCCACAGCCACAAGCTGAAATGTGGGAGCACCACCCAGGAGGGGAGGCACAACAACAAAGTGTTGGGCGATTCGCGTCGCCGCGTCGTAAACAATGGGGTCAGTTGGATTGGCGCGTGGTTGTATAGCCAGAAAAGCGGCCTGCCCAATCTGCTCGCCCTCCGGATGCGCGAAGGAATTGTCCAGCACGCTAATGGTTAAGTTATTCAGATACGCGGTAAAGGCACTCCCGGTAATCGGTTCCAGGGGATGCAATCGCAAAACAATCATGTCTACCAAGGCTTAATTTCCTTTCTGAACCAAGCTTAATCTTTGATATCGAACTTGGTCTATTGATTTACTATCTGGCAATAAATTGCCTATTTATTCAATGGGGCAGTCCACAGCTGCGGATTATTGTTATAATCGAGTGATAAATCACTACTCCACATTCCCGTTTTCACACCTGTATAAATGAGAGCGTCGATACCATAATCCAATAACCATTGGTGACCGATTTGGGCAGCGTGCTCACCAAGGGTAGCTTGACGGAAAACGCCGTTCTTAAAAATTTCACCAGCAATAAAACGATTGGTGGCTAAATTCACTGATCCGAGGGGAGAACTACGTACTCCAGCGAAGTAACGCCATGATGAAAAAGGTCCATATAATGGTGGTTTACTAAATGCTTCCAGCGCCTCACCGCCGATTTTGATCTCTGCATCCAGCTTTTTAGGAACTAGGGAAACGGCCGATTTTCCCAAGGCGGTCGATGGAACTTTATCGGCTTCTAGCGCAAATACGCCCCACTTACCCCCAACTTTGCCAGATTCTTCTATTCCTTCTTTTCCAGCAGCAGTCGTGAGATGTACTACTTCATTTGCTCCCTCTTTAGCAAGAGCTTTTTCACCAACCGTAGCTCCTTCTTTTGCAACCAGCTCGGCTCCTTCTTTGGCCAAAAGCATTGCGCCGCCTTTAGCCAAAACCTTGCCTCCAGCTACGACTAGGGATTTCACAAGGAAAACATCAGTAATGGCTAATACGCTGTAAATGGTTCCTCTAACATAATTGCCATGCTGAAAATGATTAATTGCTGCGCGTCCTGATCCCCAAATTGGTATAAGACTTTCTGCAAAACCAGGTTCACCAACACCCTCTTCTTTACCATCATTTGATGCTGTTTCTGGTGACTTTCCTTGAGATAATTTGCGTGGAGGACCATGAACAATGACTTCGTCTATTTGGTCATCGGTCTTTTGACTTTGAGTTGAGGCATCACCAGAACCTAATACGTACACAGGATTGCCTGAAGAATCGTTACCATAAAACACGGATGATTGCGGCGACACTTGAGGTTGTCCATCACCTGAATCTGTGCCTGTAGGATCAGTTAGTCGATTTGGTCGATTTCTTGAATAGATATATACATTCGGGCCATCCACCAATCCCGCCGGATCACATGCTGTCCATCGCCCCAGCCATGCCGCGTAATAGCGTGCGCCGTGATAATACAGACCGCTCTCCTCATCGCGCTCTTTACCCGTATAGCGATAGCGCTTGGGTGTCTCCGTCTGGTTGCGTACTGCCTGATAGGATGTGCTGCCGTAGGGGTAAAATTCCTCGTAAGAAATGATGTCCGCGCTGGCATCCACTTCCAGCACTGCCGAACCGAGATGGTTTCCCAATTGGTAACGCACGAGTTGTGCCAGACCACGATCCTCGCCCTGTGTGCGCGTTTCAATCAGAGCGATGCGCTGTTTGTCGTCCATCATATGCAGCGTTTCGCGTTCCAGCGTCATAGCCTCGCCGCTGCCGTCATATTCGCGATAAACCTCGAACCCCGCACTCAGATAAATCCGCTCCTTTGCGCGAGTAGGTATTTCACCCTCAGGGGCATAACGTTCTGTCACCTTGCGGACGCGCTGCCCACCCGAATCGTAAACATAGTAGGTCGTTTCCGGCGTGCCGCTCTGTGTGACCTGCCGTGCGCTCATGACTAAGCGATTCAGATAGTCCCACTGCATCTGCGGGAGATGGGGCAGGGTCAGCATATTGCCGTGTATATCGTAGGCGTAGTGTTCTTCGTCCCCATCCCCGATGCGCGTGCTTGACAGGCGGTTGCTTACCGAGTTGGGTTCGAGCAGACTCGCTTCTTCGTAAGAGTAGCGCCGTGTCCAGCCGGGATGTGCCGGGTCACTGCCGCGATGCTGCATTTGCAGTAAGTTGCCAACCGCATCATAGACATAACGCTCGATATAGCGTCCCATCGCGCTGCCATCGCCGGGGTGCAGCAGACCAGTGCGCGGGGCATCATCGTGAGAGTGCGGAACTGGCTCAAGTGACCCGCCTTCGCCCATCTGCCCCACATGTTCGCGTCCTGTCGCCGCGATCAGGCGGTAAATCGCGTCGTAGGTGTAATTTGCATTCGGTTCAATGCGCTGGTTGCGGAAAAATGTGGTCTGTTGAGCATCGTCACTGAGGTAGGTAATGTTACCTGCCGGATCATAAACGTAACCGAGGTCTTGCAAAGGTTCATTCCCGCGTACCGTCTGTAAACGTGTCAGGCGGAATGTCAGCCGGTCATAGGCGTAGTGCGTGGCGACATCATTGCCATAGACGATCAGTTCGCGCTGTCCTTTGGCGTTATAATCAATATCCGCCACGAAAGTGCTTGCCGCTTCCGCACCGCTCACAATCGCCTCGACCCGTTCGAGCAGGTTAGCCTCGTTATACATGGGATGAATGATGCTGCCATCCGGAGCCGTGAGTGCCACCGCGCGATTGAGTGCGTCATAGGCCGTGCTGCTGTCGTAAGCCTGTGCTTCCAGCGCCACATCAGTTGACCAATCCGGTATAGTCTTGTAGTCGCGGGCGAGTTCGCGGCGGCTGTGCAGCAGATTATTCTTGAAATCGTACTCATCTGTAGTGATGCTGCCCGCATTGTCGTAAATGCGGTAGGCTTTGCCCCGCAGATTGTGCGCCTCGGCATCTGGCAGGCTTTCGCCATAAACCATCCGCATCACCACCTGTTCATCACCGCCATCCGTGCTTAAGCGGACATCCGTCGGGCGGCGCAGGACATCGTAGTCCGAACGCAGGCGATGTCCCCGGCTGTCCCAGGCATAAACTGGCTTGCCCGTCACATCATTCAGCATCCGTCGAGTGCCTGCCTCCATACTGCTGGTATAGATGCGGCTGCTCAACAAATCGTAGTCGTATTGCATCACCACACGCTCAAGCGCGTCAATAACGGCACGCTGATTACCTTCGATGTCCATCACCACCCGCGTAGCGTAATGTTCATCCACTGTCTCGCCATCGCGCACAAAACGATTGTGCGTGTCTGTTACGATTGTTTGTCCAAGCGTGTCGAAGTAGGCGGTGGTCGGCGTGGCGGCGTGGACAGCCGTCTTGAGAGCCGAATCACGCTCCAGTGCGCCCAGTGCGCCATCCTGCCGCGCCATGTACCAGGTCGGGGAATAGCTTGCCGCGTCGAGCCGTGCGAAATATCCCTCTACATCCGGGTCAGTTCGCGGGTCGAGCAAAACCGTATCGTTAACGTCCCAGGTCGTTTGCTGCCAGGGGTCGAACACCACTTTCTCCCAGGTATGATTGGGATGCAGGGTCGCCACCACTCGTTCAACCGGGTCGTAGAATAAAATCGGGCTGACACCGACCATGACAGCGAATTCGTAATCATGGGTCGCTGTAAAGAACGGCTCGTACTGTCGAACCGGGTTGCCCTTATTATTGAAAATCGTCCAGCCACTGCCCACCCAGCGCGGATTCACCTCCACGCCGTCAGTCTCCACCGGCCCCGGCTCGGCCTGCACTTTCTTCTGAATCTCGCGCCCGAAGCCGTCCGAGTAGGATATGCTAACCTGAAAACGACTGATCCCTCCCGGCGCTAACGCATGAACATGTGTCTCACGGGCCAGCGCGGCAGCAAAAACGGGCGCTGTTTCCGTTCGGTAATAACGGGTGATGTCGTAGATGATGCGCGTCGTCGCGCTGCCCAGCAGTTCCAGGGCAATATCACCGCGCGGATCAGCGAAGAAAGCATCAATCTCTGCTTGCGAAAGATCAGCCCGGAAATTGTCCAGCGAATCGCCCAGACCTTCATCCGGCTTCCCCATAACAGCCGTTCCCGCAACCATGCCCAGCCCATCGAAAGCTGCCTGTGTTCGGTTGCCGTTGGCATCCGTCACCTGACACGGTTGTAAGACACGGTAGTCATTTTGGGCTTGTGTCCGGTTGTCGAGTGCATCTCGTGTTTCAGCCAGCAGCAAATCGTAGCGGTCATAGGTGATGGTGCTGGCATTGCCGAACGGATCAACAAAACGACGCGGCAGGAAAAAGTGAGCACGCGCCTCGTTTAATTCTGCTTGCGGCGGCGGGTCGCTTTCCGGTGCAAACCGAATGCGCCCGGATGGTATCCACCACTGTCCTTCCTGGTAAACATAGCCCGCGCTTGTCAGTATCTCGTTATCAACCCGGTCGCCGTATACCGCCTCCACGAGAGCAGGGGTCAGTGCCAGTTTATAGGTTTCGTATGGCAGCGCCAGCGACTCGACTTCGCCCAGTGGCAAACCAGCGCTCAAATCATCACTGCGGTAAATCGTGCGGACATGCTCAATCAGGCGTAGCTGTGTCCGGTCATCGAGCGGTTGTATACGCCAATCCCACTGCTCATAAGGAATCGTATCGACTGCCGCAGGTTCGACCTGATCGAACGGAACCAGTCTCCTGAACAAAGCCACCAGGTCTTCATAGGGATAGCGTTCCGCCGCCTCACGCACTCGGATGACTTCATACAAGCGCTGCTCGACAGGCACACCAGCCCGATACCAATCCGCTGCTGAATCCAGATTGGCGAACCTGTTGAGGGAAAAAGTCAGATGCGTTTCACTCTGTTGCGGGACTTGCTCCAGCCCCTCATATCGTGGATAGGCGATGGTGACCGAGCGCTCGACATTGCCATAAGCATCCACACCCAGCACCATCTGGTGAGCGATGCGCGGGTCGTCGGGATTACGTTCGAGGTGGTAGTCAATAGTTTCGCGCGGATGGACATAAAACACTGCATAACGTTGTTCGCCGCGTGCTTGCAGCAGTTCAACCGTGTAGTTCCGTTCAGAGATGCTGTACGGGTGAGCCTCCCGTTCGCTTCCATCTAGTCCATACACTTCCTGCCGCAGGATAGACCCCTTCAGGGCACGACAGGCTTCTCGTATTTCCTCAAAGGTCAGTCCATCCGGCAGGATGGTATCAGGCAGTAGTGTGGCTGCAAATCGCTGCCACTGCGTGCCATTATCGGGATCGTGAGGCGCACCATAATAGTCGTGCGCCATCAGCCAACTGATGCGCTCGCCCTCCAGGTACGCGCCAGTATGAAACCACGTGCGCGTCAATACAGGGGGTACATGACTGGCAATATCTGTGTTAGTTGCGGATTCACTCGCGTCGTTGAGACTGAGTGCCGGGAATGCTTCAGTATCGAGCTGCTCAACCATGCCAAAGCCGCGAAACTCCCGTTCGACACCATCAAAATAACCGTGATGGTAAGTGTAGCGGGTCACGAAGCGGTTGCCGCTTAGACGATCAAGGGTCTCTGTACGCTCAACCACATGCACCGGAAAAGCCAGCCGGTTTATCCAGGGATGACCTGCCTGTTCATCTTCCAGGTAGAAGCGCGTGGAGGTACTGTATTGAATGTGAGTGTCCGCGCCAAGATGATTACGCACCCCCAGCAGCAGGTGAGGTTTGTTACTCCCCATCAAATCCAGGTAACGCATCGGACGACCTGCGTCGCCCGCTAAGGAGGATGACCAGATCAGGCAGGCTGTGCCCGTGCCGAACAAATCCGCCACATCTACGGTAGCCAGTGTATCAATACCAGGGAAGCTTGATAAGTGAAGGGCTTTGCTCCATCCATTACCGGATTGGTTGAAATACAGCCGGACACCGTCTTCGCTCAGATAGATAATGTCCGTGTTTCCTGAACCGTCAATATCTGCCAGCCGTAAACGGTCTTGATGGAATAGGTCATACAGCTCGAACCAGGGCGCATTATCCATCGCAACTTTTGAGCCAAAGCGCCCGTAACCCAGGTTAGACCAGTAGCACACCTCGCCATTGCGGATGCGAACCAGATCAGCCAATCCATCACCGGACATATCTGCCAGATAGATAGACTCAGTGCCATCCGCGAATACCAAACGCGGCCCCTGTTCTTCGTCAAAGGGTGGATAAACGCGCTCTGCCTCTGTGAAACCGTCCACCGCCAGTGAGCGATACCAGCAAAAAGCCTGATCTTCTGTAATCAGGATGTCGGCGAATCCATCACCTGTTAAATCAACAAAGCGCAGATTGGGGTCATCCCATTTCAAATTCGGCAGGTATGTAAAGGGTCTGAACGAATCCCAGTTATCAAGTTCATTGTGTTTATAGTAACCAGCCATAGGTGGCGAAAACTGCACCAGGTCAAGATGCCCTTCGCCTGTCAAATCCAATAGCTGCTGTCGTCCCTGACTCAGGTTGGCGGAGGACGGCTGCTGACCGATCAATTCAACCGGGCCAAAGCGTACAGTTTCGCCTTTAAGTTCAGCCAGGGCGCTCCAATTCCGCTTGTAATACCAGCGCCCACCTTGCTCTGTCAGAATGCCGGAGATGCCTTCGCCACGTAAGTCAACCCAGCGGTAATGACTGTTGTCCAAACCATACGGCAGATTCACCAGACTTTCCGGGTCGATGTCGCGAATAGTGCTGTCTACAACGACTTGGCTGTAGGTCAATTCCAGCGGCGGGAGTGATTTTTTCAGATAGCCCGTCTCAGGTTGCCACACCAGACCGGAAGAAATGACACGTTCGATAAACGAAGCCACTGCCGAGCCACGATAGACGAATTCCGTCATCCGGACAGGATAATCGGCCATGCCCAGTTCCGCGTCAAAATGGTGGAACATGAAAAAACGCTCGCAGCGGCGGTAGGTGCGTACCTCAAAACCTGCTCGATAACTGGAAAATGGATCAAGACGCTGTGCCCAGTCCCGCTGAGCGTCTGACAAAGCGATATGAGTAGGCTGTCCTGCTTCGCCCTCGTTGTAGTGCTCTCCATAGTCGAAAACGGCCTCGAACAGCCAATCCTTCCGCAGCGTCAGGTCTTCACCGGGCTGGCAGGGTGTCTGGTTGCCATAGTGAACTCGTTTCAGATAGCGGTTTGTCGAGCGGCTGGCATCTGTACGATTGTGCTCGTGGGCGGCTGAGACATCGACACCTGCCGAATCTTCTGCCTTATATTCATAGTAAATCGCCCCACCTTTGTCATTGTAGCTTTCGCAAATCAACCAGCTAAAGACATGGGTAGGATCGGCTGGGTCGGCAATTCGGCTTTGCGCGCTGCCTCCATACAGCGTGGTGATGTTATCTTTGGTGATTGAACGCCAGTGTATTGCGCCGCTGGAACGCTCTGTCCAGCGCTCAATACGTGCAAAGAGTCCCTCAATGCGTGGGCGATAACGCTGAATCTCATAATCATTTTCAACGCGCGCCGTTTGCTCAATGATGGGGACAAGATCTTCCGCACCGGACAGAATAAACGTATCAGACTCCATGCTGTCAGCATAAATCGGAAGTCCTTTATCGGTTTTGCGCGTGATCATCGGTAAGGAAAGGGACCAGCCGAAACCAAAGGGGCCGTTGCCAGAGCCTGAGTCATAGCTGAGTGTTAGCTGTGGTTCGAAGCCTGCACGCGCTTTGCTCGTAACTAACGGAATACTCAACGATGATGTTCCCGTGACGGGGTTGACACCGAATTTCTCACCGATACCCCGTATTGCTCCACCACCATGGGGTAGAGATATCGTGTGGGCGGAAAACTGATTGTCATCGTGAATGGCTTGTGATGTGTTGGAAGCCTCGGGTATCTGCTTTTCTACGTTCGCCATAGCTGTACCTATTCAATAAGAAAGGCAGCAAAAGTGTAGAGCGACTGGACTATCATTGCTGCTGATGTACCAAATTTGGTTACGGGTTTCAAACTCCAAAGTTTAGAGATGTGAAAATTGTAAAGATGAATTTCGAATAGTGTATAGCGTAATCTGTACTGCTGCAACTACATAAATGCATGAAAATGTGTGTCTATTACATAATCGGTAGCCCCAAAGTAAGTGGTGGACGAGAGGAAATAGAAGGTTCATAATGCCGAACGGCTCTCCTGACGAGATAACGGGAGTGAAGATGAACCTTCAAAGGGTATTTTGCATGAACGAAGCCTGCCCTTACAAGTACGTGATGGGAAAAGGGGATATCGTTTCGCATGGAAAAGGTCGCCAACGCTGTTGCTGCAAAAGTTGTGACAGCACCTTCTCGTATCGACGGGGAACCATATTTTACTGACTGCGGCATTCGGAGGAATTGGTGACGTGGATGGTGGGGTCGGTGGCGAGTGGTTGTCCGGTAGCGGCGATTGTGAGTGTATTTGAGTTGGATGAACGCACAGTGGCAGATTGGCTCAGACGAGCGGGAGTGCAGGCGGAAGTCTTTCATCATCAGCATATACAAGCACTGGACTTGGAACAGGTGCAAGTGGATGAACTGCGGCTGAAAGTAAAGGGGGAATAGTCTGGATAGCGATGGCACTGGCGGTGGGAACACGCTTGTGGCTGGGAGCAGTGTGCCGCCCCCAACGCGATAAGCATCTGGCGCGTCAGATCATGACCTGGTCTTGCCCCAGTTTGGTGGTTCTTCCGCACATTATGTGGAAAAGAGATAGGGAAGCTGTTTACACTGATATGATTTATTCACTTGAGTTGAAAATGGACAAATCATATCAAGACGATTCCATTCAGTTTGCCCGGTTTCGAAATCGAAGGCATACGCAGAGAAGCTGGTTTCTTGCACATCGAGGGGCGAAGTTCAGCATACTCGGCCTGCTGTCCAAGTTGTCATCAACCATCGGGGAGGCTGCATAGCTGGTATCAGCGTCATCCTCAAGAACTGCCCTGTATTGGACAAGGAGTGCGGTTGCATTTGTGGGTCAAACGCTTTCGCTGCCTGAATACCGCTTGTAGCCAAAAGACCTTTGTCGAGCAATTTCCTGACTGGCTACCCACCTATGCTCGCCGCACCACCCAGCTCACTGACTTACTTCGACGAGTGGCTTTCGAGGTGAGTGCCGAGGCGACTCATCGCTTGCTGAAGCATTTTCAGATCGTCGCCAGCGGAGATACCTTGCTGCGCATCATCCGTCAGACAAGGCTGGTATCGAGCGGATGCCCCCGGATTATAGGGGTGGATGACTGGGCATTGAAGAAGGGACGACGCTACGGCACAGTGCTGGTCGACTTAGAACAGCATCACCCTATTGATGTGCTGCTTGAACGGACTTCTGTTGTGGTTGCTGAGTGGCTTCAACAGCATCCAGGCATTGAGATTGTCACTCGTGACCGCTCAACAGAGTATGCTGCTGGTATTACAGTCGGCGCACCTCAAGCCCTACAGGTAGCGGATCGCTGGCATCTTCTGTTGAACCTGCGTCAGATGCTGGATCGCTTTCTGAGCACCATTTACCCTCGTTTACAGCAACTCCCCTTCAGCCCAAAGCACTTGACCCTGTTGAACCAGCAGCGTACCGCTTTTCGACGTACTCAGAGTGAACAAATCGCTGCTCAGACCAGTCGAGATAAACGGATTGCCAAATACGAACAAATACAAGACCTACGACAGGCTGGATACAATATTTCGCAGATTGCAGCACTGCTTGGGCATCACTGGGAGACGGTTCGTAAATACTTTGAGGCGACCAGCTTTCCCGAACGCAAACGACGGCGACCTGGACGCAGCAAACTTGACCGGTATGTTACTTATTTGATCCAGCGACAAGACGAAGGTTGTGAAAATGCCTTGCAATTGTGGCGTGAACTTCAACAGCAGGGTTACAGCGGATCGCCGCGTCAAGTCCTGAAGTGGATGCACTTGCGACGCACTGTACCTGCTCCTACTACGCCCGCTCCATACTGGGATAACAAGCCACACCCTGCCTCCCCAACCGATATTTTGCCTTCCTCTAAACAGTTGGCTTGGCTGCTGGTGCGTGCCCCAGATCAATTAGGGACCGAAGAAGAAGTAGCTTTGCTACAGCATATTTGTCAGGACACTCAACTGAGTCAGCTTTATCCTCTCGCTCAGCAATTTGTCAAGATGGTCAAACAGCGTCTCGCTGACCAACTTGACCTATGGCTAACAACCTGCGAAATCTTTCCTGCCGTGCAGGTACAAAACTTTGCTTCTAGCTTACGTCAGGATTATGCGGCTGTCCGCGCCGTCCTTGAAACTGTTTGGAGCAATGGGCAGACAGAAGGGCAAGTCAACCGCCTCAAATGCATTAAACGCCAGATGTATGGTCGTGCCAATTTCGATTTGCTCCGCTTGAAGGTGCTTTATTCCTCTGGTTTCACATAATGTGCGGAAGAACCACTGAATCGGGGCAAGTTCACTTTAGAGAAGGGGGTAGACAGGATTCGAACCCTGCTACGCAAGAAAAAAGCATCATATGGATGCTTTTGAGAGAGAAACTGGGGAGAGAGGATTCGAACATCACTAAGCAAGAAAATGCGCCCATGAAGCACGATTTTCTCTTAGATGGACCTGAGGGGATTCGAACCCCTGACCTCTACAGTGCGATTGTAGCGCGATCCCAACTTCGCTACAGGCCCGTTTGGATGGGCGCATTGTATCGGCTGTCGAGGGGATAGTCAAGGCTGTACAACCAGACCAGCCTGG